>NZ_JBSGFR010000025.1:12403-146142 GCF_053603475.1 Actinoplanes sp. NPDC004185 | reverse complement strand
CGCCCGGCGACCGCGCTCCACGAACGGCGGCCCTGCCGGTGCCACACCTGGGCGAAATCGCCGAGGCGGTACTCCCGGCCGCTCATGCGGACCCCGGCCGACGTCACCAGCACGTCCGGATCGCGGTAGTAGGTGATCATCGCCCCTCCTCGGTGTCCCATGCTACTTACCCTGACGAGCCGGGCCTTACGCTGTCGGTGACTGAACGATCGCTAGGGAGGCATGCGCGTGGGTGAGTTCGTACGACTCGAGACGAGCGACGGCATCGGCACGATCCGGCTCGACCGTCCCCCGATGAACCCGCTGAACACCCAGGTGCAGGAGGAGCTGCGGGAGGCGGCCCGGACGGCGGCCGAGGACCCGCAGATCAAGGCGGTGATCGTGTACGGCGGGGAGAAGGTGTTCGCCGCCGGCGCCGACATCACCGAGTTCACCACCACCACGTACCAGGAGATGACCGTCCGGGCGGCCGCCCTGTCCAGCGCGTTCGACGCGATCGCCCGGATCCCCAAGCCGGTCGTCGCCGCGGTGACCGGCTACGCCCTCGGCGGCGGTTGTGAGCTGGCGCTGGCCTGCGACTGGCGGGTCGTCGCCCAGGACGCCAAGCTCGGTCAGCCGGAGATCAAGCTGGGCCTCATCCCGGGCGCCGGTGGCACCCAGCGGCTGGCGCGGCTCATCGGCCCGGCGAAGGCCAAGGACCTGGTGTTCTCCGGCCGGATGGTGGACGCCGAGGAAGCCTTGCGGATCGGGCTGGCCGACCGGGTGGTGCCCGCCGCCGACGTGTACGCGAGCGCGGTCGAGCTGCTCAAGCCGTACCTGAACGGTCCGGCCCTGGCCCTGCGGGCCGCGAAGCTGGCCATCGACGGGGGCCTGAGCACCGACCTGGCCTCGGGTCTGGCCTGGGAGAGCCAGCTCTTCGCCGGGCTGTTCGCCACCGACGACCGGATCGAGGGCACCACGGCGTTCGTCGAGAAGCGCAAGCCGAAGTTCACCGGCCGCTGAGCCGGTCGCGGGCTCAACCGAGAAACGCTGCGGTAGATCTCGCGGATATCGATCTGTTGCCATAAAGTTCCCCTCTGTGACGATGCCCGGTGTGCGCGTGACCTCGGTCCGGCGCACCGTGCGCGTGGCCGTGGCCCTGGTCGCCGGCCAGGCCCTGCTCTGCGGGGTCATCGGGTTCGTCACATTCGGCGGTGACGATGCGAAGTCCAGCGGGCGGGCCGCGGAGCCCCAGCTCGCCGGGCCGCCGATCGTCGTGCCCAGCACGAACTCGCCACCGCCCAGCGACCAGGCGGGGCGGCCGGTGGGCGCCAGCACGAAGCAGACCCGCACCGAACGGCCGACCTCCCCGGCCCCGGTCGCCGTGCGCAGATCCACCACCCGGTCGATCAGCCCGTCCCGGACCGCCACAGCGCCCGCGGCGCCCGTCCCGCCGCCGGCGCCGACCACGTCACCGACGAATCGCGCGCTGCTGCCACCGTCGGCCCCGGCGCCCGGGGACGACGCGCCCATCCCCGTTGCCGACGAGCCCTGCGACGACGAGGGAGCGACCGACCGGACCGCCGAGGGCAAGGCCGTTCGCTGTGAGCGGGACCGCAACGGCGACCTGCGCTGGCGCCTCGTCTAGCGAGATCATCAACTTCCCGGCTGCGCCTACACTGGCGCGCATGTCCATCGACCAGGGTCGGCACTCGCTCGGCGTCGACTTCGGCACCTCGAACACCGTCGCGGTGGCCCGCTGGCCCGACGGGCGGGCCCGGCCGATCCTCGTCGACGGCTCCCCGCTGCTGCCCTCGGCCGTCTACGCCGAGGCCGGCGGGCACCTGGTGGTGGGCCGCGACGCGGTGCACAGCGCCCGGCGCGACCCGGGCCGCTTCGAGCCCAACCCGAAACGCCGCATCGACGACGGGCTGGTGCTGCTGGGCGACCAGGAGTTCGAGGTCGTCGACATGATCGCCGCGGTGCTGGTGCGGGTGGCCGACGAGTGGCACCGCGCGGTCGGCCCGGTCCGCCCCGAGCTCACCCTCACCTGCCCGGCGACCTGGGGTGCCACCCGCCGGGGCCTGCTGGCGGAGGCCGCCGCCCGGGCCGGGCTGACCCGGGCCCGGCTGGTGGCCGAGCCGGTCGCCGCGGCCACCTACTTCGCCGAGGTGCTGGGCCGCGACGTACCGATCGGCTCGGTCGTCGTGGTGCACGACTTCGGCGCCGGCACCTTCGACGTCAGCGTCGTCGCCCGCACCGCGGAAGGCTTCGAGGTGCTGGCCGTGGACGGCCGGGACGATCTCGGTGGGCTGGACGTCGACGCCGCGCTCGTCGAGCACATCGGCAAGCTCTGTGCCGAGCGCGATCCGGGGATCTGGCAGCGCCTGACCGAGCCGGCGACCCTGGAGGACCGGCGCGCCCAGCGGCAGCTCTGGGACGACGTCCGGATCGCCAAGGAACGCCTGTCCCGGCTCCAGTCGGCCGACGTGGTGGTGCCGCTGCTCGACCTGGAGCTGCACGTCACCCGGGAGGAGCTGGAGGAGCTGGCCCGGCCGGTGCTGGACCAGACCGTGCAGGTGACCCGCGATCTGCTGCGCTGGGCCGACCTGGCCGAGGGACGGCTGGCCGGGGTGTTCCTGGTCGGTGGAGCGAGCCGGATCCCGCTGGTGGCGACGCTGCTGCACCGGGCGCTGGGCGAGGCGCCGGTGGCGATCGAGCAGCCCGAGCTGGTGGTCGCCGAGGGCAGCATCCTCGCCGACGCGGCGCTGCTGGCCGAGGAGCCGGCCGCGCCCGGTCCCACCGCCGAGATGCGGCTGCTCTCCCGGCAGCAGCAGGGCGCTTTCCCCGCCCGGGCCGCTTTCCCGGCACCGCCCACGGTGCCGCAGCCGGCCGCCGCGATGCCGCACGCGGCGGCTTCCGTCCCGCATTCGGACACACCGGCGGCATCCGCGCCGCATTCAGGCCCTGGAGCGGCATCCGCCCCGCATCCGGGCGCTCCAACGTCTTCTGCCCCGCTTTCGGGGGCCCCCGCTTCTTCCGCGCCGCATTCGGACGCCCTGGCGTCTTCCGCCCCGCACTCGGGCGCTCCGGCGTCGTCTGGGCCGCATGCGGGTGCTGCGACGGGTTCCGCGCCGCATGCAAGCGCTTCCGCGTCGCGCCCGGGGCCTCCGGCGACCTCTTCGGCGCGTTCGCGGTTGGACGACGCGGAGACCGTGCCGTCAGCGCGGGATCAGCTGCTGCCGCCGCCGGCCGTCGACCCGTGGCCCGACGCCCAACAGCACTGGGTGCCGGACCCGGACCAGACCGTCGCGTCCGAACCCTCCTGGGACGTGCACGCCCTGCCCCGGACCCCGCCGCCGACCAACAATGCGGCCCCGGCCGCAGCAGCCGACCAAACAGCGCGGCGGCCCACGGCTGTGACGCGGCCGATCTCACCGTCCGGCGCCCGGTTCGCGACCGGCTCCGTGGCCGGCCGGCCCGTGTCCCCGCCCGGCGCGCGCTCCGCCTCGGGCGCGGTGTCCTCCCGGCCGGTGCCGCCGCAGGGGCGTCCCGCAGCGGTCAAACGGCCCGCGCGCAAGACCGGACGGGACGCGCCGTCGCGACCGGTGCCCCGGCAGCGCAAACGCACCGGCGGCCCGCTGCGCTTCCTCCAGGTGCTGCTCAGCATGCTGATTCTGGTCACGGTGCCGGTGGTGGCCATGGTCGCGGCGTACAGCGTGATCGCGAGCGTGTCGATGGAGGAGGCCGCCCGGTTCATCGCCGACGACCTGCTGCGGCTGCTGGAGCGAGTCTGATTCATCTTTTCCCGGTCGCCCGGTAGCGTGCTGGCGAGGATCGAGCGGCGGGAGCTGGCATGGCGGAGATGATCGAGGGCCACGGCGGGGACCTGGCGCTGGCGGCGCTGCGGGCGTACGGCGTGACGGAGATGTTCACCCTCTCCGGCGGGCACGTCTTCCCGCTGTACGACGCCGCGCACAAGGTCGGCTTCCCGATCTACGACGTACGGCACGAGCAGTCCGCCGTCTTCGCCGCCGAGGCCGTCGCCAAGCTGCAGCGCCGTCCCGGCCTGGCCGTGCTGACCGCCGGACCGGGTGTCACCAACGGCATCTCCGGTCTGACCAGCGCGTTCTTCAACGCCTCGCCGGTGCTGGTGCTCGGCGGCCGGGCTCCCGCTTTCCGCTGGGGCTCCGGCAGCCTCCAGGAGATCGACCACGTCCCGCTGGTCACCCCGGTCACCAAGTACGCCGCCACCGTCACCGGCACCGAGGAGATCCCCGGCGAGGTGGCGAAGGCGCTGACCGCCGCGCTGACCGCCCACCGCGGACCGGCGTTCCTCGACCTGCCGCTGGAGGTGCTCTTCTCCAGCGAGGGCGTCGCCGCGCCGGGCGCACCCGAGATCCCGGTCGTGCAGCCCGACCCGGAGCAGGTCACCCAGGCCGCGACCCTGCTGGCCGCCGCCGAGCGCCCGGTGATCATCGCCGGCTCCGACGTGTGGGGCGGCGACGCGATCGCCGAGCTGCGGGCCGCCGCCGAGGCGCTGCAGATCCCGGTCTTCACCAACGGCATGGGCCGTGGCGCGCTGCCGCCCGGCCACCCGCTGGCCTTCGCCAAAGCCCGCCGCCCGGCGCTGAACGAGGCCGACCTGGTGGCCGTCATCGGCACCCCGCTGGACTTCCGGCTCGGCTTCGGCGAGTTCGGCGCGGCCCAGGTCGTGCACATCGTCGACGCGCCGAGCCAGCGCGCCGGGCACGTGGAGACGGCCGTGTCACCCGCCGGCGACCTGCGGCTCATCCTCACCGCGCTGGCCGAGCACAGCGGCAAGCGGGCGGATCACAGTGAGTGGATCGAGGGCCTGCGCGCCGCCGAGGACGCCGGCAAGGCCCGCGACGCCGAGGCGATGGCCGCGGAGAGCGACCCGATCAAGCCCGCCCGGATCTACGGCGAGCTGCGCAAGGTGCTGGCCCCGGACGCGGTCACCATCGGCGACGGCGGGGACTTCGTCTCGTACGCGGGCCGCTTCCTGGAGCCCGCCCAGCCCGGCACCTGGCTCGACCCGGGCCCGTACGGCTGCCTCGGCACCGGCATGGGCTACGCGATGGGGGCCAGGGTCACCTACCCCGACCGGCAGATCTGTGTGCTGATGGGCGACGGCGCGGCCGGCTTCTCACTGATGGACGCCGAGTCGCTGGCCCGGCAGGGGCTGCCCGTGGTGATCGTGGTCGGCAACAACGGCATCTGGGGCCTGGAGAAGCACCCCATGCAGGCCATGTACGGCTACGACGTGGCCGCCGACCTGCAGCCCGGCCTGCACTACGACCGGGTGGTCCAGGCGCTGGGCGGGGCCGGCGAGACGGTGGAGAAGTCGTCGGAGCTGGGCCCGGCTCTGGAGCGCGCGTTCGCGGCGGGCGTGCCGTACCTGGTCAACGTGCTGACCGACCCGGCCGACGCCTACCCGCGGTCGTCGAACCTGGCCTGACGGGCCCGGTTCACTCGTCCTTCTCCAGGTCACGCTCCCACTGGGCGAGCAGCTCCCGGTCGCGCTTGGACTGCTCGGTGTCCACCGAGCGCAGGAAGTCGGGATCGTCGTCCGGTGCGGCGGGGCGCGGCTTGCTGCGCAGCACGGGGCCGTGCTCACGCGGTGGCGCCTTGGGGCGTCCCGAGACGAAGTAGGCGAGCGGACCGAGCAGGGGGATCAGCAGGATGGCGAGCACCCAGAGCGCTCGGGGCATGTTGCGGACCCGGGGGACCGACAACGCGCTGATGAGCGCGAGCACCAGAAGGACGAGCTGCACCGCAGCCAGGAAGACGAACAACCGGACCATGAGGCAATGATGACGCGCCGGAGGGGTAACGGCGACGATCAGAGCGTGACAAGCACCGTCGCGAGGATCGTGAACACCACCGTGATCGCCGCATAGGCGGTGATAGTGCGCCGGCCGGCTTGCGGCGGCTGCAGCCCGAGGCCACGGGCCCGGCGGTACGCGAGAGCGACCAGCGCGGCCCAGCCGGCCAGGGCGCCCGCCGCCACCAGATACGTGCCGGGCCCCGCCGTGGGGCTGAACGCCGGTCGCGCCGCCAGGAGAGCGACCGCGGCCGCCGACAGGCCGGTACGCCGCCAGGCCAGCCGCGTGCGTTCCGCGGACGCGCCGGGATCGGTGGTCACCCGACTGCCTTGACCACCACGGCGGCGACCAGCAGCAGCGCGCCGAACGCCACGACCAGCGCCAGGATCGCCGGAAAGCGGGACTTGGGCAGGTCGGCGCCGAGCCGCATGGCCCGTTCCGTACGCGCCCAGTGGTCCACCGCCCGCAGCGCGACCACCCCGCCGAGCAGCAGCAGGGCGATGGCGATGCCCTCGCGCAGGTGGGCGATGGGCAGCGGCGGCAGGAACTGGGCGCAGGCCAGTCCGCCGGCCAGCAGCGCCAGCGCGGTCCGGATCCAGGCCAGGAAGGTGCGCTCGTTGGCCAGCGAGAACCGGTAGTCCGGCTTCTCGCCGACCATCGGGGTCTTCTGGGGGTTGAACCACTGGTCGAGCACGGGGTGATTATCGACCAGTCAAGTGAACATTCGCACCCGGCTCCGGCGGCCCCTCCGCCGCTGCCGTGGGAGAAGATGGATCAGATCCATCGGTGAGGTGAGTCACTCTCGGTGGTGGAGACCCCTATGCTACCGACGGGTAACATCGGCCGGGGGGACAGCAGCCACGGCTGCAGGCGTGCGTCCACAAACAGGAGGGTCGTCGAAGCGCGATGAACATCGTCGTACTGGTCAAGCAGGTACCCGACTCCGGTGCTGAGCGCACCCTGAGCCCGGGCGACAACACCGTCGAGCGGTCCTCGGCGAGCAACGTCATCAACGAGATGGACGAGTACGCCATCGAGGAGGCGCTGAAGATCAAGGAAGCGCACGGTGGCGAGGTGACCGTGCTGACGATGGGACCCGAGCGCGCCACCGAGAGCATCCGCAAGGCGCTCTCCATGGGCCCCGACAAGGCTGTGCACATCACCGACGACGCCCTGCACGGTTCGTGCGCCGTCGCGACCTCCAAGGTCCTGGCCGCCGCCCTGGGCACGCTCAACGCCGACCTCGTGCTCTGCGGCGCCGAGTCGACCGACGGCCGGGTGCAGGTCATGCCCCACATGCTGGCCGAGCGGCTGGGCGTCGCGGCGCTCACCGGCGCCCGCAAGCTCACCGTCGACGGCAGCCAGCTGACCGCCGAGCGGCAGACCGACGAGGGCTACGAGGTCGTCACCGCGGCCACGCCCGCCGTGGTCAGCGTCTGGGACACCATCAACGAGCCGCGCTACCCCTCCTTCAAGGGCATCATGGCCGCGAAGAAGAAGCCGGTGCAGACCCTGTCGCTCGCCGACCTGGGCGTCTCCGCCGACGAGGTCGGCACCGCGGGCGCGACCTCCGCGGTGGTCGAGTTCGCGAAGCGGCCGCCGCGTTCGGCCGGCACCAAGATCACTGACGAGGGTACGGGTGGCGAGCAGCTCGTCGCGTACCTGGCCGCCGAGAAGTTCGTCTGAGAAGGGCTCCCACCATGGCTGAAGTACTGGTCGTCGTCGAGGCCTCGCAGGCTTCCGGCGTCAAGAAGGTCACCCTCGAAATGCTGACCGTCGCCCGTACCCTGGGCTCGGTCTCGGCCGTCGTGCTCGGCGGCCCCGGCGCCGCGGCCGAGCTCGCCGGCAAGCTGGGCGAGTACGGCGCCGAGAAGATCTACGCCGCGGAGAGCGACGAGATCGACGGCTACCTGGTGGCTCCCAAGGCCACCGTCGTCGCCGAGCTGGTCAAGCGGATCCAGCCCGCCGCGGTGCTGCTGGGCTCCACCCAGGAGGGCAAGGAGATCGCCGGCCGGCTCGCCGTCAAGCTGGAGAACGGCCTGCTCGTCGACGCCGTCGAGGTGACCGAGGACGGCACCGCGACCCAGGTGGTCTTCGCCGGCTCCACCATCGTCAAGTCCCGGGTCACCAAGGGCGTGCCGATCATCACGGTCCGCCCGAACTCGGTCACCCCGGCCCCGCAGCCGGCCACCCCGGCCGTCGAGCAGCTCACCGTGGTCGCGTCCGACACCGACAAGCTGACCAAGGTCGTCGAGCGGGTCGCCGAGCAGAAGGGCTCGCGTCCCGAGCTCAGCGAGGCCTCGATCGTCGTGTCCGGCGGCCGCGGCGTCGGCAACGCCGACAACTTCAAGCTGGTCGAGGAGACGGCCGACCTGCTCGGCGCGGCCGTGGGCGCCTCCCGCGCGGCGGTCGACTCCGGCTACTACCCGCACCAGTTCCAGGTGGGCCAGACCGGCAAGACGGTCTCCCCGCAGCTGTACGTGGCCCTCGGCATCTCCGGCGCGATCCAGCACCGGGCGGGCATGCAGACCTCGAAGACCATCGTCGCGGTCAACAAGGACCCCGAGGCGCCGATCTTCGAGCTGGCCGACTTCGGTGTCGTGGGCGACCTGTTCAAGGTCGTACCGCAGGCCAACGACGAGATCCGCAAGCGCAAGTAACCAGCGTGCGGAAGCGGCCCGGCGGGTTCTCCGCCGGGCCGCTTCCGCGCTCCATCCATCCGGATCGTTTCGGTTGACGGCTCAAGGCATAAGCTTCACTTGATGGCCTACCTGGATCACGCGGCGACCACGCCGATGCTCGCCGAAGCGCTCGACGCCTACGTCGCGGCCGCCCGCGAGGTCGGCAATCCGTCGTCCCTGCACGCGGCCGGCCGCTGGGCCCGCCGCCAGGTCGAGGAGTCCCGCGAACGCATCGCCGCGGTGCTCGGCGCCCGCCCGTCCGAGGTGATCTTCACCAGCGGCGGGACGGAGAGCGACAACCTCGCGACCAAGGGCATCTACTGGGCCCGCCGAGGCGCCGACCGCCGCCGCAACCGGGTGGTGGCCTCGGCGGTCGAGCACCACGCGGTCCTGGACGCGGTCGAATGGCTGGCCACCCACGAGGGCGCCGAGGTCAGCTGGCTGCCGGTCGACGCGACCGGCCGGGTCGATCCGGAGACGCTGGCGGCCCTGCTGGCCGAGCACGGCGACGAGATCGCGGTGATCAGCACCCAGTGGGCCAACAACGAGGTCGGCACGATCCAGCCGATCGACGAGCTGTCCCGCCTGGCGATCGGGGCCGGAATTCCCTTCCACACCGACGCGGTGCAGGCGGTGGGCCAGGTCCCGGTCGACTTCGCCGCCAGCGGCGTGGCCGCGCTGACAGTGACCGGCCACAAGCTGGGCGGCCCGATCGGCGTCGGCGCCCTGCTGCTGGGCCGCGACATCGCCGCGACCCCGCTGCTGCACGGCGGCGGCCAGGAGCGCGACGTGCGCTCCGGGACCCTGGACACCCCAGGAGTGGTGGCGTTCGCGGTGGCGGTCGAGGCCGCCGTCAAAACCCGCGAGGAGTACGCCCAGCGGGTGGCCACCCTTCGCGACGAACTGGTGGAACGGGTCCACCAGGCGATCCCGGACGCGGTCTTCAACGGTCACGCCACCGACCGCCTGCCGGGCAACGCCCACTTCTCCTTCCCGGGCTGCGAGGGAGACGCTCTGCTGCTGCTCCTGGACGCGCAGGGGATCGCGTGCTCGACAGGATCGGCCTGCTCGGCCGGAGTGGCGCAGCCGTCACACGTGCTGCTGGCGATGGGCGCGGACAACGACCGGGCCCGCTCGTCGCTGCGCTTCACGTTGGGACACACGTCGACGGCCGAGGACGTGGACACGCTTCTGGGGGCGTTGCCGGGGGCGGTCGAGCGCGCCCGCCGGGCAACGGCCTGGAAAACCCCCCGCTGACCCACCGCACAACCAGCCACGGCCCGGGCGCCAGGCGGCTGCGGAGCAGCCCTCCACCGCTCTCAGCCCGGATGGTGGCGCGGCGAGGCCGGGACGGCAGGTGCCGGGCGTGTGTGTCACTGGACTGTGCGGTGCGCGTACCGGAAAAGGTTCTGCGGTCAAGAAACGGTCCGGCGGCGAAGGCGCCGATGGGGGATGTCGGTGGGGGCGGATAGGCTGTTCGGGTGCGAGTTCTTGCAGCTATGTCCGGCGGGGTCGACTCCGCTGTCGCTGCCGCGCGCGCCCGGGACGCCGGCCACGATGTGACCGGGGTGCACCTGGCGCTGGCGCGGAATCCTCAGACTTACCGGACCGGTGCGCGGGGGTGCTGCACGCTCGAGGATTCGCGGGATGCGCGGCGAGCCGCCGACGTCATCGGGATCCCCTTCTATGTGTGGGACATGGCGGAGCAGTTCCACGACAACGTGGTCGACGACTTCGTCGCGGAATATGCGGCCGGGCGTACGCCGAACCCGTGCCTGCGGTGCAACGAGAAGATCAAGTTCGCCGCGGTGCTGGACCGGGCGGTCGCGCTGGGCTTCGACGCCGTGGTCACCGGGCACCACGCCCGGCTGGGGGCGGACGGTCTGCTGCGGCGCAGTGTCGACATCGCCAAGGACCAGTCGTATGTGCTGGCTGTGCTGACCCGCGCGCAGCTCGACCGGGCTGTGTTCCCGCTCGGCGATTCGACCAAGGAACGGGTCCGGCAGGAGGCGGCCGAGCGTGGGCTGGCCGTCGCCGACAAGCCCGACTCGCACGACATCTGCTTCATAGCCGACGGGGACACCAAGGGCTTCCTCGCCGAGCGCCTGGGTGCGACGCCGGGCGACATCGTGGACGGTCGCACCGGGGCCGTGCTGGGGCAGCACGACGGGGCCTACTCCTACACGATCGGTCAGCGTAAGGGTCTTGACCTGCGGGTTCCGGCGCCGGACGGGCGTCCTCGGTATGTGCTCTCGATCACGCCGAAGACCAACACCGTGACGGTCGGGCCGCGGGAGGATCTTGCGGTCGACACCGTGACGGCGACCCGGCCCATCTGGCACGGCGAGCAGACTCCGGTGGAGTGCGACGTGCAACTGCGCGCTCACGGCGAGGTGGTTCCGGCCGTGGTTACCGTCGGGCCGGACGGCCTGGTGGCGCACCTGCGCGCGCCGGCTCGGGGGGTTGCGGCTGGTCAGGCCATCGTCGCCTATCGGCCGGATCCGGCCGGTGACATTGTTCTGGGCTCGGCGACGATCGCTTCCGGCACGTTGAGCACGGGCAGCGCGGGCGCGGCCGTTTCGGGCGCGGGCGTTTCGGGCGCGGGCGTTTCGGGCGCGGGCGTTTCGGGCGCGGGCGCTTCGGGCGCCGGCGGTTCGAGCGCGAGCGGTGATGGCGGCGTCTCGGCCGGCCGGGTGTCCGTGGGCTCCGACGGGGCCGGGCCGGCTCGTCGTGCCTGATTTTCCCTGGCCGGCCGGTGCGGCCACCGGGGTCGGCTCGCTGCCCGGCACCGACATCGCCGAGGCCCAGCGTCTGATCATGGGCGAGCTGCCCGAGCTGCCGCACCTGGCCGAGCTGCCCGACCGCGGTCCCGGCGCCGACATGATCGGGCGCACCGCCGGGCTGCTGGTCGAGCTGCCGGTGCAGATCTATGTCGGCCGCTGGCAGATGGCTCCCCGCCCCGGCCGGGACCAGCGCCGAATCGCCGACCTGATGGAACGCGACCTCGATCAGCTCTCCGAGCAGGCCGACCGGTTCACCGGGCCGGTCAAGCTCCAGGCCGCCGGGCCGTGGACCCTGGCCGCGAGCCTGGATCTGCCGATCGGCGGCCGCATGCTGCGCGACTCCGGTGCCGTGCGTCACTTGACCGAGTCGCTGGCCGAGGGGCTGCGCCGGCATGTGGCCGAGGTGCAGAAGCGGCTTCCGCAGGCGTCGGTGCTGCTCCAGCTCGACGAGCCTTCGCTGCCGGCCGTTCTCGCCGGACGCATCCCCACGGAGAGCGGGCTGGGGGCGTACAAGGTCGTCGACGGGCCTGATGCGGCGACGGGGCTGCGGACGGTGGTCGAGGCTGTCGGGGTGCCGGTCATCGTGCACTGCTGTGCTCCGGCCGTACCGCTGCAGGTGGTCCGGGATGCCCGGGCCGCCGCCGTCGGGCTCGACCTTTCGCTGATCAAGGATCTCGACCCGCTGGGGGAGGCCCTGGAGGCCGGGCTCGGCCTCTTCGCCGGCGCGGCGCCCACCCGGCCGCCGGCCGACGGGCGGGCGTTGACGTCGGCGCAGGTCGCCGACCGGGCGCGAAAGCTGTGGAGCCGGCTCGGCTTCCCCGCGGCCCGGCTGCCGGAGCAGGTCGTGATCACGCCGGCTTGCGGGCTCGCCGGCGCTTCGCAGTCCTACGTGCGTGAGGTGCTCAAGGCCTGCCGTGACGCCGGCCGGCGGCTGACCGAGGTCTGACAGCCCCGCTTCACCGGGATCGGCTGCCGAAGCGGGCGACCTGGCGGCGGGTGCGCAGATCCGCCGCGCCCGCGCGGCGCTGGAAGGCCGCCGGGCGGACGACGATCGGTTCACCCAGATTCAGGTACGAGTCATGGCTCGCCCGCGCGTCCCACCGGCGCGTCGGGATCAGCACGTGGTCGCGGCGATGACTCTTGTCCTGACTGGTGATCTTCAGGACCACGATGCCGTCGCCGCGGCGGCGCAGCACCAGGCACGGACGCAGCTTCGAGCCCCGGCCCCGGGCATAGGGCACGTCGGCCCACCAGATGTCGCCGCTGCTCGGCCGTCCGGCCCGCCACCGCCGGCGCAGCCACCATCCGGCCGCGACCAGCACCGCAGCTCCACCCGCCCACAGCCACCAGTCCGCCACCGGCAGAACGTACCCGGGCGCCGCCGGCCGCGCATGTCGATGGTTTTGTCGGACCGGGCGACTAACGTGCCGGTAGAGAAGAACGAACCACGGAGGTCTCCCGGTGCCGGAAAAGCAGCCTGTCGATACGCCCGCCGACGGTGCCGAGGCGGCTGCGGTCGCCGAGCAGCTCGCGGAGGGCCGGCCGACCGCCGCGCAGGTCGCCGCCGCCGGCGCCGAGCCGACCCCGGAGGCCAGCGCCCGGCACGCCGAGCTGAGCGACGAGGTCCGCGGCCATCAGTACCGCTACTACGTCCTCGACTCCCCGACTGTCTCCGACGCCGAGTTCGACAAGCTCCTGCACGAGCTGGAGGCGCTGGAGGAGCAGTTCCCGGCGCTGCGCACCCCCGATTCCCCGACGCAGAATGTCGGCGGCACGTTCTCCACCTTGTTCACCCCGGTCGAGCACGCCGAGCGCATGTTGTCCCTCGACAACGTCTTCGACGACGCCGAGCTGGGCGCCTGGGCCGAGCGCACCGAGCGGGACGCCGGCGGCCCGGTGCAGTTCATCTGCGAGCTCAAGGTCGACGGCCTCGCCATCAACCTGACCTATGAGAAGGGCCGCCTGGTGCGCGGCGCCACCCGCGGCGACGGGCGCACCGGCGAGGACGTGACCTCCAACGTCCGCACCATCCGCGAGATCCCCGACCGGCTGGCCGACGACGACCCGCCCGAGCTGCTCGAGGTGCGCGGCGAGATCTACTTCCCGGCGTCCGCGTTCGCCGACCTCAACGCCTCGCTGGTCGAGCAGGGCAAGGCTCCGTTCGCCAACCCGCGCAACGCCGCCGCCGGCAGCCTGCGGCAGAAGGACCCGCGGATCACCGCGTCCCGCGGCCTGCGGATGGTCGTGCACGGCATCGGTGCCCGGAAAGGCTTCCGGCCGGATTCGCAGTCCCACGCGTACGAGGCCCTGCGCTCCTGGGGGCTGCCCACCAGTGATCGCTGGCGGCTCGTCGACGGGATGGCCGAGGTCCGCGACTACATCGCCTACTACGGCCGGCACCGGCACGACGTCGAGCACGAGATCGACGGCGTGGTGGTCAAGGTGGACTCGGTCGCCATCCAGGGCCGGCTCGGCTCGACCAGCCGGGCGCCCCGCTGGGCGATCGCCTTCAAGTACCCGCCCGAGGAGGTCACCACGAAGCTCCTCGACATCGCCGTCAACGTGGGGCGCACCGGCCGGGTCACGCCGTACGCGGTGCTCCAGCCCGTGCTGGTGGCCGGTTCCACGGTGGCCCAGGCGACGCTGCACAACGCCCGCGAGGTCGAGCGCAAGGGCGTCTGGATCGGCGACACCGTGGTGCTGCGCAAGGCCGGCGACGTGATCCCGGAGGTCCTCGGTCCGGTCATGGACCTGCGCCCCGACGACGCGCACCCGTTCGTGATGCCGACCCGGTGCCCCGAGTGCGACACCCCGCTCGCTCCCGCCAAGGAGAGCGACATCGACATCCGCTGCCCCAACCAGCACTACTGCCCGGGGCAGCTCCGCGAGCGCCTCTTCTATCTGGCCAGCCGCAACGCCCTGGACATCGAGGTCCTCGGCTACAAGGCCGCCCGCGCGCTCTACGAGTCGTCGGTGCTGACCGACGAGAGCGACCTGTTCGCCCTGACCGCCGACGACCTGCTGCGCTCACCGTTCTTCGTCAACATGGACGGCACCCTGGGCACCAACGCGGTCAAGCTGCTGGAAAAGCTCGAGGAGGCCAAGAGCCGGCCACTGTGGCGGGTCCTCGTGGCGTTGTCGATCCGGCACGTCGGCCCGACCGCCTCCCGGGCGCTGGCGCTGGAGTTCGGTTCGATGGCGGCCATCGAGGCCGCGGTCGAGGAGGGCCGGATCGAGGAGCTGTCAGCGGTCGACGGCGTCGGTCCCACGATCGCGGAAAGCCTGCGGGAGTGGTTCGCCGTCGACTGGCACCGCGACATCGTCCGCAAGTGGCGCGAGGCCGGCGTCAAGATGGCCGAGGAACGCACCGACACGGGACCGCGGCCCCTGGCCGGCCTGGCCCTGGTGGTGACCGGCACCCTGTCGACCCACACCCGCGACGAGGCCTCCGAGGCGGTACTGGCCCGGGGCGGCAAGGTCAGCGGCTCGGTGTCCAAGAAGACGGCGTTCGTGGTGGTGGGGGACAACCCGGGCAGCAAGTACGACAAGGCCTTGTCGCTGAAGGTGCCGGTGCTCAACGAGGACGGGTTCGCGGTGCTGCTAGCTGAGGGGCCCGAGGCGGCTCGGGCGGTGGCTGAGATCGCCGAGGACGCGCCCAAGGAGGCGGCGGACGGCGAGCCGAAGAAGGCGGCGGCGCCCCGCAAGCCGAGGAAGAAGGCGGCTGCGCCGGCCGAAGAGGACACGCCGAGCTGAGCGTCTGCGGTGCTGGGCGTGGCGTCTGGCCGGTGGTCCTGCGCCACGCCGTCGGCCGGGGGTTCGGTGCTGGGCGTGCCGCCGGTGAAGATCCACCAACGGGTGAATCTGGGAAGGTTCCACGTTCAGGGCGATACGGCAATTTGGTAACGGCGAGTCTGTTTCGCGTAGTTTTGTCCATGCGGATCTATGGTGAGGAAGATCGTTCGGTCGACGCCACCGTGGAGGTCGCATGGGTGCCGCAGAACAGCGCAGCTCCATGCCGGATGAAGAGCAGCCGGCCGGCGAGCCGATCACCGACGTGCGCGCGGCTGACGGTTCGCTGGATCATGCATCGCCCGGTGAGGGGGCGGCCGGTCGGCGGTCGGACAACCGCGAGGCCCGCAGCCGGGAGTCGCGGGACCGGGAGCCGATCGGCCGGGGTTCGCGGGGCCGGTGGTTGCGCGACCGGAAGTCGCGCGGCTGGGGGCCAGGTGGCCGGCGGCCCCAGCGGGCCGGCGCCGGGAAACCACGAGCTACGCCGGAGATGCCGGCGTCGGCGCTTCTCGGAGCACCGTTCGAGTCGTCACCGTCCGGGACCAGCCCGGTCACCGCCCGGCGCGGCGCAGTTACAGCCGTCGGCGGCGCCCTCCTCGTTGACCTGGTCCTCTGGCTCGCCTCGCCACGCACCTTCGACGAGCTGCCCACCGCCTTCTGGGTCATGGCCGCCCTCGCCCTGGCCGTCGACGCACGGCCCTACGTCGTCGCCAACCGGCGGGCCAGTTCGGTGATCCTGCCGTCCATCTGCTTCACCTTCGGCATCGTGCTCGCCTGGGGTTTCGTGCCCGCCCTGGCCGTGCAACTGGCGGCCATGGCCGTGGCCGGCGTACGGATGCGCCAGTCCCCCCGCCGTGCCCTGCACCTGGCCGTGCAGCACGCTGTGGCCCTGGCCGGAGCCGCCGCCGTCGCCGCCCTCGCCGGTCTCCACGTCGGCGCCCAGCCGCGCTGGGACGACGCCCTGCTCACCGTCGCCGCCGCGGCCGCGTGGATCGGCGCGCGCACCGGCCTCGACGTGCTTTCCGCCCGGTGCGCGAGTGCCGGCCGCCGGCGGCGCCGGGTGCAGCGCTGGGGGGTGGAGCTTTTCGCCACTGCCGCGTTGCTGCTGCTCGGACCCGTGGTGCTGGCTGCGGCGCAGGTCGGCATCGCGCTGGTGCCTCTGGTCCTTCTTGCTCTGCATGCCGTGCACCGGATGGTGCGTTCCGCCGGCGAGTACGAGCGGGCCGCCCGGGTCGACTCCCTGACCGGACTGCCCAACCGGCGTGCCCTGCAGACCTCCGTCGCCGAGCGGGGGGCCGCGCGCGGTCTGCACCGGTCCGAGCGCGGGCTCGCCCTTCTCCTTCTGGACCTCGACCGGTTCCGTACCGTCAACGACGCTCTCGGGCACACGACCGGGGACCGGCTGCTCGTCGAGGTCGCCCGCCGGCTCGCTGCGGTCGTACCGTCGCATGATCTTGTCGTCCGGCTCGGCGGTGACGAGTTCGCCGTGCTGGCCACCCGGGTCGACGGGCCGGCCGCGGCCCGGCGGCTCGCGGCGCATCTGGCCGAGGAGCTCGGGCGGCCGTTCGCCCTCGACGGTCTGCCGATCGACGTCAGCGCCTCCATCGGCATCGCCCTGCAGGGCGAGCGCGGCGGTGACGGCGCCTCCCTGCTGCGCCAGGCCGAGGCCGCCATGTACGACGCCAAGGAGCGCGGCGATCACGTCGTCGTCTACGCGCGCGACACCGAGCACCACACGCCCGACCTGGCCCTGCTGGCCGACCTGCGCCGCGCCGTGCAGGCCGAGCCGGGCAGCGACCCGGCCGCCGACGGCATCACCCTCTACTACCAGCCGCAGATCGCCGTCGCGACGGGTGAGCTGGTCGGGGTCGAGGCGCTGCTGCGCTGGCGGCATCCCGTGCGCGGCATGGTCGGGCCGAGCGAGCTGCTGCGGGTCGCCGAGCAGACGCCCGTCATGCGGCTGCTCACCAGCCGGGTGCTGCGCGAGGTGATCGCCCAGCTCGGCGCCTGGCGCGCGGCCGGCCGGCCGCTGCGCGCGTCCGTCAACGTCAGCGTCCGGGACCTGCATGCGGCGGACATCGCGGTGGAGATCGACACCCTGTTGCACCGGTACGACGTACCGCCCGACCTGCTGCAGCTCGAGATCACCGAGAGTGCGCTGATGGCCGACCCGCACCGGGTCCTCGACACGATCACCCGGCTGGACCGGATGGGCGTGGCGATCTCCCTGGACGACTTCGGCACCGGCTACTCGTCGTTGCAGCATCTGCGCCGGTTGCCGTTCGCCGAGGTGAAGATCGACCGCTCGTTCGTGCTGGGGATGGCCGCCGACCGGGGTGACGCCGCGATCGTGCGGTCGGTGATCGCGCTGGCCGACTCACTGGGACTGCGGGTCGTCGCCGAGGGCGTCGAGGACGAGCGGACCTGGCGGCTGCTCGCCGCGGCCGGCTGTCACGCGGCGCAGGGCTGGTTCCACGCGCGGCCGATGCCCGCACCCGATCTGGCGGTCTGGCTGTCCCGCTATCGTCCACTGCGACCCGGCCGTGAACCCGGTGCCCTGGCGGTGCCGACGTCCTGAGGAGTGTCATGGCGATCGAGGTGCGTCCTGTCACGCCCGCCGACATCGCGTACGTGCGGCAGTCGCTGACTGCCGCGTTCCATGGCACGGTGGTCGCCGTCCACGACGAGCTGATCAACGCCGGCGATCTTCCCGGCGGGATCGCCTGGGATGACGACGAACCCGTGGGGCTGCTCACCTACCGGGCCGTCGGGACGGACTGGGAGATCGTCTCCATCGCCGCGGACCGTCCAGGCACCGGCGGCGGCAGTGCGCTGCTCAGCTGGGTTCGAGAGGCGGCCACGGCGGCCGGCGCCACCAGACTCTGGCTCGTCACGACGAACGACAACATGACGGCGCTGCGGTTCTATCAGCGCAACGGCTACGACCTGGTCGCCGTGCACCGGGACGCGGTGACGCGGGCGCGCGCCCTCAAGCCGGCCATTCCGCAGGTCATCGACGGCATCCCGCTGCGCCACGAGCTGGAGCTCGAGCTCCGGCTCTGACCCGGGCGTCTGCTCTCGGGGGACCACGGACCCGGCAGGGTGAGGGTGGCCGTTCATGAGCCGCCAGGCGATTGGCCGCCCTCGCCCGGTCTCGGCGGGAGCGACGGTCGGAGCCAGGCAACCACGCACGACATCCAGCATTTGATCTTCGGAATGCCGGGTTATCCACAGACCGGGGAGCCGCCGCCCGCCGCCCGGGCCGAAAGAAATAGACTTCCCCGGTCAGCGACATCCACACCAAGGGGGCACGATGGCCGCCATCTCCCGCGAAGAGGTCGCGCATCTGGCGCGCCTGTCGCGGCTCGCCGTGACCGAGCAGGAGCTCGACCAGTTCGCCGGTCAGCTCGACGTCATCCTGCAGTCGGTCGCCCGGATCGGTGATGTGGCTGCCGACGACATCCCGCCCACCTCGCATTCCGTGCCGCTGACCAACATCTACCGCGACGACGTCGTGACGCCGTGCCTCACGCAGGAGGAGGCGCTCTCCGGGGCGCCCGATTCCGCCGAGGGCCGCTTCCGCGTGCCGCGCATCCTGGACGAGGAGGACTGAGCGCCGTGACTGACGTCACCAGGATGACCGCTGCGCAGGTCGCCGGCCTGATCAGCGGCGGCGACGCCTCCGCCGTCGAGGTCGCCACCGCGCACCTCGACCGGATCGCCGCCGTCGACGGGCAGGTGCACGCGTTCCTGCACGTGGACCGCGACGGCGCGCTGGCCGCGGCCCGTGCCGTCGACGAGAAGCGGGCCCGGGGCGAGGAGCTCGGACCGTTGGCCGGGGTGCCGGTCGCGGTCAAGGACGTGATCGCCACCCGTGGCATCCCGACCACCGCCGCCTCCAAGATCCTCGAAGGCTGGAAGCCGCCTTACGACGCGACGGTCGTCGAGCGGCTGCGCGCCGCCGGCACGGTCATGCTCGGCAAGACCAACATGGACGAGTTCGCGATGGGCTCCTCCACCGAGTATTCGGCCTACGGCCCCACCAACAACCCGTGGGACCTCGGACGCATCCCCGGCGGCTCCGGCGGCGGCAGTGCCGCGTCGCTGGCCGCGTACGAGGCGCCGCTGGCGATCGGCACGGACACCGGTGGCTCCATCCGGCAGCCCGGCGCGGTCACCGGCACGGTCGGCGCCAAGCCGACGTACGGCGGCACATCCCGTTACGGCCTCATCGCCTTCTCGTCCTCGCTCGACACCCCCGGCCCCTGCGCCCGGACCGTCGAGGACGCGGCCCTGCTGCACTCGGTCATCGCCGGCCACGACGTGCGCGACTCGACCTCCATCCCGCAGCCCGTGCCCGACGTCGTCGCCGCCGCTCGCCTGGGTGCCACCGGCGGCCTCACCGGGGTCAAGCTCGGCCTGGTCAAGGAGTTCGCGGGCGAGGGCGCCGAGCCCGGCGTGCTGGCGGCCTTCCGCGAGTCGGTCGAAGCGCTGATCAAGCTGGGTGCCGAGGTCGTCGAGGTGTCCTGCCCGCACTTCGAGTACGCCCTGCCGGCCTACTACCTCATCGCCCCCAGCGAGGCGTCGTCCAACCTGGCCCGCTTCGACGGCGTGCGCTACGGCCTGCGGGTCGGCGACGACGGCAACCGTTCGCTCGAGGAGGTCATGTCGCTGACCCGGGACGCCGGTTTCGGTCCCGAGGTCAAGCGCCGGATCATCCTGGGCACGTACGCGCTGTCCAGCGGTTACTACGACGCGTACTACGGCCAGGCGCAGAAGGTCCGCACGCTCATCACGCGCGACTTCAACACCGCCTTCGAGCAGGTCGACGTGCTGATCTCGCCGACCACGCCGTTCGTGGCGTTCCCCTTCGGCTCGCGCACGAGCGACCCCTACCAGATGTATCTGGCCGACCTCTACACCATTCCGACCAACCTCTACGGCGGCCCGGCGATCTCGGTGCCGTGCGGGCTCTCCGAGGGGCTGCCGGTCGGTTTCCAGGTGATGGCGCCGACGATGGCCGACGACCGGATGTACAGGGTCGCCGCCGCGCTCGAGTCCGCGGTCGGCACCCTGACCCCACCGACGCTGGAGGCGTGAGCATGACCACCACCGCGTTGCCCTCCTACGAGGACGCGATCGCCCGCTACGAGCCGGTCATCGGCCTGGAGACGCACGTCGAGCTGGGCACGAACACCAAGATGTTCTGCGGCTGCCCGACCGAGTTCGGCGCGGAGCCCAACACCCAGGTCTGCCCGGTCTGCCTCGGCCTGCCCGGCGCGCTGCCGGTGGCCAACCGCGCCGCGATCGAGGCCACCATCCGGATCGGGCTCGCGCTCAACTGCGACATCGCGTCGTGGTGCCGGATGGCCCGGAAGAACTACTTCTACCCGGACATGCCGAAGAACTTCCAGACCAGCCAGTACGACGAGCCGCTCTGCGTGGACGGCTACGTCGACGTGCTGGTCGACGGCGAGACGGTGCGCATCGAGATCGAGCGGGTCCACCTCGAGGAGGACACCGGCAAGTCGCTGCACGTCGGCGGGGCCACCGGTCGCATCCACGGCGCGACCGAGTCGCTCGTCGACTACAACCGCGCCGGCATCCCGCTGGTCGAGATCGTGACCAAGCCCGTCCCCGGCATCGGCGCCAGGGCCCCCGAGGTCGCCAAGGCGTACGTGACGGAGCTGCGCGACATCATCCGCTCGCTCAACGTCTCCGACGTGCGCATGGAGCAGGGCTCGATGCGCTGCGACGTGAACACCTCGCTGAACCTGCCGGGCGAGGAGTGGGGCACCCGGACGGAGACGAAGAACGTCAACTCGCTGCGTTCGGTCGAGCGTGCGGTCCGTTCGGAGATCATCCGCCAGGCGAGCCTGCTCAGCCAGGGCACCCGGATCTTCCAGGAGACCCGGCACTTCCAGGAGACCACCGGCGACACCCGGCCGGGCCGCTCCAAGGAGACCGCGACCGACTACCGCTACTTCCCCGAGCCCGACCTCGTGCCGATCGCCCCCGACCCGGCGTGGGTGGCCGAGCTCAAGGCGGCCCTGCCCGAGCTGCCCAGCGTCAAGCGCGCCCGGCTCGCCGAGGAGTGGGGCATCTCCACGCTCGACATGCAGTCGGTGGCCAACGCCGGCGCGATCGAGCTGATCGAGGAGACCATCGCCGCGGGCACCACCGCGGCCGGCGCCCGCAAGTGGTGGATGGGCGAGCTGGCCCGCCGCGCCAACGAGACGAGCGTCGAGCTGGCCGCGGTCGGCGTGACACCGGCCCAGGTCGCGCAGCTGCAAGGCCTGGTCGACGAGGGCAAGCTCAACGACAAGCTGGCCCGCCAGGTGCTCGAAGGCGTCGTGGCCGGCGAGGGCGACCCGGCAGCGGTGATCGAGGCCCGCGGCCTCGGCGTCGTCTCCGACACGGGCGCGCTCACGGCGGCAGTCGACGAGGCCATCGCCGCCAACCCGGACATCGCAGCCAAGATCCGCGACGGCAAGGTGGCAGCAGCGGGCGCGCTGGTCGGCGCGGTCATGAAGACCACCCGCGGCCAGGCGGACGCCAAGACCGTCCGGGAGCTGATCCTTTCCCGGCTTTCCTGATCGTCTTTTTCTTATGGGCTTTATTTCTTACGGTCGGCGCCCGGTCCTGTGGCACACAGGGCCGGGCGTTTGCCGTCCCGGCCTGGTGACGCCGCTGTCCGGGCGGAGAGCGGTGGTTGCGCTCGGCCTTCAAACCCGCATGCCCGGGCCGGGCCGGGCGGCTTCGCATGGCCGGGCGGGCGGCTTGCTTGGCCGGGCGGGCGGCTTCGCTTGGCCCGGTGCTGCCAGGCCGGTCCGGGCCAGGCGGCTTGGGCGCGCCGGGTGGTTTGGCTTGCCGGGTGCTGTGCGGCTTGGCCGGGCCGCGCTGGGGTCGGGCGGCTTGCTTGGGCGGGTGCTGTGCGGCTTCGGTTGGCTGGATGCTGCGCGGCCGGGCCGGGCCGGGCCGGGCCAGGCGGCTTGGCCGCGTCGGGTGGTTTGGCTTGCCGGGTGCCGTGCGGCTTGGCCGGGCCGCTCCGGGGTCGCGCGGCTTGCCTGGGCGGGTGCTGTGCGGCTTCGCTTGGCCGGATGCTCCGCGGCCGGGCCGGGCCGGGCCGGGCGGCTTGGCCGGGGCCGGGCGGCTTGGCCGCGCTGCGGGGCTCGGCCCGGCCGGGCCGCTTGGCTTGGCGGTGATGTGCGGCCTCGCTTGGCCGGATGCCGCGTGGCCGGCCCGGCGCGGGCCAGGCGGCTTGGCTTGGCCGCGCTGGGTGGTTGGCTTGGCCGGGTGCTGTCTGGCTTGGCTGCGCTGAGCGGCTTGCGTCGTTGCGGCGCCTGGGGTCGTCAGCGGGCCGGCGGGTTAGCGGCCGGGGGGCGCGCTACCGTTGGGGCGGATTTCCGGGGTCACGCCGCTGATCACCGACGGGTCCGTGGTGGGTTCTGGCTCGTCCTTGCCGACGACCTTGCGCTGCATCGTCACGTTCTGCTCGCCTGTGCCGCCCAGCTGGATGTCGTCGTAGGCCTTCAGCGCGTGCGTCTCGTCGAAGTACAGGACCGACATCATCAGCGGCGTCGGTTCCTCCTTCTCCAGTCCGCGCAGGCCTGCGCCCCCGCTTGAGCCCTCCACCAGCAACCGGGTCTCCTGCGGCGGCGGCGTCACCCCGGACGACGCACTCGGCGCCGGTTCGCTCGGGGCCACCGACGAGGAGGGTGCCGGGGACGGCGCCGCCAGCACGCTCACCTCGCGCTTGTGGGTGTGGCCGGCCAGCACCACCGGCACCACCCCGGACAGCGGTGGCGCCATCGCCGGGTCGTGCACCAGCGCCACGTCCACCTTCGTCTGTGCCGCGCGGATCGTCGTCGCCAGGCGTTCGCCGCTGGTCAGCAGGGGGGACGTGACCGGCTCGTCCGCGTCGGCCGGGGGGTTTTCGCTCTTGTCCGGCGTGAACTCCGGGTCGCCGATGCCCGCCAATGTCAGGCCGTCGATCGTCACCGTGGTGTCGTCGAGCACGATCGCGTTCTTCTGCCGGGCCACGGCCTCTTGGATCGCCAGCGAGTCGTGGTTGCCGCGCACGTACACGTACGGCACTCCGAGCTGGCCGATGTTGCTCACGTACGAGGTCTCGGCGTTGCTGCCCCAGTCCACGATGTCGCCGGTGTCGACCACAGCGTCGATGTCCCACTGCTTCACGACCGTACGGATCACACCCCACGACGTCGGGTTCAGGTGCAGGTCGGACACGTGCAGGATGCGGGTGGTGTTACCGGACGGCTCGAACACCGGCAGCGCCGACACCGTCGTGTAGATCCGGCTGACGTTGCTGACCAGCTGCTGGAGCTGGTCGGCGTACCGGCCGTAGTTGTCCGCGATGCGCCGTGCGTCACCGACCACCGCCGGCGCGTTGACCAGCAGGCCCTCGTACCTCGGCTCGCTGATCGAGTCCGGCCGGATCGTGCCCGCGGCCAGCCCCAGGCTGCCGCCGGTCACCACCAGCGCCAGCACCCCGGCCGCCGCCACCCGCCGGATGTTGCGGAAGATCAGCGCCGACAGGATCAGCGCGCACACGATCGCCGCGCCCAGCGCCCGCAGCCCCAGCTGCAGCACGCCCTTGGTCACATCGTCCACGGCCGACTGCCCGGCCGCGCTGATCGCCGTCGGATCGTCGATCAGCGCCTCGGTGCGTTCCTGGTCCAGCGAGCCCAGGTCCACCTTCAGGTGGATCGGGCCGTCGTGGCTGTCCAGGTGCAGCGAACCCAGCGGCGGGATCTGCACCTCCGTGCCGCCCTCGATCGACGGGCTGATCGACATGTCGGCCCGGAACGGGCCCACCGCGACCTCCGACTGGGCGAACAGCATCGTGCCGACGACGACGCCGGTCAGGCTGACGGCCACGACCGCCGCCCAGACGCACAGGCGCCGGGCCCACGGCCGCTGCCAGGTACGGCTCACCGCGTCGCGGGCCCGCAAGATCTTCTCGTTCATGGTCGCCGGCTCACCTGCCCCCGTGCGCTGGTCGTCAAACAGTGAAGACGGTCAGCTCCGGCCGGCTCCGCCGTCGGAGAACACCAGCCGGATGATCTGGTCGTCGTCCGGTCCCGGCTCGGCGCCCTTCTCCCGGTTGGACGTGGTGACCCAGAACGAGCCGTCGGGGGCGGCCACCAGCCCACGCAGCCGGCCGTACTCACCGGCCAGGACCGACTTGGGCTGACCCAGCAGGGTGCCGTTCTCGGTCATGTCGACCATCCACACCCGCTGGCCCAGCAGGCAGGCCGTCGCGACCATCCGCTCCAGCACCGCCACACCCGCGCAGGACGAGTCGCCGATCGGCCAGCTCACCACCGGAGCGGTGAGCTTGGCGTCCGAACTGGCGCCGTCCGCCTTCGGCCACCCGTAATTCTTGCCCTTCTCGATCACGTTCAGCTCGCCGGACTTCTTCTGGTCCGACTCACTGGCGTACATCTTCTTGGCCGCGTCCCAGGCTATGCCCTGCACGTTACGGTGACCGGACGACCAGACCGGCGAGTTCTTGACCGGATTCCCCGGTGCGGGTTTGCCGGCGGTGGTGATCCGCAGGATCTTGCCGCCGAGGCTCTTCGGGTCCGGCGCCTGGTTGCCGGTCGCCGAGCCGTCGCCCGTCGTGACGTAGAGCATGCCGTCCGGGCCGAACGCGAGCTGACCGCCGTTGTCGTTCGCCGAGTGCGGGATGCCGGTGAGGATCGGCTCCGGCTTGCCCTTGAGCTTGAGCTTGGCGACGCGGTTGTCCTTCGCCGTCGAGTAGTAGATGAAGACGGTGGCGTCGGTCTTGTATTTCGGGGAGACGGCGATGCCCAGCAGGCCGCCGTCGCCGCCCGGCTCCGGCTCGGTGAGCCGCTGCACCTCGGTGACCTTGAGTCCCTCGGCGTCCGACTCCGGACCGACCTGCAGGATGCGGGCGGTGTCACGCTCGGTCACCAGGGCGGCGCCATCGGGCAGGAAAGCCAGACCCCACGGCACCTCGAGGTCCTTGGCCAGAACCGTGGCCGCCGCCGTGGCCTCGCCGCCGCTGCTGCTGTCCGGATCGGCGGAGACGGACGGGGCCGGCAGATTCGGCGGTTCCCCGGCCACATCGGGCTCCGGCGGACCGAAGCTGCACGCGGTGGTCAGGGCCAGCACGGCGCCAAGGGTCACGGCGCCCGCTCGGAACCGGCGACTGCGCTCGATCACACGACCTCCTCGTTTCCCCGGTCCAGGGTAGCGGGGCCGGCTGGGACGTCCGGCACACCTGGATCTCCGGCCGGGCAGGCGGCGCCCGGCGCGGCTAGGTTGGCACGGTGAAGGTCTGGATCGCCCACGAGAAGGGCCGCGAGCTGCTCGGCGACGTGCCGGACGGCGTCGAGGTCGAGGTCTGCGCCGATGCGGCCACGCTGCCGTCGGACCCCACGGACGTCCGGTTCTGGGTGCCACCGTTCAGCTCCACCGTGCGCGCCTCCGACCTGCTGCCGAAGCTGACCGGCCTGCGGGTCGTGCAGCTGCTCTCGGCCGGTGCCGACAACTGGGTCGGCCACGTGCCCGCCGGTGTGCAGCTGTGCGACGCGGCCGGGGTGCACGACGCGGCGGTCGCGGAATGGGTCCTGGGCGCCACGATCGGCTCGCTGCGGCAGTTCCCGGCCTTCGCCCGCGCCCAGCAGCGGCGCGAGTGGGCCCCGGCGGCGTTCACACCCACCGAGGAGCTCACCGGCAAGCGGGTGCTCATCGTGGGAGCCGGTTCGATCGGCCGGGCCGTCGAGCAGCGGCTGGCCCCGTTCGAGGTCACCGTGACCCGGGTGGCCCGCACCGCGCGTCCCGACCAGGACGTGCACGGGGTCGGCGAGTTGCCCGGCCTGCTGCCGCAGGCCGAGATCGTGGTGCTGCTCGTACCGCTGACCGAGCAGACCCGCGGGCTGGTCGACGGTTCCTTCCTGGCGGCGCTGCCCGACGGGGCCCTGCTGGTCAACGCGGCACGCGGACCGGTCGTCGACACGGCGGCGCTGCTCACCGAGGTCGCCTCCGGGCGGATCGGTGCCGCGCTCGACGTGACCGACCCGGAGCCGCTGCCCGTCGGGCACCCGCTGTGGGAGCTGCCCAACGTCTTCATCACCCCGCACATCGGCGGGGCCGTCGTCGGTCTGCTGCCCCGGGCCTACCGCCTGGCGGGGGAGCAGCTACGTCGGTTCGCCGCCGGGGAGCCGCTCGTCAACCGGGTCGTCGACGGCTACTGAGTCGTCCCGGAGCTCCTGCCCGCCGGCCGCGATGACCGCGGGCAGGTCGGCGGTGGTGACGCCGGTCAGCCGGATCACCTTGCCGTCGGTGAGCAGGGCGGACACCCGGCCGCGGTCGTCCGGCCCGAGCTGGTCGACCCGGGACCACGGGATGTCGACGCTGCCGAAGAGCGCGCGCACCCGCAGGCCGGCCGGGCCCACGTCGGTGCCGGCCCGCAGCGCCCAGATCAGCACGGCCAGCGGGATCAGCAGCAACGGTGTCAGCTGCCAGGTCACTCCGGCGAACGGGGCGGTGCCCACGAACGCGATCAGCGCAGCGACGACGAGGGCGCCGGACTTGCGGACGCGCAGGGCGGGTCGACTCACGTTCTCATCCTCGCACCCGCCGGATGCGGCGTTTTTGTCGGACCGGGCGGGGATACTGCTGGCCATGACCGAGCTGATAGCCATCGGCACCAAGAAAGGCCTCTTCCTGGCCACGAGTGAGGACGACCGGCGGAGCTGGCAGCTGAGCCCCGCGCACTTCCCCGGCATGTCGATCTATGCCGTCGCCATCGACAACCGCGGACCGCGGCCCCGCCTGCTGGCCGGGGTGGACAGCTCCCACTTCGGCCCCAGCGTCGCCATCAGCGACGACTTGGGGGCCACCTGGGAGGAGCCGGATGTCGCCCCGCTGGCCTTCCCGGCCGACACCGGCGTGGCCGTCGAGCGGGTCTGGCAGATCACCCCGGCCGCCTCCGGCGTCGTCTACGCCGGGGTCCAGCCGTCCGCGCTGTTCCGCTCCGAGGACGGTGGCCGGACGTACGAGCTGGTCCGAGCCCTGTGGGACCACCCGCACCGGCCCGAGTGGGGCGCCGGCTTCGGCGGGCAGGCGGTGCACACCGTCCTGCCGCACCCCGACGACCCCGACCGGGTGCTGGTCGCCATGTCCACCGGCGGCGTCTATCGCACCACCGACGGCGGTGCGTCCTGGGCGCCGGCCAACACCGGCATCAAGGCCTACTTCCTGCCCGACCCGTGGCCCGAGTTCGGCCAGTGCGTGCACAAGGTGGCCCGCGACGGCGCCGACCCGGAGCGCTACTACGCGCAGAATCACCACGGCGTCTACCGCACGGTCGACGGGGGCGACACCTGGCAGTCCATCGCCGGGACGCTGCCGGCCGACTTCGGCTTCCCGATCGTCGCGCATCCCCGCCGCGGCGGCACGATCTGGAGCTTCCCGCTGGTCAGCGACGGGCAGCGGGAGCCGGTCGAGCTGCGCTGCCGGGTGTTCCGCTCCACCGACGCTGGTGAGCACTGGGAGCCGCAGCAGGCGGGCCTGCCCGAGGAGCCGTTCTATCAGGTGGTGCTGCGCGACGCGATGTGCGCGGACGACGCGGAGCCGGCCGGTGTCTATCTCGGCACCCGCTCGGGCGAGGTGTTCGCGAGCCGCGACGAGGGCGAGAGCTGGACGTCCGTGGCGGCGCACCTGCCTGACGTGCTGTGCGTGCGGGCGGCGAGCCTCTGATGCCGACAGTGCTGGTCCCGGGGATGCTGCGCGCCGAGGCCGGCGGCGCGGCGCATCTCGAGGTGGGAGACGGCGGGACGTTGGGCGCGATCCTGGACGAGATCCGGGAGCGGTGGCCCCGGCTGGAACGAAGGATCCGCGACGAGAGCGGTGCGCTGCGGCGGTATGTGAACGTCTATGTGGACGGGGAGGACTGCCGCCGCTCCGGCGGCCTGGATACGCCGGTGCCGGGCGGTGCGGAGATCCAGGTGCTTCCGTCGGTCGCCGGCGGCTGAGGGCAGGGGGCACGGACGCCCGGGCAGAGGATCGGCGCGGCCGGGCGGCTGACGGAACGGCCGCTGGCGCTGCTGGCTGCCGGGAAACGCTTGCGGAATCTTTCGGCTGGATTGCCCTGCGGCTGTCCATACCCGACGATCTCGACGTGCGCAGCGAGACCGCGCGCACGTAACCTGTCCGGGGGACACTCGTTACCCGGTGTGGGTGCAGTGACTTCCCCTGGTCGCCGCCGCCTGGTCCGCCCAGCCCTCACCGTCCGCAGAGGATCACCCCCCACGTGGCAGTGCAGCCCACCGCGCGTCTTGGCACCTGGCGCCACCGGGTGGCCTTCCTGGCCGCCCCGGCGGCGGGCGCCCTTGTGCTGGTCGCAGCCCTGATCGGCCTGATCCCCGACCCGGCCGCGCTGGCTGTCGGCGTCGGCGGAGTCGCCGTCTGGGCCACCGCCGTCCTGGTGCACACCGCCCTGGTGATCCACCACCGGGACGGCACGTTCGCGGCCTGTCGCGGCGCCGGCTTCATCGGGATGGGCGCGCTGGCCACCGGCGCGACCACCGCGGTGCTCGTCGCCGACCCGCCCGGCCGGGGTTTCTACGCCGCCGCCGGGGTGGGCGCCGCCGCGGTTCTCTACATTCTCGGCACCATGCTGCTGCCCGGCGCGGCCTCGACGGTCGCGGTCCGGCTGCGGCGCGCGTTCGACGGGCTGGGGCTCGGTGTCGCCGTGGGCTTCGCGGCGTACCTGGTCACGCCCATGAAGCACACCCCGGTCGCGGCGCTGATCTGTGTCCTGCTCGCCGCGGCCGGCATCTCGATCGTCACGGTGATCGTGCTGCGGGCCCGGTTGCACCGTCCGGCCGCGCTGCGGTGCGGCGGTGGCGCCATCCTCGTGCTGCTCTCGCTCTGTGCCGCGGCCGATCTCATCCTGTCGGACCGCGCCGGATGGGTCGTGACGGTCTTCGGTCTGCCGCTCGTGGCCGGCCTGGGTCTCACCGCGGAGGGGGGCTCCCGGCGCAACGTGCCCGACGCCCCCGCGCCGCGCGAGAGGGACCAGTACCTCTCCGGTTATCCGCTGCTCGCCGTGCCCGCCGGCATCGGGGTCGTCGCCGCGCTGTACCACCTCGCCTTTCTCGGGCAGTTCGACAAGACCGCCGTGCTGCTCGGCATCTCGATGGTCGCCGTCCTGACCATGCGCGAGCTGCTGGTCGTCAGCGACATCCGCCGCTACACCGGGCAGCTGCGCACCAAGGAGGCGCACTTCCGCTCGCTGGTCGCCGGCGCCACCGATCTGACGCTGGTGCTCGATGACAAGCTGACCGTCCGCTGGCAGTCGCCGGCTGCGGCCCGGCTCTTCGGTCTCGCCGATTCCGAGGTCATCGGCCGCACGTTCCTGGAGCTCATCCACGCGGAGGATGTCCCCGGCGCGCAGGCCGGCCTGGAGACGCTGCTCTCCGGCGAGCACGACGACGGCCCGCCTGCCCTGCTGACCGCCCGGATCCGCGACGGGCACGGGATGTGGCGCGACACCGAGTCCACGGTGGCCGACCAGCGTTCGGTGCCCGAGGTCGCCGCCCTGGTCGTGCACGTCCGTGACGTCGGCGAGCGGCGGCACCTCGAACGCACCCTGCACAAGCTGTCGTACACCGACCAGCTCACCGGTCTGGCCAACCGGCGGGCGCTGATGCGGGACCTGCTCGAGCACCGGCGCCGCGCGGGGCAGCACGGCACCCTGCTCGTGATCGATCTGCACGGGCTCGCGGAGATCAACGACAGCAAGGGCCGCGAGATCGGCGACGCCGTCCTGATCCAGGTGGGCCGGCGGATCCGCAGCCTGCTCGCCGAGGACGACGTGGCGGCCCGGCTCGGCGGTGACGAGTTCGCGGTGCTGACCACCGACGGTGCGGTGCTCGCGTACGCGCTGGCCACCCGCATCGTGACGCTGCTGATGGAGCCGTACCAGCTGCCCGGCACGATCGTCGAGCTGCACACCAGCGTCGGGCTGGCCGAGCTGACCGGCGGCAGCGACTCCGAGGAGGTGCTGCGCCACGCCGACCTGGCCCGCAGCCGGGCCCGGCAGCTCGGCCACGACCGCGTCGAGTGGTACGACACCGACATCGAGATGCAGCTGCACCGCCGGATGGACCTGGAACGCGAGCTGCTCGGTGCGGTCGAGCGCGGCGAGCTCGACCTGGTCTTCCAGCCGGTCGTCTCGTTGAGCGACGAGCAGCCGGTCGGCGTCGAGGCGTTGCTGCGCTGGCGGCACCCGAAGCTGGGCACGATCATGCCGGCCGAGTTGCTGCCGATCGCCCGCGCGGTCGGCTGTGCCGCTGAGCTGGACGAATGGGTTCTCGACGCGGCCTGCCGGCACCTGGCCGGCTGGAGCGCCGGTGGCAGCGACTTCTGGCTGTCGGTGAACGTGTCGCCCCGCGAGCTGCTGACGGCCCGCTTCCCGGAACGGGTGGCGGAGATCCTCAACCGCCACGACCTGGGACCGGAACGCCTGGTCGTGGAGGTCCAGGAAGCCTGGGTCGCCGAGGACCTGCCGGCGGTGGTGGCGTCACTGACCGGCCTGCGCAAGCTGGGCGTCCGGGCGGCGCTGGACGACTTCGGCGCGGGCCAGGCGTCGCTGTCGCACCTGCGCAGGCTGCCGGTCGACATGCTCAAGCTGAACCAGATCCTGGTGAACACCCCGCCGGAGCCGGCGGTCGGCCCGGCGGTGATCGACGTGGTGGTCAGCCTGGGGCGCCGGCTGGGCCTGGAGACGGTCGCCAAGGGGCTCGAGACGGCGGAGCAGATCGAGCGGGCCCGGCGCGCGGGCTGCCTCTACGGGCAGGGATTCGCGCTGGCCAGGCCGGCGCCGGCGGAACGCATGGAAGCGTACCTGGACACGCACCGGGCGTCCTGAGCTCAATGCTCCCGGGGTGGGGCGGTGCTTCCGCGGGGAGTCAGGTGGGCCGTTCCCTCTTCCTCGTCGCCCACCGGCTCGCCGGCTATCGCGGCCAGGAGCTGGCGGGCCGCGTGAGCCCCGTACGCCGCGATGTCCCGGCTCAGGGCGGTCAGCGGCGGGTGGACCAGGGAGCACAGCGGGGAGTCGTCCCAGGCCACGATCGACAGGTCGCCCGGCACCGACAGGCCCATCTCCTGGGCCACCGACAGACCCGCCACGGCCATCACGTCGTTGTCGTAGATGATCGCCGTCGGGCGTTCCGCGTTGATCAGCAGACGGCGGGTCGCCCGGCCGCCCTCCTCGCCGGTGTAGTCCGACGGGACCGTGATCGCCTCGCTCAGCCCCAGTGACGCGCAGACCTCGGTGAACGCGCGCGTGCGGGTCTGGGTGTGCAGCAGATCCGGCAGACCGCCGACCCGGGCGATGCGCCGGTGGCCGAGCGCCATCAGGTAGCCCACCGCCTCGGTGATCGCGCCTGCGTCGTCGGACCAGAGCTGGGCCAGCTTCCCGGTGTCGCCGGGGCCGCCGATCACCACCGCCGGTAACTGGAGCTCGTTCAGCACCGGGATGCGGATGTCGTTCTCGCGCAGGTCGGTCACGAACACGCCGTCGACCCGGCGTTCGCCCCACCATCGGCGGTAGACCTCGGTCTCGGTCTGCGGGGTGGCCACCACCTGCAGCGTCAGCGCGTACGACCGGGCGGCCAGCTCCTGCTCGAAACCGCTGATCAGGCCCATGAAGAACGGCTCGATGCTCAGTATGCGGGCGGGCCGGCACAGGGTGAGGCCGACCGCGCGGGCGCTGGCCCCGGACAGGGCGCGGGCGGCGCTGTTGGGGTTGAAGCCGATCTCCTGGGCGATGGCCACGATCCGCTGCCGGGTCGCGTCGGAGACGCCCGGTTGCCCGTTCAGCGCGTACGACACCGCCCCTTTGGACACGCCGGCTCTGCGCGCGATGTCGGCGATCGTCGGCCGCTTCACTCGGGTCGCCTCTCTCTTCCAGGAACATCGCCAGTGGAGCGCTCTCACGCTACCTCGCTCCACCATGCCCCTGGCGGGGGCTGGGAACTTGATCGGTTAAGTGTTGCAGACCACAACCGATCGCGTAACCCCACAGAAGCATAGTGGTGGTTTTGCCCCGATTTACGGGTGCTTACAGCGGTTGGTAACGGGCGATGACATCAATATGAAACACGCTCTTGACAGCACGTGAGCCGCGTCATACGGTCGCGTCACTTATCCGGTTCAGTAAATTCTCAAAGCACTTTCCCTGGGTGGAGGAGTAATGGAACGGTTCGCCAAGCGGGGCGTGGCGCTGATCGCCGCCGGCCTTGCCGGAAGCCTGGTTCTTGCGGGCTGCAGTGGCCAGGACCTCGAGGGTGGCAGCGACAAGGCCGCCCAAGGACAGGTGACCCTGAAGGTCAACTTCTGGGGTGACATGGGCCTCGACAAGCTCAAGGCCGCGTACGAGAAGGACCACCCGAACGTCAAGATCGTGCTGAACTCGGGCGAGTACAACGCCCAGCACGAGGACCTGCAGAAGAAGCTGGTCGCCGGCAGCGGCGCCCCGGACATCTCCGCGATCGACGAGGGCTTCATCGTCCAGTTCCGCGGACAGAGCGACAAGTTCGTCAACCTGCTCGACAAGGGTGCGGCGAGCTACGAGTCGAAGTACCTGCCGTGGAAGTGGCAGCAGTCGATGTCCACCGACAAGAAGACCCAGATCGGTCTCGGCACCGACGTCGGCGGCCTGGCCATGTGCTACCGCTCCGACCTGTTCAAGAAGGCCGGCCTGCCGACCGACCGCGAGTCGGTCTCGAAGCTCTGGACGACGTGGGACGACTTCATCGCCACCGGCCAGAAGTACACCAAGGCCACCGGCAAGAAGTTCGTGGACTCCGGCACCAACATGTTCAACCCGGTGCTCGCGCAGCAGCCGCAGGGCTTCTACGACGAGTCCGAGCAGCTGCAGATGGAGGGCGGCCCCAAGGTCGCGTTCGACGTCGCCATGAAGACGATCGACGCCGGCCTCTCGGCCAACCTCGCCAGCTTCCAGCCCAACTGGGACCAGGGTTTCAAGAAGGACCAGTTCGCCGTGCTGGCCTGCCCGGCGTGGATGCTCGGCCACATCCAGGACACCGCGCCCGACCAGAAGGGCAAGTGGGACATCGCCACGATCCCCGGCGGCGGCGGTAACTGGGGCGGCTCCTGGTGGACCATCCCGAAGCAGGGCAAGAACGCCGACGAGGCCTACAAGTTCGTCGAGTGGATGGTTCAGCCGGCCCAGCAGATCGAGGTCTTCAAGACCGTCGGCAACCTGCCCTCGCAGCCCGCGCTGTACAAGGACCCGGCGGTGCTGGACTACAAGAAGGAGTTCATGAGCAACGCGCCCACCGGGCAGATCTTCGCCTCCACCGCGGAGGGCCTGAAGCCGCAGTACCTGGGCAAGAAGAACGGCCCGACCCGGGTCGCGGTGGAGAACGTGATCACCCGCGTCCAGCAGGGCTCGCTCAAGTCGAACGCGGCCTGGCCCGAGGCGGTCAAGGCGGCCCAGAAGGCAGCCACTTCTTAAAGCGAAACGACGGCGGGGCGGCCCGGGTGGCCGCCCCGCTGCTCCCTGGAAGGAGTGGCCGTGTCCCTCACCCGTAGCGCGCCGCCGACCGCGAATCCCGAACCGGCGCACCGCCGCGCCTCCGAGTCCGCGCCCAAGCAACGCAACTGGCTCCACCGCTTCGACAACAAGCGCGTCCCGTACCTGTTGATCTCGCCGTTCTTCCTGCTCTTCGCGATCTTCGGGTTGTTCCCGATCGTCTTCAACGGCATCGTCGCGCTGCGCAACTGGCGGCTCGACGACCCGACCCTCACCGGCTGGGCCGGCCTGGCCAACTTCGAGAGGCTCATCCACGACGACGCCTTCTGGAACGCGCTGGGCAACACGTTCGGCATCTTCATCCTGGCCACCGTGCCGCAGCTGCTGATCGCGCTGATGGTGGCCAACCTGCTCAACCGCAAGCTGCGCGGCAACACCTGGTGGCGGGTCGGCGTGCTGCTGCCGTACGTGACCCCGGTGGCCGCGTCGACGCTGGTCTTCGCCGTGTTCTTCTCCCGTGACAACGGCATGGCCAACTGGCTGCTGTCGCTCGTCGGCTTCGGCCAGGACACGCCGCTGGACTGGCGGGCGTACAAGTGGAGCTCGTGGATCGCCATCGCCACGATGGTCAACTGGAAGTGGATCGGTTACAACGCCCTGCTGTACCTGTCCGCGATGCAGTCCATCCCGAAGGACGTCTACGAGGCGGCGGCCGTCGACGGCGCCGGGCCGTGGCGGCAGTTGTGGCGCATCACCGTGCCGATGATCCAGCCGGTGCTGATCTTCACGGTGGTCCTGTCGACCATCGGCGGCCTGCAGCTCTTCAACGAGCCGATGCTCTTCGAGGAGAACCCGGCGGCCGCGTCCGGCGGCTCGAACGGGCAGTGGCAGACCATCGCGCAGCTGATCTACAAGGTCGGCTGGAAGGACCTCAACCTCGGATACGCGGCCGCCATGTCGTGGGCGCTGTTCGTGATCATCCTCATCGTCGCCGCCCTGAACGCCCTGGCGACGAACCGCCTCGGAGGAGGACGCCGATGACCGCCACCGCACCTCGGCTGAAGCCGCGCCGCCGCGCCGAGATCGGCCGCGCACCCCAGGACACCGGCGGCAATTGGCGTACCTACGTCGCCCTGGTCGCCGTGCTCGGGCTGTCGGCGTTCCCGCTGTACTGGATGTTCGTCATCGCCACCAGCACCGACGAGGCGGTCGCGCAGATCCCGCCGTCGGTGGTCCCCGGCGGCGAGTTCGTCAACAACCTGCGCGAGGTCTTCACCCTGCAGCAGGTGTACTTCGCGGCCTCGCTGATCAACAGCTTCATCGTCGCCTTCGTGGTGACGGCGTCCACGCTGTTCTTCTGTTCGCTGGCCGGCTTCGCGTTCGCCAAGCTGCGGTTCCCGGGCCGGGACAAGCTCATGATCGTGGTGATCCTGACCCTGACCGTGCCCAACCAGCTCGGCATCGTGGCGCTGTACATCCTGATGGGCAAGCTGGGCTGGAACGGGACCCTGCTGTCGGTCATCGCGCCGTTCCTGGTGAGCGCGTTCGGCGTGTTCTACATGCGGCAGTTCATCATGCACGCGGTGCCGGACGAGCTGATCGAGTCGGCGCGCATGGACGGCGCGCTGACCATGCGGGTGTACTGGAGCATCGTGCTGCCGGCCATCCGGCCCGCGCTCGCGGTGCTCGGCCTGCTGACCTTCGTGGCCACCTGGAACGAGTTCCAGTGGCCGCTGATCCAGCTCAACGGCACCGAGTTCCCCACCTCGATGGTGGCCCTGTCCGACCTCGCCAGCGGTAACTACGTCATCTACCGCCGGGTGCTCGCGGGCGCGTTCGCCGCCACGGTTCCGCTGCTCGTGCTGCTGGCACTGGGTGGGCGGCAGATCGTGCGAGGGATCATGGAAGGCGCCGTCAAGTCCTGACCGCAGGACGCATAAGGAGAAGCGTGACCTCGTACCGACCTCTGCACGAGGGTTGGGCGCTCAGCGGCGGCGACGTGGACAGCGTCGCCGCCACCGTGCCCGGCTGTGTGCACACCGACCTGCTCGCCGCGGGCCTGATCGACGACCCGTACCTGGACGAGAACGAGAAGAAGCTCGCCTGGATCGGGCGCACCGACTGGGTCTACGACACCGTGTTCCAGCACGAGCCCGGCGCCGGCCGCACGGACCTGGTCTGTGCCGGGCTCGACACCGTCGCCACCGTCGTGCTCAACGGCGTCGAGCTGGGCCGCACCGCCAACCAGCACCGGAGCTACCGCTTCGACGTGCGGGACGCGCTGCGCGACGGTGAGAACCAGCTGCGGATCCACTTCACCTCGGCGTACAGCTATGCCGAGGCGCAGCGGGACCGGCTCGGCGACCGGCCCAACGCCTATCCCGAGCCGTTCAACTTCATCCGCAAGACGGCCTGCAACTTCGGCTGGGACTGGGGTCCGACACTGGTGACCGCCGGCATCTGGCAGGAGATCGGCCTGTCGAGCTGGTCGCTGGCCCGGCTGGCCGAGGTCCGCCCGCAGGTCACCGTGGCCGACGGGGTGGGCACGGTCGAGGTGCGCGTGCGCCTCGAACGGGACACCGCCGGACCGGTCACCCTGACCGCGACCGTCGCCGGCGAGCGCGTGGAGACCACGACCGAGGGCGACGAGGCCGTCCTTTCGCTCACCGTGCGCGATCCCGAGCTCTGGTGGCCGATCGGGTACGGGGACCAGCCCCGTTACGACCTCGAGGTGACCGCGTCGGGGCCGGACGGCGAACTGGACACCTGGTCCCGCAAGGTCGGCTTCCGTGACGTGCGCATCGACACCGCACCCGACGCCGACGGCAGCGCGTTCACCCTGATCGTCAACGACGTCCCGGTCTTCGTGCGGGGCGTCAACTGGATCCCCGATGACGTCTTCGCCAACCGGGTCACCCGCGAGCGCCTCGCCGCCCGCTTCGCCCAGGCGATCGACGCGAACGTCAACTATCTGCGGATCTGGGGCGGCGGCCGGTACGAGTCCGAGGACTTCTACGACCTCGCCGACGAGCTCGGGCTGATGGTGGGGCAGGACTTCCTGTTCGCCTGCGCGGCGTACCCGGAGGAGGAGCCCTTCGCCTCGGAGCTGATGGCGGAGGCCCGCGAGCAGGTGGTGCGGCTGGCCCCGCATCCCAGCCTGATGATGTGGACCGGCAACAACGAGAACATCTGGGGCCACGAGGACTGGGACTGGAAGCCGGCGCTCGGCGACAGGACGTGGGGTGCGGGCTACTACTTCGACGTGCTCCCGGGCATCGTCGCCGCCGAGGACCCGAGCCGGCCGTACTGGCCGGGCAGCCCGTACTCGGGCCGGGACGACAAGCACCCCAACGATCCCGCGTACGGCACCATGCACATCTGGGACGTCTGGAACACCGACGACTACACCAAGTACCGCGAGTACCGGCCGCGGTTCGTCGCCGAGTTCGGTTACCAGGCACCCCCGGCGTACGCGACCCTGCGCCGGGCCATCAGCGACGAGCCGCTGAGCCACGACTCACCGGGCATGCAGGCGCACCAGAAGGCAGCGGACGGCGACGCCAAACTGCAGCGCGGCCTCGACGCCCACCTGCCCGCGCCCCGCGACTTCGACGACTGGCACTACCTGACCCAGCTGAACCAGGCCCGGGCGCTGTCGCTGGGGATCGAGCACTTCCGGTCGTTGCGCCCGCACTGCATGGGCACGATCATGTGGCAGCTCAACGACTGCTGGCCGGTCACCTCCTGGGCGGCCGTGGACGGCGACGGCCGCAAGAAGCCCCTCTGGTACGCCCTGCGCCGCTCCTTCGCCCCGCGCCTGCTGACCGTGCAGCCCCGCGACGGCGGTCCGGCCCTGGTGGCGGTCAACGACTCGGTGGAGCCGTGGACGGTGTCGGCGGTCGTCTCCCGCCGTACCCTCGACGGGCTCGTGCTGGCCGAGGTGACGCTCGACGCGACCGTCGCACCCGGCGCGGCCACGACGCTGCCGTTGCCCGCGGAGGTCGGCGCAGCCGCCGACGCCACGGCGGAGGTGCTGGTCGCCGAGGCCGAGGAGCACCGGGCCTGGTGGTTCTTCGCCGAGGACAAGGACATCGCCTGGCCACCGGCGAAGTTCGACGCCGTCTTTGAGGCGGTGGGCCCGGACGCGCGGGTCAAGATCACCGCGCATCACATCCTGCGCGACCTGACCCTGTCGCCGGATCGCCTCGACCCGGCGGCCGAGGTGGACGAGGCGGGGGTGACGTTGCTGCCGGGCGAGTCGGCGACGTTCGTCATCCGCGGCGGGGCCGGGCTGGAACCGACGGCTCTGTCCACCCGCCCGGTGCTGCGCTGCGTCAACGATCTGGTCTGACCGCCGGCGCCGCCGCGCCCAGCCTCGGGAACACCGGGCGCGGCGGCCCGTCGCAGCGCAGTTGTCCGGCCAGCCGATCGGCGCCGGAGGGCAGGAACGGCCGTAGCTCGCCGGCCAGCAGCTGACAGAGGCCGAGCACCTCGGCCAGCACCGGCCCGGGATCGGCCAGCTTCCAGGGCTGCGTGGCCTCGATGAGCCGGTTGCCACGGGCGATGTCGTCCCACAGCGCGCCGGTGGCCGCCCGGAAGTCGCCGGCGCGCAGGGCGGCATCGATGCGCTCCGGCAGTTCCGATTCCACGGCGGCCGGCCGGATCCGCCCGTGCCGGCGGGCCAGGGTGAGCGTCCGGTTGACCAGATTGCCCAGGCCGTTGGCGAGATCCCGATCGGCCCGCGCGACCAGCCGCTCGACGGTGAAGTCGGTGTCGCCGACCGGCGCGACCTCGCTGAGCAGCCACCAGCGCACCGCGTCCACGCCGAAGCGGTCGGCCAGCGCGACCGGATCCACGGCATTGCCGGCGCTCTTGGCCAGCTTCGCGCCGTCCACGGTCAGGTAGTCGTGCACCAGGATCGTGGTGGGCAGCGGCAATCCGGCGGACAGCAGCAACGCCAGCCAGTACACGGCATGGAAACGCACGATGCCCTTGCCGATGACGTGGACGCGTTCATCCGAGCCGAGCCACCAGGTGCGCAGCTCATCCCCGTCGCCCAGCGCGGTGACGTAGTTGGCCAGCGCATCCCACCAGACATAGACGGTCTGGTCAGGGTCGTCCGGCACCGGAATGCCCCAGCCGCCGGCGCGCGCGGCGGGCCGCGAGACGCTGAGATCGCGCAGCCCGGCCCGGACGAACGCCAACGCCTCGTTGCGCCGGGCCGCGGGCTCGACGCGCACCTGCCCGGACTCCAGCAGGTCGAGGATCCGCCCCTGATAGCGGGACAACCGGAAGAACCAGTTGGTCTCCTCGACCCGTTCCGGGACGGCCGGGTGCTCCGCGCAGCCGGACTCGTCCAGGAACTGCTCACAACCGGCGCAGTAGAGACCGGTGTAGCTGTGCCGGTAGAAGTCGGCCGCGGACCGCCGCCACAGCGCGGTCACGCCGAGCGCGTGCCGTGGGTCGGACCCGGTCCGGATGAAGTCGTCGAACGACAACTCCAGCGGCTCCCGCAAGCCGGCGAACCGGTCGGCGTTGGCGCGGACGAACGCGCCGACCCCGACCCCGGCAGCCCGGGCGGCGGCGACGTTCTTGAGCGCGTTGTCGTCGGTCCCGGTGAGGAACCGGACCCGCTCGCCGCGCTGCCGGCGGTGCCGGGCAAGCACATCGGCCTGCACAAGCTCGAGCGCGTGACCGAGATGCGGCGGCGCGTTCACGTACGGGATGGCGGTGGTGACGTAGAAGGTCATGCTCCCTCTTCCGCCCCGCCCCGAGCACGCCGTCCCCGCCCGAGGCGAGGACTTGTCCGGTGCTGACTACCGCACGCCGAACGGCCCCGCGAAGGGGCGCATCATCGACGGGCGCGGCGGCTGCATGAACCTCATGCTGGCAGCGCGCCGGACCCGCAGCCACCGCTTTATCGGCGACCAGGACGGCGACAACTCATGTGATTCCGGTCATCGTCGGTGATCGCTATTCCTTTCCGTCGTTGATTGGGCCAAGGTGGTCGTCGCGTCATCGAAGCGACGGAGGATTCAGGTGGATCGGCTCTGGAGCCGGATCGGCATCCGGGTGGGCTCGGTGGGTCTGCTCGTGGGCGGTCTCATCGGCGGTGTGTATCTCGGTGAGCATCAGACCGAGCAGCTCGCCGGCGACCAGGCCGGCCTTGTCGTGCAGGCCGACGCCGCGGATCTGCGTCTGCTCAAGGAGCGGCACGGCCAGCACGCGGCGGCCCGGGCCCAGCGGCGGCAGGCCGAGGAGGAGGCCGCGGCCAAGGCCGGCACGGCGGCCAAGGCTGCTGCCGGCAAGGCGCGCATGCTGAACCGCCGGGCCATCGAGAAGAAGGCCGACGAGAAGCGCCGGGCCGAGGCCAAGAGGAACGGGACCGTGGGCTTCGACGGGCCGATTCCCTCGTCGTGCAACGAGTTCAAGGGCAACCGGGCCATCGGGTGCGCGCTGATGATCGACGCCGGTTTCCCGGTCAGCCAGTTCGGCTGCCTCAACAAGCTGTGGAACAAGGAGAGCGGCTGGAACCACCGGGCCCGCAATCCCAGCTCCGGTGCGTACGGCATCCCGCAGGCCTACCCGGGCAGCAAGATGAGCTCGGCCGGCGCGGACTGGCAGAACAGCCCGGCGACGCAGATCAAATGGGGCCTCGGCTACATCAAGGGCCGGTACAAGACGCCGTGTGGGGCCTGGTCGCGGTCCGAGAGCACGGGGTCCTACTGATGGGCTACACCGGCCGGATCGTGGTCGCGCGATCGGCGGAGCCGCTCACCGCGCTGGCTGACGCCGACGTGCTCGACGAGTCGTCCTACGCGGGCGGGTGGCGGGCCGCGCAGCTGGACGGCGATTTGCGCAACGCCCTGCGGATGCTGGTGGCGGAGACCGGAGCACCGGCGATCACGGCCTTCATCCTCGACAGCGACGTCGCCGATGTCGAGGCGGCGACACCGGCGGGCGGCTACTGGCACGTCTACCTGCATCCGAAGAAGGCCGCCGACTACGGCGCTCCCGAGCTCGGGACGACCACGGCCGAGGTGACGGCACCGGCGCTGGCCTGGGCCGCCGAGGCCGGTCTCACGGCGGACGGCGAGGCGGTGCGGACGGCTCTGGACGCCACGAACGTCTTCGCCGAGGAAACCTTCGACGAACTGCTCGCGGCGCTCGGTATCAGACCGGCTTAGCCCGGAAGGCGGCCGACCGGCCGGCCACGCACGAAGCTCCGTGGGTGGCGGCCGGTCGGCCGGTGCTGCTTCTGCTGTGCGCTGACCCCGTACGAGATTATTCGGGGACCTTGCGGTAGGCGCCGTCGCTCGCGCTGGTGGCCATCGAGGCGTAGGCGCGCAGCGCCGCCGAGACCGGGCGCTGCCGGTCGGCCGGGGTGTACGGCTTCGGCCGGCGTTCCTGGGTGTGTCGGCGCTGGGCCAGCTCCTCGTCCGAGACGTTCAGGGTGATCGTGCGGCCGGGGATGTCGATGGTGATCTCGTCACCGGTCTCGACCAGGGCGATCAGGCCGCCGGACGCCGCCTCCGGGGAGACGTGCCCGATGGACAGGCCCGAGGTGCCGCCGGAGAACCGGCCGTCCGTGATGAGCGCGCACGCCTTGCCCAGGCCGCGGCCCTTCAGGAACGAGGTCGGGTAGAGCATCTCCTGCATGCCCGGCCCGCCGCGGGGTCCCTCGTAGCGGATCACCACGACGTCGCCGGCCAGGACCTGCTTGCCGAGGATGCCGTCGACGGCCGCGTCCTGACTCTCGAAGACGCGGGCCGGGCCGCTGAACTTCCACAGCTCCTCGGCCACGCCGGCGGTCTTGACGACGCAGCCGTCGGGCGCGAGGTTGCCGAACAGGATGGCCAGGCCGCCGTCGACCGTGTACGCGTGCTCGACCGAGCGGATGCAGCCCCCGGCCGCGTCCGTGTCGAGCGTCGCCCAGCGGTTGGTCGTGGAGAACGGCTGGGTGGTGCGCACCCCGCCCGGCGCGGCGTGGAAGAGCTCCAGCGCCTCCTCGCTCGCGTTGCCGCCGCGGATGTCCCAGGTCTCCAGCCAGCTGGTCAGGTCGGGGGAGTGCACCGAGCGCACGTTCTGCCGGAGGGCGCCGCCGCGGTTCAGCTCGCCGAGCAGGGCCGGGATGCCACCGGCGCGGTGCACGTCCTCCATGTGGTACTTCGGGCTGTTCGGGGCGACCTTCGACAGGCAGGGCACCCGGCGCGACACTGCGTCGATGTCGGCCACGCTGAAGTCCAGCTCGGCCTCGCGAGCGGCGGCCAGCAGGTGCAGCACCGTGTTGGTCGAGCCGCCCATCGCCACGTCCAGGGCGACCGCGTTCTCGAAGGCGTCGCGGCTGGCGATGGCCCGGGGCAGCACGCTCTGGTCGTCGTTCTCGTAGTACTGCTTCGCGATGTCGACGATCAGCGAACCGGCCCGCTCGAACAGGGCCTTGCGGGCGGTGTGGGTGGCCAGCGTCGAGCCGTTGCCCGGCAGGGCCAGGCCGATCGCCTCGGTCAGGCAGTTCATCGAGTTGGCGGTGAACATGCCGGAACAGGACCCGCAGGTCGGGCAGGCCGAGCGCTCGATGGTGTCGAGCTGGGCGTCGGTGACGTTCTCGTTGGCGCTGGCGCTCATCGCGTCGACCAGGTCGAGCTTCTCGTGCACCACGCCCTCGATGGCGACGGTCTTGCCGGCCTCCATCGGGCCGCCGGAGACGAAGACCGTCGGGATGTTGAGCCGCAGGGCGGCGATCAGCATGCCCGGGGTGATCTTGTCGCAGTTCGAGATGCAGACCAGGGCGTCGGCGCAGTGCGCGTTCACCATGTATTCCACCGCGTCGGCGATCAGCTCACGGCTGGGCAGCGAGTAGAGCATGCCGCCGTGGCCCATGGCGATGCCGTCGTCCACCGCGATGGTGTTGAACTCGCGCCCGATACCCCCGGCCTCGAACACCGCGTCGGCGACCAGACCGCCCATGTCCTTGAGATGGACGTGACCGGGCACGAACTGGGTGTAGCTGTTGGCAATGGCGACGATCGGCTTGCCGAAATCGTCGTCGGTCATGCCGGTGGCGCGCCACAGGGCGCGCGCGCCGGCCATCGTCCGACCGTGGGTCGAGGTCCGGGAGCGCAGCTCAGGCATTACTACATACTGCCACCGCGGGTAAGGACCGCGCCTGTGCCGGGCGACACCCAGTCCACTGCGCGGGACGCGATCATGTGTTGCGGTTCGAAACCGGTCGATCGGTCGGCTCCCGAAATGTGCTCCGGTACGGCAGAGTGTTCCCGTGCACTCACCGTCCGGCGTGGAGCTGGCCGGGCTGGCGAGCCTCGTGGTCGCGGTCCCGGCTGTCGCCCTTCTGGCCAACTCCGGCCGTAAGCACACCGGTGCTGCCCGCCGGGCCCATCTGCTGCTGGCCGCGGGTGCCGCGATAGCCACCGCCGCCGCGCTCGCCGGGTTGCTCAGCAACCTGTTCCTGGTGCATGCCCCGATGCGGCTGGCCTCGGCCGTCGCCGTGGCGATGGCCCTGGGCACCCTGACGCTGCTGGTCGGCACGCTGATGTTGCCGGGCGCGGCGGAGAGCCCGGGCGCGGCGCTCCGGCACCTGCTGGACGGCTTCGTCGTCGCGGCCGCGCTGTGGTTCGTGGGCTGGGTGCTGGTCTCACAGCCCACCCGGCTGCTCGGCGATCAGACTCCGTCGCGGTGCCTGTCGATGCTGTTGCCCGCGGGTGTCGCGGTGATCGCTCTCGGTCTGACCGCGGTGCTCGCCATGCACGCCCACCGGCCGCGGCACGTCACGGTCCGGGTGGCCGCCGGCGTCAGCCTGGTGGCCCTGGCCGCCACCGCGCTCTCCGGGGGCATCTGCCGCAGCTGGGCCGGGGTCGTACTGCTGGGCGCCGTGCTGCTGCCCGGCGGGCTGGTCGTGGTGGCCCGCGCCGTCAAGATCGCCGACCGGCCGGTCGAGGTGGTCGGCGACGTCACCCAGCGCAACACCGGGTACGCCTTCGTGCCGATGTCCGCCCTGGTGGCCGCGTTCGGCTACCACCTGGCCGTCGGCGGCCGCCTCGACGTCTTCGGCTTCCTCGGCGTGAGCATCGAGGGCTTCGCGCTGGTCGCCCGCCAGTATCTGGCCCTGGCCGACGTCAAGCGGCACACCCTGCGGCTGCGCCAGCGGGAGACGCACTTCCGCGAGCTCGCCCACACCGACCCGCTGACCGGGCTGGCCAACCGGCGCGGGCTGGTCCGGGCGCTGCGCCAGCCGCCGGTTCGCGAGCGCGCCCGGGTCCTGGTCGGGCTCGACCTGGACGGTTTCAAGAACGTCAACGACATGCGCGGGCACGACGTCGGTGACGCCGTGCTCACCGAGGTGGGCCGGCGGCTCGGGGCCAACCTGCGCGAGGGCGATGTCGCCGCTCGCCTCGGCGGCGACGAGTTCGCGGTGCTGATGTGGGCCACGCCCGAGGAGGCCATGGTCGCCGGCAAGCGGCTGCTGGCGGTGCTCAGCGAGCCCTACGAGACCGAGGACGGTTCGGTCTTCCTCTCCGCGAGCGTCGGCGTCGCCGACTCGCCCGCGCCGGGCGACACCGGCGAGCTGATGCGCGACGCCGACCTGGCCCTGCGGTACGCGAAACAGCGCGGCAAGAACCGCGTCGAGCGCTACCAGAAGCGCTACGACGAGCTGCTGCGCCGGCACAGCGTCCTGGAGAACGAGCTGCGTCACGCCATCGAACGCGAGCAGCTGCGCCTGGTCTTCCAGCCGGTCGTCGCGCTGCCGTCGATGCGGCCGGTCGGCGCCGAGGCCCTGCTCCGCTGGCACCACCCCGAGCTGGGCGCGGTCCGGCCCGACGAGTTCATCCCGGTGGCCGAGGAGTCCGGGCTGATCAGCATGATCGGCTCCTGGGTGCTGGACCAGGCCTGCCGGCAGCTCGCCCAGTGGCTGGCCGGCGGCCACGACGTCTGGGTGTCGGTCAACATGTCGCCCAAGGAGCTGCACGCCGCCGACTACGCCGCCCAGGTCGCCGAGGTGCTGGAGCGCTACCACGTGCCGCCGCAGCGGCTGGTGCTCGAGGTGACCGAGCACGCGGTGGCCACCGACATGGACGAGCTGATCCGCCGGCTGTGCGAGCTGCGGTCCACCGGCGTCCGGATCGCGCTGGACGACTTCGGCGCGGGCTACTCCTCGCTCGGGCAGCTGCGCAACCTCCCGGTGGACATCCTGAAGATCGACCACGCGCTGGTCGCCGAGCCGGAGTCGCGCACCGGCACGGCGGCGCCGCTGGTCGACGTGGTCGTCCGGCTGGGCCACCGGCTCGGCCTGGAAGTGCTGGCCGAGGGCATCGGCACCCCGGCGCAGCGGGCGATCGTCGAGGAGGCCGGCTGCCGGCTGGGCCAGGGTTCGCTGTTCGGCTGGGGCGTGCCCGCCGAGCACCTGCAGGCCCAGCTGGAGACCGTACGGTCGTCCGGCGCCCGCCCGGTCCCGGTGCAGCGGGCGCGTCCGCCGGTGCCGCCCAGCGCGCCCGCGCGGAGCCAGGTCATCATGCTGGGCCCGGGGATGCGGCAGGTCAGGGCGCTGCTGCCGACCGACCCGGCCTTCGTGACCGAGGACGGCTCGCGAACGGGTGACCAAGATGTGAGATCAGTTGACGCACCCCGTGAGATGGGGCAGTCTTAGCCGCATGTGCTTGTCGTCCCGAGTACTTATGTGAGCGCACTGTCCCTCGATCACGAGAGATGACAGTGCGCTAGGTCCCGTGCTTCGGCACGAGGACCTTTTTTGTTGCTCCGGGACCGTCCAGGCTCACCCATCCCGAACGAAGGTCTGAATCGCCATGACAAGACCCACACCCGAGACCCTCGCCCACCGTGCCACCCCGGCCACCGTCGCGGCGGCAGCCGGCACCCCGGCCGTAGTCACGGTGTCCCCGACCCCCGTCAGCGGGGCCGGCTCGCTCGTGCGGTCGCTCGAGGCGCTCGGCGTCGAAGTGGCGTTCGGGATCCCCGGCGGGGCGATCCTGCCCGCCTACGACCCGCTGTACGACTCCAAGGTCCGGCACATCCTGGTCCGCCACGAGCAGGGCGCGGGTCACGCCGCGACCGGCTACGCGCAGGCCACCGGCAAGGTCGGCGTCTGCATCGCCACCTCCGGCCCGGGCGCGACCAACCTGGTCACCCCGATCGCCGACGCCTACATGGACTCGGTGCCGATCGTCGCGATCACCGGCCAGGTGGCCCGGCCCGCGATCGGCACGGACGCCTTCCAGGAGGCGGACATCCAGGGCATCACGCTGCCGATCACGAAGCACAACTTCCTGATCCAGACGCCCGAGGAGATCCCGCGGATCATGGCCGAGGCGTTCCACCTCGCCCTGACCGGCCGCCCGGGCCCGGTGCTCGTCGACGTCCCCAAGGACGTGCTGCAGGCGGCCACCACCTTCGCCTGGCCGCCCACCCTGGACCTGCCCGGCTACCGGCCCACGCTGCACCCGCACGGCAAGCAGATCCGCGAGGCGGCCCGGCTGATCGCCCAGGCCAAGCGCCCGGTGCTGTATGTCGGCGGCGGCGTGCTCAAGGCCGGCGCCACCGACGGGCTGCGCAAGCTCGCCGAGCTGACCGGCATCCCGGTGGTCACCACGCTGATGGCGCTGGGCGCGTTCCCCGACTCGCACCCGCAGCACCTGGGCATGCCCGGCATGCACGGCACGGTCCCGGCGGTGTACGCGCTGCAGAAGGCCGACCTGCTGGTCACCCTGGGCGCCCGCTTCGACGACCGGGTCACCGGCAAGCTGGACTCGTTCGCCCCGGACGCCAAGGTCGTGCACGCCGACATCGACCCGGCCGAGATCGGCAAGAACCGGCACGCCGACGTCCCGATCGTGGGCGACGCCCGGCACGTCATCGACGAGCTGATCGCGGCGGTCTCCGCCACGGCGGGCGGCACCGCGGCGTACGAGCCGTGGTGGGCGCAGCTCAACGACCTGCGCGAGCGGTACCCGCTGGGCTACGACGAGCCCACCGACGGCACCCTCGCCCCGCAGCACGTGATCCAGCGGATCGGCGAGCTGGTCGGCCCGGAGGCGATCTACGTGGCCGGGGTCGGCCAGCACCAGATGTGGGCCTCGCAGTTCATCAACTACGAGAAGCCGGGCACCTGGCTCAACTCCGGCGGCGCCGGCACGATGGGCTACGCGGTGCCGGCCGCGATGGGCGCCAAGGTCGGCCGCCCGGACACCGCGGTGTGGGCGATCGACGGCGACGGCTGCTTCCAGATGACCAACCAGGAGCTGGCCACCTGCGCGCTGGAGGGCATCCCGGTCAAGATCGCCGTCATCAACAACGGCAACCTGGGCATGGTCCGGCAGTGGCAGACCCTGTTCTACGAGGGCCGCTACTCCAACACCGAGCTGGGCACGCACAAGCACCGCATCCCCGACTTCGTGAAGCTGGCCGAGGCGCTGGGCTGCGTGGGCCTGCGCTGCGAGTCGAAGGACGACGTGGACGCCACCATCAAGGCGGCCATGGAGATCAACGACCGCCCGGTGGTCATCGACTTCACCGTCGGCAAGGACGCCATGGTCTGGCCGATGGTCGCGGCCGGCACCAGCAACGACGAGATCATGTTCGCCCGGGACGTGCGCCCGGCCTTCGACGAGGACGACCTGTGACCAGTATGAACAAGCACACCCTGTCCGTGCTCGTGGAGAACAAGCCCGGTGTGCTGGCCCGGGTGTCCGGACTGTTCTCCCGGCGCAGCTTCAACATCGATTCGCTGGCGGTGGGCGAGACGGAGAACCCGGACGTCTCCCGCATCACGATCGTGGTCAACGCCGACTCCTCACCCCTGGAGCAGGTGACCAAGCAGCTCAACAAGCTGGTGAACGTCCTGAAGATCGTCGAGCTGGACCCGCAGCAGTCGGTCCAGCGCGAGCTCCTGCTGGTCAAGGTGCGGGCCGATCGCACCGTGCGCGGCCAGGTGCTCGAGACGGTCGAGCTGTTCAGGGCAAAGGTGATCGACGTCGCACCGGACACCCTCACGATCGAGGCGACCGGCAACCCCGACAAACTCGATGCGTTGCTGCGCGACCTCGAGCCGTACGGCATCAAGGAAATGGTCCAGTCCGGCCTGGTCGCGATCGGCCGCGGATCCCGTTCCATCACCACCGGCCCGGCGCTCCGCGCCGCCTGATTCACAGAGGATTTATCAATGACCGCCGAAGTGTTCTACGACGACGACGCCGACCTGTCCATCATCCAGGGACGCAAGGTCGCCGTCATCGGGTACGGCAGCCAGGGCCACGCGCACTCGCTGTCGCTGCGCGACTCGGGCGTCGACGTGGTGGTCGGCCTGAAGGAGGGCTCGAAGAGCCGCGCCAAGGCCGAGGAGCAGGGCCTCAAGGTGCTCACGCCGGCCGAGGCGTCGGCCTGGGCCGACGTGATCATGGTGCTGGCGCCGGACACCGCCCAGCGGAAGATCTACGCCGAGTCGATCGAGCCGAACCTCACCGCCGGCAAGGCGCTCTTCTTCGGTCACGGCCTCAACATCCGGTTCGAGCTGATCAAGCCGCCGGCGAACGTGGACGTGGCGATGGTCGCCCCCAAGGGCCCCGGTCACCTGGTCCGCCGCCAGTACGTGGACGGCAAGGGCGTGCCCGCCCTCATCGCGGTGGAGCAGGACGCCAGCGGTGGCGCCCAGGCGCTCGCGCTGTCGTACGCGAAGGCGATCGGCGGCACCCGGGCCGGCGTCATCAAGACCACCTTCAAGGAGGAGACCGAGACCGACCTCTTCGGCGAGCAGGCGGTCCTCTGCGGCGGTACGGCCGCGCTCGTGCAGACGGGCTTCGAGGTGCTCACCGAGGCGGGCTACGCGCCGGAGATCGCCTACTTCGAGTGCCTGCACGAGCTCAAGCTGATCGTCGACCTCATGTACGAGGGCGGCATCTCCCGGATGCGTTACAGCGTCTCGGACACCGCCGAGTTCGGTGACTACGTCAGCGGCCCCCGCGTGATCAACGCCGGGGTGAAGCAGGAGATGAAGAAGATCCTCGCCGAGATCCAGTCCGGCGAGTTCACCAAGGCCCTCATCGCCGACGACGAGGCCGGCGGCACCCGCCTGCAGCAGTACCGCAAGGAAGGCGCCGAGCACCCCATCGAGGTCACCGGCAAGAAGCTGCGCGACATGATGAGCTGGGTCGACCGCCCGATCACCGAAACAGCCTGACCTTTCAGGCCGGCGAACGCCGGATCGCAGTGCCGTCAGGCGCGCGATCCGGCGTTTTTGCGTAACCATTCGACTACTTGAAACATGGGCGTTACGTCTTGCTTACCAAAGCGGCGTCGTCATGGAATTGTGTACTGTTCGGGCGCTGTGGACTAGACAGCAGCGGGTAGATTCGCCGCATGCGTCTGGCTGATTCTTTTCGGAGCGAGCGCTTCGGCGCGGTCCGGATCCACGAGCTTCAGAGGGTCATCGAGCTGGACTCGGGCGCCCTGGGCGACGCCTTTTCGGCGGGCAGCCGAGTCGTGTCCTTCGAAGCATTACGCGCGGTCGAGTCGCAAATGGTAATCGTCGTGCCCTGCATGAATGAGCCACGAAGCGTCATCGAGGGCGTGCTCTCCGGAATTCCGCACGACTGCCTCATTGTGCTGGTCTCCAACAGCGACAAGCTGCCGGTGGACCGATATGAGATCGAGGCCCAGACCCTCGAGCAGTTCTGCCGGCTGGCCGGCCGCTCGGCGATCAGCGTGCACCAGAAAGACCCCGGACTGGCCGCCGCGTTCAAGGCGGCCGGGATGGAGGAGCTGATCGGCGAGGACGGTCTGGTCCGGGCCGGCAAGGGCGAGGCCATGCTGATCGGGATGGCCCTGGCCGCGATGACGGGCCGGCGCTACCTCGGCTACGTCGACGCCGACAACTACGTCCCCGGCGCCGTCCACGAATACTGCAAGGCCTACGCGGCCGGGCTGCACCTGGCCGACAGCCCGTACTCGATGGTCCGCATCTCCTGGCACTCCAAGCCGAAACTGCGCGACGGCCGGCTGTTCTTCAGCCGGCGCGGCCGCAGCTCCGAGATCACCAACGAATGGCTCAACCGCTTCCTGGCCGAATACTCGGGCTTCGGCACCGAGGTGATCGCCACCGGCAACGCGGGCGAGCACGCGATGACCCTGGACCTGGGCCTGAAGCTGCGGTTGGCGGGCGGCTTCGCCGTCGAACCGTACGAGTACCTGGACCTGTTCGAGCAGTTCGGCGGCATCCTGGAGAGCGCCAGCCCGGACGTGATGGCCAGCTCGGTGCCGGTGCTGCAGATCGAGACCCGCAACCCGCACTTCCACGACAACAAGGGCGAGGAACACGTGCAGGGGATGCGGATGCAGGCCCTGAACGTGGTCTACCACTCGCCGGTGACGCTGCCGTCGGTCCGCCAGGCGATCATCGACTTCATGGTGGCGCAGGGGGCTCTCGAGGTGGGTCAGGAGCCGCCGCGGGAGCGGGTCTATCCGCCGGTGGGGAGCTTGGATCTGGAGTTGTTGTACGACGGGCTGGATGCGGAGGCGTTGACGTTCCGGCAGTTCGATGGGCGGGCGTCGGCGGGATATGCGGCGGCGCCGCCGATTGAGCGGCACTGCATTCCGCGGCCTACGGTCTGAGTCGCGCCCGGCCTGCCGGTCCCGGCCGAGGGCCGGGTGGCGGCGTTTGCCGGGCCTGCCGCTGCTTTGGCGGCCTATGACTCAACGGAACCGCTCACCGTTGGTCGGGCCCGCTGTTGGTCGGGTCCGCCACTGCGGTGCCGCCTTCTGTGGGTGCGAGCGCCTACTGGTTGAGTGCAGCCCGTCGCTGGTCGACCCAATGTGGGCGGTCTCGCGCGGGGGCGCAGCCGACTGCGGTAGCGCGTCCTACTGCTGCGGTGCAGCCGGATGCTGGGGTGCGGCCGGATCGGCCGGCCTGATCTGCTCGGTGGGCGCCTGCTGAGCCGCGGCCAGCGGTATCGGCGGCGGCTGGCCCCCGTCCCCCGAAGCCGGCTGCCCCGAGGTGCTGCCGGTCTCCGGCTGCGCGGTCACGCCCGGCGCCGGTGGGGCCGAGGCGGGCTGCGCCGGCGGCTGCTGCCCGGACCACGGCGCCACCGCCGCCTCCGGCCAGGCCTGCTGCTGCTGCGCGCCCCAGCCCTGCGCCTGCTGCGGCGGATATTGGTACTGCGCCGGATACCCCGGCTGGGCCGCGTACCCGGCCTGCCCCGGATAGCCGGGCGGCGGAACATAGTGCGGCTGCGGCACCGCACCCCACTGCGGCTGCTGAGGCGGCGGGTAGTGCCCGGGCCCCCACTGCGGCTGCGGCGGGGCCTCCGGCGTGGTCAGTTCGTGCAGCCAGTCCCGCTCGGCGCGCGACCAGACCCGGCGGGCCGCCAGGTAGGCCGGGGCCTGGCCGAGCAGCGGCACCAGCAGCACGCCCAGGCCGACCACCAGGGCCAGCACGCCCAGCCGCAGCACCTCGGTCTCGGGGTCGCTCCCGGCCACCCCGGCGACCAGCAGGATCAGTCCGGCCACCAGGGTCAGGCCGCCGACGATCATCGGGCCGACAGTGATGCCGTCGCGCACGAAGGACCATGCGACCGCGGCCACGAGCGCTGCGCAGACGGCGACGAGCGCGGTGGCCAGGCCCTGCGCGGTGGCCTCGCCGACACTCTGCCGGAACGAGCCGGCCGACAACGCCACGACGGCTATGACCAGCAGCAACACCGACAGCAGGCCGAGTAGTGCCGCGGTGACGGCCACTCCGAACGGCACCCGCCGGGGCGGCTCGGGGATCGCAGAGCCGTGATCCTCGTCGATTTCTTCGGCGTCGGCCGGTGCTGGGGACATGCCGAGGAGGCTAGCGGTCCGGTGCGACAGGAAAGGGCACCGGGTATTTCGTACGTGTGAGGCCGGTCACCATGAGATGACATGCCGTAATGGTCCCGCCACACCCTACGATCGCGGAAAGGTCGGCGGCCGGCCGCCTGCGAGACAACAGGTGGAGACGTATGACTCCCGTGGTACTGATCGCTGAGGAACTGGCCCCCGCCGCCATCGACGTGCTGGCCTACGACTTCGACGTCCGCCACGTGGACGGCACCGACCGGGCCGCCCTGCTCGCCGCGCTGGCCGAGGCCGACGCGGTGATCGTGCGCAGTGCCACCAAGGTCGACGCGGAGGCGGTCGCCGCCGCCCCGCGGCTCAAGGTCGTGGCCCGGGCCGGCGTCGGTCTCGACAATGTCGACGTGCCCGCCGCCACCGCGCGGGGCGTCATGGTGGTCAACGCTCCGACCTCCAACATCGTCTCAGCCGCCGAGCAGGCGATCGCGCTCCTGCTCTCGGTGGCCCGGAACACCGCCGCCGCCAGTGCCTCGCTCAAACGGGGCGAGTGGAAGCGCTCCAAGTACACCGGGGTCGAGGTGCAGGGCAAGACCGTCGGGGTGGTCGGGCTCGGCCGCATCGGAGTGCTGTTCGCGCAACGGATGGCCGCGTTCGGGACCCGGCTGATCGCGTACGACCCGTACATCCAGCCGGCCCGGGCCGCGCAGCTGGGCGTGCGCCTGGTCGGGTTGGACGAGTTGCTGCGGGAGAGCGACTTCATCTCGATCCACTTGCCGCGTACGCCGGAGACGTTGGGCCTGATCGGGGAGAAGGAGCTGGCCACGGTCAAGCCGGGGGTGCGCATCATCAATGCCGCCCGCGGCGGCCTGGTCGACGAGCGCGCGCTGGCCGACGCGCTCGCCGAAGGCCGGGTCGGCGGGGCCGGCATCGACGTCTTCGTCACCGAGCCGACCACCGATTCCCCGTTGTTCGCGTTCGACAACGTCGTGGTCACCCCGCACCTGGGCGCGTCCACCGCCGAGGCCCAGGACAAGGCCGGGCTGTCGGTGGCCCGCAGCGTCAAGCTGGCGTTGCAGGGCGAGTTCGTGCCGGACGCGGTTAACGTGCAGGCCGGCGGCGTGGTCGACGAGGATGTCCGCCCGCTGCTCGGGCTGGCTGAGCGGCTCGGCAAGGTCTTCACCGCGGTTGCGGGCGGCATCGCGGCCAGCGTGACCGTGGAGGTGCGCGGCGAGATCGTGTCGCACGACGTGGCGGTGCTCAAGCTGGCCGCGACCAAGGGCCTCTTCGCCTCGGTGGTGGAGGAGCAGGTCACCTACGTCAACGCCCCGCAGCTCGCGGCGGACCGCGGCGTCGAGGTCGAGCTGGTCGTCGACCGCGAGGTCTCCGACCACCAGAACCTGGTCACGGTACGCGGCGCGCTGCCGGACGGGCGCACGGTCAGCGTGGCCGGCACAGTCACCGGTACGGGCACCCGCGAGGCGCGCAAGCTCACCCAGGTCGACGAGTTCGATCTGGAGCTCGGCGCGGGCGGCGTGCTGCTGTTCTTCCGTTACTCGGACCGCCCCGGCGTGGTCGGCGCGATCGGCTCCATCCTCGGCGAGGCCGGCGTCAACATCGCAGCGATGCAGGTGGCCCGCCGTCAGCTGGGTGGCGAGGCGCTGATGGCGCTGACCGTCGACTCCTCGGTGGACGCCGAGCTGCTCTCCGCGGTCGCGGCCTCGATCGGCTCCGCCAAGGGCAGCATCGTCGACCTGCGCGACGAGGATTAACGAGTTTTCACCGGGGGCGGATACACCGTGCCGTCCTGGAGGTCGAGCAGGTCGAGATTGAGCTCGCCGGCCAGTTTCTCGATCGTCTCGAGCACCGCGTCCGGGCACTGCTCGTCCAGCCGCATCTGGATGTGGTCCGCCGCGGCGTGCAGCGGGGCGCTCGCCCAGGGCGTGCCGGGCAACGTCGCGCGCGGCCCGCGGTCGGGGTAGTTGCTGGTCAGGGCGTCGTAGAAGGCGACGACGCGCGGATCGGCGGGGCGCTGTGGGTGCTCGCCGCGGGCGCACCGGGCGTTCGCGGCACGCACGTCATCCGGCATGGCCGTGTTGTCCATGGCCCACACCACGAGGTCGAAACTCACCGGCGCATGGTGCCATACCGCTGGGCGGTGAAGTCGGTTGTCGCCCCGACACGCGGGGGATGCGTCTTGCGCGACATTAGTCCGCATCGCTAGCGTTGGTCCTGCCGCGCGGGCTCCACGGCCGTGTCTTCGGGTGATGCTGTTGTGGTCGCTCCGCGTGGAGGATGCACCCCGGCGGGCGCGAGCCACGCGTACCTGTCGTGACAGCCCCCGCGATCGTTGCCGCGATCGACGGGGGTTGTTCGCGTCCGGGGTCCTTAACGAATCTTCACCCATACTCTGGGACCGCCGTGTCAGTGATCGGGACGGCGGACTAAGGTCGAGCGGTCGGACCGACTGAGGGAGTGGACGTGACGGTGGCGCGGATCGCGGTGGTGGCCGGCGACGGCATCGGGACCGAGGTGACCGCGCAGGCGCGCAAGGTGATCGAGGCCGTCCTCCCGGATGCGGAGTTCGACGACTACGACCTGGGCGCGCGCTTCTACAACCGCACCAAAGAGGTTCTCCCGCAAGCCATCCAGGACGAGCTGGCCGCGCACGACGCCATCCTGCTCGGCGCCATCGGTGACCCCAGCGTCCCGCCCGGCGTCCTCGAGCGTGGCCTGCTGCTCAAGCTCCGCTTCGACTTCGACCAGTATGTGAATCTGCGTCCGTCCCGGCTCTGGCCCGGCACGGTCAGCCCGCTCGCCGGCCTCAAGCCCGGCGAGATCGACATGGTCGTGGTCCGCGAGGGCACCGAGGGTCTCTACGTCGGCGCCGGCGGCGTCCTGCACAAGGACACCCCTGCCGAGATCGCCACCGAGGAGAGCCTGAACACGCGGCACGGCGTCGAGCGGGTCGTGCGCGACGCGTTCGGCCGGGCGCAGCGCCGCGAGCGGCGCCACCTGACCCTCGTGCACAAGACGAACGTGCTCACCCACGCGGGCGGGCTCTGGGCGCGCACCTTCGCCGCGGTCGCCGCCGAGTTCCCCGACGTCACCACGGAATACCAGCACATCGACGCCGCGAGCATGTTCATGGTGAGCAACCCGCAGCGCTACGACGTGGTGGTGACCGACAACCTCTTCGGTGACATCCTCACCGACATCGCCGCTGCCGTGACCGGCGGCATCGGCATGGCAGCCAGCGGCTCCGTCAACCCGGAGCGCAAGTACCCCTCGACCTTCGAGCCGGTGCACGGCTCCGCGCCGGACATCGCCGGCCAGGGCATCGCCGACCCCGCGGCCGCGATCCTCTCCGCGTCGCTGCTGCTGGAGCATCTCGGGCACCCCGACGAGGCCCGCCGAGTATCCGAGGCGGTCGCGGCCGAGGTCGCGTCCCGCACGCCGGGCGCGCCGCTGCGTACCGCCGAGGTCGGAGACCGGGTCGCCGCCACCGCGGCCGCCTGACTCACCTTCACACCCAGGTCATCCCGCCGGCCTTGCCGGCGGTCGATGACGGCTGCCCGGCTGTCGGCTTTGAACGACCGTTCGGGGTAAGTTCATGGAGCACTGCGGGTGCTACCTCTTCATTCTTTGTGACAGAAAGCAGGTCAACTGCCATGAGTGGTGGTGACAACCTCGACTTCGAGATCCGTCCGAACCCGGCGCCCGTAAGCGACGCGGACAGGACCACACTGCTGGCCAACCCGGGCTTCGGCCGGATCTTCACCGACCACATGGTCACCGTCCGGTATGCGGAGGGCAAAGGCTGGTACGAGCCCCGGGTGGAAGCCCGCGCCCCCATCCCGATGGACCCCGCGTCCGCGGTGCTGCACTACGCGCAGGAGATCTTCGAAGGCCTGAAGGCTTACACGACTGCGGACGGCGGCGTGACGATGTTCCGCCCGGACGCCAACGCCGCCCGCTTCGGGCAGTCCGCCCAGCGGATGGCCATGCCGGTGCTGCCGCAGCCGATGTTCCTGGAGTCCCTGCGCCAGCTGATCAAGATCGACCGGGGCTGGATCCCGCAGAGTGACGAGGGCAGCCTCTACCTGCGCCCGTTCGCGTACGCCAGCGAGGTCTTCCTCGGTGTGCGCCCGTCGATGGAATACCTCTACCTGGTGATCGCCTCGCCGGTGGGCGCCTACTTCAGCGGCGGGGTCAAGCCGGTGACGGTCTGGATCACGCCCGACTACACCCGGGCGGCGCCCGGCGGCACGGGCGCGGCGAAGTGCGGCGGCAACTACGCGGCCGGCCTCTCCGCCCAGGCCGAGGCCATCGAGCACGGCTGCGACCAGGTCGTCTATCTGGACGCCGTCGAGCGCAAGTACGTCGACGAGCTCGGCGGCATGAACGTCTTCTTCGTGCTGGACGACGGCTCGCTGGCGACGCCGCCGCTGACCGGCACGATCCTGCCCGGCATCACTCGCGACTCGGTCATCAAGCTGGCCGAGCGGGACGGTCGCCGGGTCGAGGAGCGGCCGGTCAGCTTCGAGGAGTGGCGTTCCGGGGCGGCCTCGGGCCGGATCCGTGAGGCCTTCGCCTGTGGCACCGCGGCTGTCATCACCCCGATCGGCACGGTGCGGTCGCCGGAGGGCGAGTTCACCGTGGCCGACGGCGGTTCGGGCGAGGTGACCATGGGCCTGCGTCAGCAGCTCGTGGACATCCAGCGGGGCCGGGCCGAGGATTCGTTCGGCTGGGTGCACCGAGTTCTCTGAGTTGCCGGTGGCGGGGATCGCGAGGCGCGGTCCCCGCCCGGGCGTCAGTACCGTTGCCGCATGGACATGCCGGGCCGGACGCAGCTGCCGATCGTCGCCGTCGCCAGTGGCAAAGGTGGAGTGGGCAAGTCGAGCATCGCGGTCGCGCTCGGGCGTGAACTGGTCCGGGCCGGATACCGGACCGGGCTGGTCGACGCCGACATCGCCGGTCCCGACGTGCCGCGGATGCTCGGCCTGCGCCGTGACGTGCCGGCCCGGTCGGTCACCCTCGCGCGGTGGACCGGCGGCGGCGGTTCCGGGCTGGAAGCGATGGAGGTGGACGGCCTCAAGGTCGCGTCCGCGGGGTTCCTGATGGCCGGCGGTCAGGGTCTGGCGCTCGGGTCCGACCTGGCCGATCTCATGCTCGGCCGGCTCCTCGGGGAAACGGCCTGGGGTGACGTCGAGGTCCTCGTGGTGGATCTGCCGCCCGGCATCAGCTTCACCCAGCAGGGCGTGCTTTCCGGGGCCGGCCGGGTGGCGACGATCCTGGTGGTCACGCCGGCCGAGGTCTCCCATCTGGACACCGGCCGGGCCCTCAGCACGCTGCGCGAGGTGCGGACGCCGGTGCTGGGCGGGGTGGAGAACATGGCGTACTTCCGGTGCCCCTGCTGCGGTGAGCAGACGGAGCTGCATGCGCCGGCGCCCGATGAGCGCACCATCTGGGCCGGCGGCGTCGAACGGCTCGCGCGACTTCCGTTCCGGCCCGACGCGGCGATCGACGGCACCGAGCTCGCCCCGGTCGTGCGCGCCGTCACCGCGTTCATCGCGGCGTGACGGCAGCACATCGCGGGGTGACCGGCCGCCTTCATCGCGGCGTGACAGCAGCGCTCAGCGTGGCGTGACTCGGCCGCACACATCGCGGCTTGACCCGGTCGCGCTCAGCGTGGCGTGTCCAGGAGCGTCTGCAGGACCTCCTCAGCCGACGGCATGCTGTTGATCTCGGCCCGAACGACCCGGGCCCGGCGGGTCAGGGACGTGTCCTCCAGCAGCCGGGTCGCGGTGTGCGCGACCGTCTCCACAGAGAGGTCCGCCGGCGGGACCACCAGGGCCACGCCCGCCTCCGCGGCTGTCGCGCTGTTGGCGAACTGGTCCGCGCCCTGCGGCAGGATCAGGTGCGGCAGACCGTGGCAGAGCGCGGCGACGATCGTGCTCGCGCCGCCCTGGGTCACCAGGCCGGCGCAGTGCGGCAGCAGCAGGGCGTGCGGTGCGAAATCGGCGATGCGCACGTTCGCCGGCTGCGGGCCGAAGCGGTCCGGGTCGCTGCCGGGTCCGGCTGTGACCAGCACGTTGACCGGCAGATCGCGGAGGCCGGCCAGCGCCGTCCGGAAGACCTCGGTCGCGCCGAAGAACAGTGTGCCCAGCGTCAGGTGCACGCTGCGTTCGTAGGGCAGTTCGTCCACGTTCCACGGCAGGCGCTCGCCGGGCAGGACCTCGCCCGAGGTCGGGCGCAGCGGCCGCCGGTTGCGGAAAGCGCGGACGGCGTCCGCCTGCAGAGCCGGCGGGCAGTTGTCCAGGTACGGAGTGTCGAGGATGGTGACCGGCAGGTCCGGCACCTCCCATTGGCTGCTCAGGTCGCCGAGCCGGGCCCCGAACCAGTCCCAGGCCTCGGCCGGCAGGGGACCGAGGCCGTGCACCGCGTGCCGGGCGCCGGTGCGGGCCGCGGCCACCGCGCCGGCGAGCTCGGTGATCGGGTGCACCACCAGGTCGGGCTTCCACTCCTCGGCCCGGGGCACCAGGGCGGCGGCCCGTTCGAACGCCGCCGCGCCGAACATGCCGGCGATCACCGTGGCCATCCGGCGTTCCGGCGGGACTGCCCCCAGGTCCGGCACCCGGGAGCGGAAGGCGGCGTCGGATTCCGTCCGGCTCGGGCCGATGTCCCAGGTCGTCAGCCCGCGCCGGCGTGCCTCGGCGACACCCTCGGCGCCGGAGGCGACGACGACGTCGTGGCCCGCCCGCTGAGCCGCCCGGATCAGCGGGAGCAGGGGCAACAGGTGCCCATGGGCCGGCCAGGTGCTGACAAGGACTCGCATGGACGGCAAGTAGACACCCGCCACGTAGCTCTGTCTGTCAGGCGGGCGTCAGCAGGTGCTCGCGCATGCTCGCCAGTTGGCCGGTGCTGAGGCCGATCTCGCGGACGTATTTCTCCACCGAGCCGTGGCGCTCGCGCAGGTCCCGCAGGAACAGCAGCATGGCGTCCTGCGGGCAGTCGAACATGTGGTACTTGTCGTGCACCAGTTCCGGCTTGGTCCGCAACAGGTACGCCGTCAGCGACTCCATCGCCGCCTCGGTCAGCGCGTAGTCCTGGGCGATGTCCGTATCGGACACTCCGAGCAGGGACAGCGTCAGCGCGCACACCACGCCGGTGCGGTCCTTGCCGGCCATGCAGTGCACGACCACCGGCACCGCCGCCGGATCCGCGATCACGCCCAGCGCCGCGGCCAGCCCGGCCTGTCCGTCCTCGGCGAAGTTGAGGTAGCGGTCGGCGAGCCAGCGCTCGTGCGGGATGTCCCCGGAGTGCTCGACCGACTCCCAGTCGACGTGCTCCACCACCAGGTTGCGGTAGTCCAGCCCCTCGGAGTGCGGCACCCGGCCGTGCAGCTCGACCTCGAACGGCCGGCGCAGGTCGATGACGGTGCGCACGCCCAACGCCAGGAAGGTCTCGAGGTCGGCACCTTTGAGCCGGTGCAGGGAGTCGGCGCGGAACAACCGCCGCCAGCTCACCGTGCGCCCGTCGAGGCCGGGATAGCCACCGACGTCGCGGAAGTTGTAGCTGGTCGAGAAGGTCAGGCTGCGGGGGTGATTGTCGACGGCCACCCGTCCAACCTAACCGCCATCGTCACGATGCAGCCGTGTCGAATTACTCACCCGTACGGGATCGGCTGTCTCAGCTTGTGGATTCTGGGCTCCCATCCTGGCGGCGCGTGGCATGCTTCGGGACGTGACCCACTCCGTGCTGATTATTCGCACCTAGCGCGCCGGCTGAATCTCCGCCGACGTGCAGACCTCCCGCATCCGCGGGGGGTCTTTTTGTTGGGTCGTCAGTCTCGGAAAGGAACCCCCATGACCTACCAGGTGTTCGACACGACGCTGCGCGACGGCGGGCAACGCGAGGGCATCAGCTACTCGGTCGTCGACAAACTCGCGGTCGCGCGGTTGCTGGACGAGTTCGGTGTCGGCTTCATCGAGGGCGGGTGGCCCGGTGCCATGCCCAAGGACACCGAGTTCTTCGCCCGGGCGCGCACCGAGCTGCAGCTGAAGAACGCGGTGCTCGTCGCGTTCGGGGCTACCCGCAAGGCCAACGTCGACGTGGCGCAGGATCCGCAGGTGCAGGCGCTGCTGGACGCGGAGACGCCGGTCGTCTGCGTGGTCGCCAAGTCGGACATCCGGCACGTCGAGCGGGCGCTGCGCACCACCGGCGAGGAGAACCTGGCGATGGTCCGCGACACCGTCGCGCACCTGGTTGCCAACGGCCGCCGCGCGTTCGTCGACTGCGAGCACTTCTTCGACGGCTTCCGCTACGACCCCGACTACACCGCCTCCGTGGTCAAGGCCGCGTTCGAGGCCGGGGCCGAGCGCGTCGTCATGTGTGACACCAACGGCGGCATGCTCCCGTCGATGATCACCGCCGCGATCAACGACGTGGTGGCGCGCACCGGGGTCGCCCCGGACCAGCTCGGCATCCACTGCCAGAACGACACGTCCTGCGCGGTCGCCAACACCATCGCCGCCGTCGAGGCGGGCGTCGAACACTTCCAGTGCACGGCCAACGGCTACGGCGAGCGGCCCGGCAACGCCGACCTGTTCGCCGTCGTCAGCAACCTGCAACTCAAGCTCGGGCTGAAGGTCCTACCGGACGGATGCCTCGAGAAGGCGACGCGGGTGTCCACCGCGCTCGCCGAGATCGCCAACATCGCCCCCGACACCCACCAGGCCTACGTCGGGGCCGCGGCATTCGCTCACAAGGCGGGGCTGCACGCGAGCGCGATCAAGGTGGATCCGCTGCTCTACAACCACGTCGACCCGTCGGTGGTGGGCAACGACATGCGGATCCTGGTGACCGAGATGGCCGGCCGGGCCAGCATCGAGCTCAAGAGTCGCGAGCTCGGGCTGGACCTGGCCGGCCACCCCGACACCCTCACGGCGGTGACCCGCAAGGTCAAGGACCTGGAGGCGGGTGGCTGGTCCTTCGAGGCCGCGGACGCGTCCTTCGAGCTTCTCGTACGCGGTGAGCTGCCCGGTGCCGACTTCGTGCGCCCGTTCGCGCTGGAGTCGTACCGGGTGCAGGTCGAGCACCGCGAGGACGGGTCGGTGGTCTCCGAGGCCACCGTCAAGGTCCGCGTACGCGGTGAGCGCGTCATCGCCACCGCCGAGGGCAACGGCCCGGTCAACGCCCTCGACGAGGCGCTGCGAGTGGCCCTGTCCAAGCACTACCCGGAGCTGAAGTCCTTCGAGCTGGCCGACTTCAAGGTCCGCATCCTGGAGGGCTCGCACGGCTCGAACGCGATCACCCGGGTCCTGGTGGAGACCAGCGACGGCACCCGCGACTGGACCACGGTGGGCGTGCACGAGAACGTGGTCGAGGCGAGCTGGAAGGCCCTCACCGACGCGCTCACCTACGGCCTGGCCCGCGCGGCCGCGGCCAGCACGAGCACCAGCACCGCCGCCTGATCCCGGCCCGGTCGCGCCTGACCAGCACCGGCAACGTGCTGGTCAGGCCGCCGGGACGTGCAGGGTCGCGGTGACCGCGCGGTGGTCGCTGTCCGGGATGCCGTGCACGCTGACGGCGCCCACGCCCAGGCGGCGGTCGGCCAGCACGTGGTCGATGGTCACCGGCGGCAGCGGATCGCCGTCGTACGGGCCCCATGTTCCGATCAGACCCTGACCCGCGGCGTCGGCGGCGTCGCGGTAGCCGTCGCCGATCAGGTCCCGCAGCGCCTTGTGGTCCAGCGTCGCGTTGAAGTCGCCGAGCAGGATCCGGGGCGGGCCGTTCGGGTCGGGGCGTGGCTCGGCGCCCAGGTCGTCGCGCCAGCCGTCGATCATCTCCAGCGCGGCCGGCGCGAGCGGGTGCGCCGACTCGACCGTGACGGCGACCGCGCCCGGGGGCTGGATCGTCCCGTACGCCTGGTTGAAGCCGCCGCCGTTGCGCCGTACGCCCGGGTCGGTGATCGGGTAGCGGGAGTAGAGCCCCGAGCCGCTCGCCCCGAACTCCCCGCCCAGCGACGAGTACGGCAGCAGCTCGCCCAGCCCGGCCGCCGCGAGGTTGCGCTGGCCGTTCGGGCTGAACTCCTGCAGGGCCAGCACGGCCACGTCGTTGTCCCGGACCAGCTTGACGATCGTGGCCGCGTCGGCGTTGCCGAAGAGCATGTTCGACGTCATCACGTGCAGCGCCACGCCACCCTGCGGGCCCCGGTCACTGTCGGCGAAGGCGCGGGGCAGCACCGCCACCGCGAACAGCGCGAAGGTGACCGTCGCGACCGCCGCCGCCAGCCAGCGCCGGGTCGCCAGCGCCGCGACCACCGGCACCACCGACCACGCCGCGACGTACGGCGTGAAGGCCAGGAGCTGCACCAGCGCGCCCCGCTCCCAGCCGCCGAGCCGGAGCAGCACCCAGGCGACGCCCGGCAGCACCAGCAGCCACAGCAGCACGTGCCAGACCGCCCGCCGGACCCGGACCGGTTTCGTCACGGGCGCCGAGCTGGTGATCGTCATGGCGGCGACGGTATCCGGCCGGGGCCACCATCACCGAGCGATCCCGGGGCACGTCACATCATCGGTAGGGGTTGAAGTTCTGCGCCGCCATCAGGAACCACGCGGTGGCGCCGACGTGCTGGCGCGGGAAGTAGCCGAACGCGAAGCCGGTGTCGAACGCGCTGGTGGCGGCCACGATGCCGGCCGCGGCGGGCAATGGGGTGCCGGTCCAGGTGCCGCCCTCGCCCGGGTTGGACAGCTTGCCGTGGTCCGCGTCGGCGGTCAGGCCCACCGTCTGCCCGGCGCCGAGGGTCCGCTGCGCGACGGCGGTCTGCCGCAGCAGCCGCTTGGCCAGTGCCGTGTCACCGCGGTCGTCGCGCTTGAGCAGAGCCAGGGCCGTGTGCCCGTTGCCCTCCAGCCAGACGGCGTCGCGGTTGTTCTCCACGGTGCTGCCGGAGACCGGCCCGGTACGGATCTTGGCCTGGCTGCTGTAGGTCACGCCGGAGACGGCGCCGTCGGTGTTCGCGAGATTCTCGGTGACCCAGTCCACGGCGTCGTCGTAGCGCCGGTCGTCCAGGCTCAGCAGCGCCCAGGTCTGCACGTCCTCGGGGATGTTGCCGATGTTGATCAGGTTCGGGTCCTCGCCCGGTACGCCGCCGAGCGTGCCGGTCCACAGGAAGCGCTCGGAGCGGTTCCACATGGCCCGCACGAAGTCCTCGGCCACGTCGGCGCGGGCGGTCCAGCGCCGGTCCCTGGTCAGCTTGGCCAGCAGCGTGAAGAGCCCGTACGCGTCGATGTTGTGCTCGGTCGAGGCCCACGGCTGCGGCGTCTCACCGTCGCCCTGCAGACCGCCGTGGTAGCCGCCGAAGCGGTACGGCGACTCCTTGTCCGCGATCCACCGGCCGAGGGCCACCGCGCCGTCGAGGTACTTGGTGATCCGGGTGTCGACGTAGAGCTGGGCCAGGGCGAGCGCCACCCAGGCCATGTCGCCGGTCGAGGAGCCGCCGAAGCCGTACGGCCACAGGAACGCCGCGTTGCCGTCCTCGCGCTTGAGACCGGGGAAGGACGGTCCGCCGCCGTAGAAGAGCATCGGCCCGGCCGCGTACGCCTGCCGGACCCGCCCGTCGGTGTACTTCTCGTCGTTGGCCTGGATCCACAGCAGGGCGTCGCCGATGAGCCGGGCCCGGCGCACGTTGGCCACCGTCGGGTTGGCCAGGTAGGCCAGCGCCGCGAGCGCATTGTCGTAGACGAACGCGGTCGTCATCAGCTCGCTCTCGTTGTTGTAGCTCTGCAGCAGCCGCGGCTCGCCGCCCTTGACGTAGGCGTCCTGCACCACGTCGAGGTAGTGGTAGGCGCGGCTCACCGGCTCGGCCAGCGTGCGGTCCACCAGGTGCCGCGGCGCGCAGGTGCCGGCGGCGGCGGAGTCCGGAGCGAGCAGCGGGGCGGCCACGGTGGCGGCGGCCGCCGCGGCGGGCAGGGTGAGCAGGCGCCGGCGGGAGAACGCTCCCGAGGTGGAGCTGAGGTTGGTGGGCATGTCGCGGAACTCCAACAGGTCTGAGAGCGCTCTCACGACGAGCGCTGGGCGCCATTGAAACCTGTCGGGCCCCGCCTGGCAAGCCGCGGGCCGCCGGCGATGTCGCCGGCGGCCCGCGGCACACCTCAGACCTCGGCGTCGACGACCTCGCCCAGGCCACCGGCCACCAGCTCGTCGCGGATCACCGCGGCGTCACCCTCGACGACGACGGTCAGGCCGTCGGGGTGCAGATGCCTCGCCGCGGCGGCGGACACCTCGGCCACCGTCGCGTCGAGCAGGCTGCGCCGCAGGGTCGCGTAGTAGTCGTCGGGCAGCCCGTGCACCACCAGCGTGGCCAGCGCACCGGCGATCGAGCCCGGCGTCTGCATGTCGACCGTGAGCTGGCCGGCCCGCCACGTGCGGGCCACCTCCAGCTCCTCCTCGGTGACGCCGTCCAGCCGGGTGCGGGTCACCTCGCCGACGGTGTCGGTCAGCGCCGGCGCGGTCACCGCCGTCTGCACCGAGGTGCTGATGCCGAACCGGCCGAACCGGCGGGTCATCGCGAAATCGGCGCGGATGCCGTACGTGTAGCCCTTCACCTCGCGGATCAGGTGGTTGAGCCGGGACGTGAACGCCCCGCCCAGCACCGTCGCCACCAGCGTCATCGACACGTAGTCGGGGTTCGCGCGTTCCGGCGCCCGGTGCCCGAGCCGCAGCGTCGACTGCACCGAGCCCGGGCGGTCCACCAGCAGCAGCCGGCGGCCGGCGGCGATCGGCACCCCCAGCGGTCCGGCCGGTGCGGTCGGCTCCCCGGTCGCCCCCGCGAAAGCGGCTGCCCCGAGCTCGGCCAGATCCAACTGGTCCAGATCACCGGCGACCAGCAGCACGCCCGGCCGCTTGAGCCAGGACTCGTGGAACGCGGTCACGTCCTCGACGGTGACGGCCGCGACCGACGCGGGATCACCGTGCAGCGGCCGGCCGTACCGCTCGGCCGCCCCGAAGAGATCCATCCGCAGCGCCGCGTCCGCCCGCGGGCCGGGCTGCGCCCAGTCCATCCGCAGCGCGGTCACCTCGTCGTCGCGCACCCGCGCGACATCGGCCGGATCCAGGCGCGGGGTGCGGGCCGCCTCGGCGAGCAGGTTCACGGCCCGGGACAGCAGCGCCACCGGTACGGACACACCGACCCGGAACGAGTCCCAGTCGACCGAGGTGGACAACTCGGCCCCGAGACCCTCCAGCGCCAGCGCGAACGCCGCGGAATCCCGGGTCGTGGTGCCCTCCTCCAGGCACTTGGCCAGCACGGTGGCCGTGCCCTCGCGGCCCGCGGACTCCCGCGCGCCACCGGCGTCGAGCAGCAGCGCGGCGGTGGCCAGGTGCTGACCCGGCATGTGCGCGGCGACGACCTCACCACCGGCCACCGAGACCCGCTGGATGTCCGGGAACGCGTACGGCCGGGAGTCGCCGGGGCCGGGCCGGGTGGCAACGAGACTCACTGGTCGGTCCCTTCGTCGGGCAGGTAGGTGAGGGTGACGCGGGACTCCGGGTTCAGCGTGCGGGCGGCGTCGAGGATGTCGCCGGCCGTGACCGACTGCCACTGCGGCAACCGGTAGGCCGCGCTGGTGGCGTCGCCGAACTGGGTCGCGTACCGGCCCAGGGTGTCGGCGCGACCGCCGACAGTGGACATCTGCCGCCACCACGAGGTGGTCAGCAGGGCCTTGGCCCGTTCCAGCTCGGCCTCGGTCGCCGGCTCGGTGGCCATGCTGTCCAGCACCTCGGCCACCCCGGCCTCCAGCCGCCCGGCGTCGACGCCGTCCTTGGCCGTGGCCGTGACGATCAGCGGGGCCGGGGCGTGGGCCAGGTCGACGCCGTACGCGCCGATGTAGTCCGGCTGGGCGATCCGGGCGCCGTCGGCGAGCCGCTGGTAGAGCCGGCTGCCCCGGCCGCTGCCCAGCACTGTGGCCAGGACGGTGATGGCGTCGTAGCCGGCCGTGCCGAACGGGTGGGTGCGGTGCGACAGATAGATCCGGGGGGCCGGGACCTTGCCGGTCACCGTCTCGCGGACCGGCTCGGTGGCCGCGCCGGAGATGTGCCCGCGCGGCGCCGGCGGGATGTCGGAGACGGACTCCAACGCCCCGAAGTACTTCTCCGCCAGGGCGAAGACCTCAGCCGGGGTGACGTCACCGGCGACGGTCAGCACCGCGTTGTTCGGCGCGTAGTACTGCTGATGGAACGCCTTGAAGGTGTCGAGACCGGCGGCGTTCAGGTCCTCCATCGACCCGATCGTCGCATGGTGGTACGGATGCCCCGGCGGATACAGCAGCGGCAACAGGCGCAGCCACGCGTCGCCGTACGGGACGTTGTCGTACCGCTGGCGCCGTTCGTTCTTGACGACCTCGCGCTGGTTGTCGAGCGTCTCCTGGGTCAGCGCCGGGACCAGACCGCCCATCCGGTCCGCCTCCAGCCAGAGCCCGAGCTCCAGATGCTCGACCGGCAACGTCTCGAAGTAGTTGGTCCGGTCCGGGTTGGTGGTCGCGTTGAGCGAGCCACCGGAGCCCTGGATCAGGCGCATGTGCTCGGTCTTGGCGACGTGCACCGACCCTTCGAACATCAGGTGCTCGAAGAGATGGGCGAAGCCGGTCTGGCCGGCCGGCTCATGCCTCGAGCCGACGTCGTACCAGAGGTTCACGCACACCACCGGCGCGGTGTGATCCTCGCTGACGACCACGCGCAACCCGTTGTCCAGGCGCGCGGTTTCGATGGGCCACGGATAGCCGGTCTCGGCGACCGGCGCGGGCTGAGCAGACACGCAACCTCCCTGTAGCGGCAGCCGGCTTCGACCGGCGCCGCCCCCAGTATCGCGGCTGAGCAGGCCGCTCCGCTCCTTCGCTTCGCTTTCGGCCCCGCTTGGTGTCATCGATACCAAGGGCGGGCGTCCGGCACGACCCCCAGGTCCGCGGCGCCCGCCCCCCGCACCGTTGCCGAGAAGGGGACCCATGACAGACATCGCATCCGACACCGACGCGCGGCTGCTGGAGCAGACGCTGTTCGAGGTCAAGAAGGTGATCGTGGGGCAGGACCGGCTCATCGAGCGGCTGCTGACCGCGCTGCTCGCCGGTGGGCACTGCCTGCTCGAAGGCGTGCCGGGGGTGGCCAAGACGCTGGCCGCGGAGACGCTCGCCGTGGCGGTCGGCGGCAGTTTCCACCGCATCCAGTTCACGCCGGACCTGGTGCCCTCCGACATCGTCGGCACCCGCATCTACCGGGCGTCGCGGGAGGACTTCGACGTCGAGCTGGGCCCGGTGATGGCGAACCTGGTGCTGGCCGACGAGATCAACCGGGCGCCCGCGAAGGTGCAGTCGGCGCTGCTGGAGGTGATGGCCGAGGGGCACGTGTCGATCGGCGGCCGGACCCATCCGGTGCCGCGGCCGTTCCTGGTGCTGGCGACCCAGAACCCGATCGAGAGCGAGGGCGTCTACCAGCTGCCCGAGGCGCAGCGTGACCGGTTCCTGATGCGGGTGGTCGTCGGCTACCCCAGCGACCAGGACGAGCTCGGCATCCTCTACCGGATAAGCGGCGTGCGCCCGGTCGCCCGGCCGGTGCTGGACACCGGCAAGCTGCTGGCGTTGCAGGCCCGGGCCCGCGAGGTGTTCGTGCACCACGCGCTGGCCGAGTACGTGGTCCGGCTGGTGCTGGCCACCCGCGACCCGGCCCGCTTCGGCCTGCCGGAGGTGGCCGGGCAGCTCGCGTACGGGGCCAGCCCACGAGCCACGCTCGGGCTGGTGGCGGCCGGACGGGCGCTGGCGCTGTTGCGCGGACGCGACTACGTGCTGCCGGGCGACCTGCTCGACATCGCGCCCGACGTCCTGGCCCACCGGTTGGTGCTCTCTTTCGACGCGGTCGCCGACGGGATCGCCCCCGAGTCGATCATCCAGCGCATCGTGGACTCCGTACCGCTGCCGGTGATCGCTCCCGCCCAGGAGCAGCACGGCCCGGGGCTGGGCGTGGCGGCATGAGCGACTGCACCGGACGGAGGCCACGAAGGCAGGGCCAGGAGCGCATGCCCGGAGATACAGCATGAACGAGGGTGCCTCCATCAACGAACTCGCACCGGAACGGCGGCTGCGGCGGCTCGAACTCATGGTCACGCGCCGGCTCGACGGGATGCTGCACGGCTCGTACCTCGGGCTCCTGCCCGGCATCGGCAGCGAGCCGGCCGGCAGCCGCGAGTACCGGCCCGGCGAGGACGAGGTCCGCCGGATGGACTGGGCGGTGACCGCGCGGACCGCGGTCGCCCACGTCCGTCAGGTCGACGCGGACCGGGAGCTGGCCACCTGGGTGCTGGTCGACGCGACCGCGAGCATGGACTTCGGCACCGCCGAGTTCGAGAAGCGGGAACTGGCCGTCGCCTCGGTCGCCGCGGTCGGCTTCCTCACCACCGGCGCCGGCAACCGGCTGGGCGCGCACCTGCTCGGCCCCGACGGGGTACGGCGGTTCCCGGCCCGGGGCGGCCGCAACCATCTGCTCGGCATGCTGCGCACGCTGCTCGCCGTACCCCGCTCCGCGCCGGTGACCGAGCAGGTACCCCTGGCCGAAGCGATCGACGGCCTGCACCGCGCGGTCAACCGCCGCGGTCTCGCGGTGGTGGTCTCGGACTTCCTCGACGGTCTCGACGAGGACGGGCTCGGGCCCGGCGCCCCAACCTGGGAACAGCCGCTGCGCCGGCTCGCCGCCCGCCACCAGGTGCTCGCCGTGCAGATCCGTGATCCGCGCGAGCAGGAACTGCCGGACGTGGGACTGCTGACCCTGGTGGACCCGGAAACCGGCCGCCGGCGTGAGGTGCCGACCGCCAGCCGCAAGCTGCGCGAGCGGTACGCCGAGGGGGCCCGCCGGCAGCAGGCGTCCATCGAGACCGGCCTGAAACGGGCCGGCGCCGCCCACCTCGGCCTGCGTACCGACCGCGACTGGGTCGCGGACATCGTCCGGCACGTGTACGCCCAGCGCCGCCTGGGCCGAGCATCCCGAACAGGAGCACGACCATGACGTGGCTTTCCCCGGAACGGCTGTGGCTGCTGGTGGCCGTGGCGGCGCTGGCCGTCGCGTACGTGGTGCTGCAGCGCCGCCGCAGCCGGTACGCCGTCCGCTTCACCAATCTCAAGTTGCTCGACCGGGTCGCACCGGCCCGGCCGCAGTGGCGCCGGCACGTCCCCGCCGGGCTGTTCCTGGCGATGCTGGGCCTGCTCGTGGTCGGCTTCGCCCGGCCGCAGTCCGAGGTGCGGGTGCCCCGGGAGCGGGCCACCGTACTGGTCGCGGTGGACGTGTCCCGGTCGATGCTGGCCACCGACGTGGACCCGGACCGGCTCACCGCGGCCAAGGCCGCGGCCCGCGAGTTCGTGGCCGACCTGCCCGAGCAGTTCAACGTCGGCCTGGTCGGTTTCGCCGGCACTGCCTCGGTGTTCGTGCCGCCGGTGACCGACCGGGCCGCGGTCGACGCCGGCATCGACCGGCTCGCCGAGGGCACGGCCGGGCGGGCCGGGACCGCCATCGGCGATGCCATCGCCACCTCGCTGGAGGCGATCCGCACGCTGGACGCCACCGCCGGTGAGGACGTGCCGCCGGCCCGGGTCGTCGTGCTCTCCGACGGCGCCAACACCGCCGGGCAGGACCCGGCCGAGGCGGCGACGCAGGCCACCGAGCTGGGCGTGCCCGTCGACGCCATCTCGTTCGGCACCGAGAACGGGACCATCGGCGGCAGCGCCCTCGGCGGTGGCGGCGGGGGCGGCAACCAGCCGGTGCCGGTCGACGGGCAGACGCTGCAGGCGGTCGCGGACGCCACCGGCGGCAACTACTTCGAGGCCGGCAGCGCCGAGGAGCTGCGGTCCGCTTACGCCGACATCGGCAGTTCGGTCGGCTACGAGACCGAGACGCAGGACGTGTCGGCGCGCTTCATCGGTATCGGCCTGCTGTTCGCGGCACTGGCCGCACTGGCCTCCATGTTCTGGTTCGCCCGCCTCCCGTAGAGGAGTTCTCTGATGACAATGACCACTGGGCTGGGCGGGTCGCCCCGGGGACCCGAGTTCCTCTCACCCGGCATCGACGAGCGGGCTGCGGGCGTACCGCCGGCCGACGCTGCTGGGGCACCTGCCCGCGCCGCCCGGCGCTGGCCGCTTCTCGCCGCGGCCGGGCTGACCGTGGTGGCGGTCTCCGCCGGCACCGGCGGGGCGGCCGGCTATCTGGCCGGTTCGCCGGACGCCACTCCCACCGACCCGGCCTCGGCGCCGCCGCCCGCGCCCGGCGCCGGGTTCGTCTTCGACGACCGCGGTCACATCGTCACCAACAACCACGTGGTCGCCGCCCGGGGCGGGGGAGCGGTCAGCGTGGTCGGCTCGGACGGGCGCCGGCTCACCGCCGAGGTTGTCGGCACCGACCCGAACAGCGACATCGCCGTGCTGCGGGTCACCCCGTCGGCCGCGCTGCGCCCGCTCGAACGCGCCGACCTCAGGGCCACCCGGGTCGGCGAGCCGGTGCTGGCGGTCGGCTCACCGCTCGGTCTTTCCGGCACGGTCACCGCCGGCATCGTCAGCGCGCTGGACCGGCCGGTGCGGCTGGGCGGCACCGTGCGGCAGACCGCGGTGCAGACCGACGCCTCCATCAACCCCGGCAATTCGGGCGGTCCGCTGGTGAACGCGCGGGGTGAGGTGGTCGGCGTGAACACCGCGATCGCCACCCTGGAGGGCGGCGGGTCCATCGGGATCGGCTTCGCCGTGCCGATCGACCGGGCCGCTCAGGTGGCCACGACCCTCATCGGCCGTGGATAGTCGACAGATGCGGCTGCTGGTGGTGGAGGACGAGGAAGACCTGGCGGAGGGCCTGCGGGTCGGTCTCGCCCGGACCGGGTACGCGGTCGACGTCGCGCTCGACGCCGCCGAGGCGTACGACCGGCTGACCGTGAACGAGTACGACCTGATGCTGCTCGACGTGAACCTGCCCGACGGTGACGGGTTCACCCTGTGCCGCTCGTTGCGCAACGGCGAGCTGGACACCCCGGGGGAGACCGACTTGCGGGTGCTCATGCTCACCGCCCGCGGTGGCCTCGAGGACCGGGTGCGCGGGCTCGACGAGGGCGCGGACGACTACCTGGTGAAGCCGTTCGCCCTGGCCGAGCTGCTGGCCCGGGTCCGCGCCCTGCTGCGCCGGGACACCGCCGGCACGTCGTCGGTGCTGACCGTCGGCGACGTGGTGCTGGACGTGGCCCGGCACGTCGCGACGCTGCGCGGGGAGCGGCTGACGTTGACGCCCAAGGAGTTCGGCGTCCTGGAATACCTGATGACCCGGCCCGGGCACGTGGTGTCGAGCGAGGAACTGCTCGAGCACGTGTGGGACGCCAACGCCGACCCGTTCACCCAGACCGTCCGGGTCACGGTCGGCACCCTGCGGCGCAAGCTCGGCGAGGGCTCGATCGAGACGGTGGTCGGCCGGGGCTACCGGCTGCGGGACGGGGCGGCGTGAAGCGCCCGGAGCTGTTCCGGTCGATCCGGTTCCGGCTCACGGTGATCTACTCCACGCTGCTCTTCGCACTGGCCGGGGCCGCCCTGGCGATCACCTACTTCGCGGTGGCGAAGACCACCGACCCGCGGCCGATCACCGAGCAGGTCGCGTTCCGCAAGCAGGGGCGGGTGATCATCGATCAGGTCACCGTCGCGGAGGTCAGCGAGATCGAGGCGGCGATCAACTACAACACCCTGCAGAATCTGCGCACCTACTCGCTGATCGTGCTGGGCGGACTCTTCGTCGCCAGCCTGGGGATCGGCTGGGTGCTCTCCGGCCGGGCGCTGCGCCCGGTGGGCGCGATCACCCGGACCGCCCGGGAGATCCAGGCCACCGACCTCTCCCGGCGCATCCGGCTCAGCGGTCCCCGCGACGAACTGCGGGACCTCGCCGACACCATCGACTCCATGTTGGACAGACTGGATGAGGCCTTCCACTCGCAACGCCAGCTGATCGACGACGCCTCGCACGAACTGCGCAGCCCGCTGGCCATCATCCGGACCAACCTCGACGCCTCGCTCACCCCGGCCGAAGCGACCCCGGAGGAACGCGAACGGGCGGTCGCCGTGGTGGACCGGGCCACGACGCGGATGTCGCGGCTGGTGGAGGACCTGCTGGCCACCGCCCGCCGGGATGCGCACGGACTGTCGGACGCCGACGTGGAGCTCACCACGATCGCCCGTGAGGCCGGCGAGGAGTCCTTCATCACCGACCGCGGCCTGCACCTGCGCTACCACCTGCCCGGGGAGCTGCACCTGATCGGGGACGCCGACGGGCTGCGCCGGGCCGTCGGCAACCTGCTGTCCAACGCCGTACGGCTGGCTCCCGGATCCTCCACCGTGACGGTCGCGACCGGCCGTACCGGATCATGGTTGTGGCTGGCCGTGGCCGACGAAGGTCCGGGCATCGCCCCGGCCGACCTGACCCGGGTCTTCGACCGCTTCTGGCGCGGGAAGCCGGAAACCGGCGCGGAACGGTCCCGGCAGCGCCGCACCGGGCTCGGCCTGGCGATCGTCCGGCAGATCGTGGAGTCGCACGGCGGTCAGGTGGCGGCCTTCTCCGAGCTGGGCCGGGGCAGCACCTTCGTGCTGTGGCTGCCGGCCGCCGACCGCACGGACGCCGAACCGCCGCCCGCGGTCAGCCCCTGGCCCTGACAACCGGATGGCGGCCCGGCGTGATCGCCTGCCATGCTGGGCGCGTGGCGGACGACGTACGGGTCAGTGACCGGTTGACGATCCCCGCCGCCGAGCTCTCGTGGCGGTTCTCCCGCTCCAGCGGGCCCGGTGGCCAGGGGGTCAACACCACCGACTCCCGGGTGGAGCTGTCCTGGGATCTGGCCGGCTCCGAGCTGCTGCCACCCTCGTTGCGGGAGCGCGCCCTCGAGCAGCTCGGCGGCCGGCTGGTCAACGGCGTGCTGACGATCACCGCCTCGGAGCACCGCTCGCAGCTGCGCAACCGCGAGGCCGCCGCCGCCCGGCTGGCCGCCCTCGTCGCCGGGGCCATCGCGCCGCCGCCACGGGCCCGGCGGGCCACCCGGCCGTCGCGGGGCTCCGTCGAGCGGCGGATCGCCGAGAAGAAGCGGCGCAGTCAGACCAAGCGCAACCGGCGGGCCGACACCGACTGACGGGTCAGCTGTTGTGCGGGGCCACGGCTTCGCGGTTCTCCGCCGCCAGGGCCGGGCCCAGCAGCTCCTCGCAGACCCGGATCAGCCGGGCCCGCAACGCCGACGCGCGGCGGGCGAACTCCCGCTGGCGGGTGACGTACTCCGCCTTGCCCTCGGCTGTCTCGATCTTCACCGGCTCCTGCCCGTACGACGTCAGGTCGTACGGGCTGGCCTGCATGTCCAGCAGGCGGATGTCGCCGGCCAGGGCGAAACAGTCCAGCGCCAGGGCGCCGGGCACCGCCGGGCCGAGCTTGCTCGCCCACTTGTGGCAGTCCATCGCCGCGTGCAGGCAGCCCGGCTGGTCCAGGTCGACCTGGGTGGCCCGGGTGGGCTGGAGGCGGTTGAGGCCCACCGCCTCGGGGGTGAAGAAGCGGAACGCGTCGAAGTGGGTGCAGCGGATCGGGTGCTCCTCGACCACCTTGTCCGTCTCGGCCTGGCCCAGGCGCAGCGGCAAGGAGTGCCGGTGCTCCGGCTGGCGGTAGACCATCGCCCACTCGTGCAGCCCGAAACAGCCGGAGAACGCCGGCCGGGAGGCCGTCGCGGCGAGCAGGCCGTGGATGTAGCGCACGCTCTCGCCGCGGGCGTGCATGTACGCCTCTGTGTCGAGGGTCACGACGCCGTCCGGGTACGACTTGTACCACTTCCAGGCGGCGTGCTCGGCCAGCCCGGTCGGTGCCGCGGCCAGTCCGGTGCCCACCCCGGGGTGCCAGCGGCGGAGCTGGGCCGGGCGGGTGCCGTAGTAGTCGTACAGGAAATCCTCTATGGCGTGCTTCTCGCCCGCCGCCTTGCGCGCGCGGTGCCCGGCCGTCATCTCGTCCGCCCGCTCGGCGTGGGCGCGGGCCAGTGGGATCCAGCTGACCGAGGGCAGCACAGTGGTCAGCGCGTGGGTTTCGCTGATCCGCATCGCACCAGCGTATCCAGCAAGTCCACTCCTATCGAGCCTCGGCGTCGTCTGTGGTGAGGAACGCCCGAACGAGGTCCGCCACCGCCGCCGGTGCGCTCTCGTCGGGAGCGTTGTGATCGAGGTCCGGCAGCAGGGCGTAGCGGGCGGCCGGGACGAGCTCCGCGAGCCGGGGCTGGACCCGGCGCAGCCATTCCGGGCTGCGGCCGCCCGCGATGATCAGGGTCGGTGAGCCGATGGCGGCGTACCGGCTGCCGTCGGAGTCCAGGCCGGCGACCACCCGGCATTCGGCCGGAAGTGTTGGAAGCAGCTGCCGGGTCTCCCGGCCCTCGGGCGTCTGCAACAGGAACCAGGCGAAGGCGGTGTAGACGGGCATCGGTACGACGCCGATCGGGGCGAAACCGAGCCCGGTGAGGAAGGTGGCCATCGCTCCGGCGGACCGCCCGCGGGCCAGCCGGCGCTCGAACTCGGGCAGGAACGTCGTGTCGATCGAGCCGTCGAGGCTGACCGCGGGCTCGTAGACCACCAGCCTGCTCAGATCGCGGCGGAGCGCGACGTGCATGGCGGCCAGGCCGCCGTAGCTGTGCCCGAACAGCTCGCCGGAGCCGGTGGCGGCCAGCACCGCGAGCGCGTCCTCGACCTCCCGCTCGATCGAGTAGCCCGGCCCGGGTGGGCCGCTGTCGCCGCGGCCACGACGTTCGATGACGTGCACGGTGCGGGAGTCCGCGAGGGATTCGGCGAGCCGGCGGTAGTGGTGTGAGCGGCGCAGACCGCCGGGGATGACGACCAGGCCGGGGCCCGATCCGGTGCTGGTCACGTGGAGCCGGGTGCCGTCGGCGCTGGTAATAGTTGGCATGCGAACGAATGTAGTACATCTACTACATCCTTGATAGTGTGCTCGACATGAAGACCATGACGGGGGCGGAGGTGACGGGAGTGGACACGGCGCCGGACGAGACCGTGCTCGACGTCCGCGACCTGCGCATGCGATACGGCAGCACGGACGTCCTGCACGGGTTGTCGTTCACCGCCCGGCGCGGCGAGGTGCTCGCCCTGCTCGGGCCCAACGGCGCCGGCAAGACCACCACCATCGAGATCCTCGAGGGCTTCCGGATGCGCTCGGCCGGCACGGTCCGCGTGCTCGGCGTCGACCCGGCCACCGGCGGCGAGGAGTGGCGGGCCCGCCTCGGCGTGGTGCTGCAGTCCTGGCGCGACCACGGCAAGTGGCGCGTCCGCGAGCTGCTGCACCACCTCGGCGGCTACTACGCCGACTACTCCACACCCGCTGTCAACCGTCCGTGGCCGGCGGACGAGCTGATCGAGCTCGTCGGCCTGGGCGCGCAGGGTGGCACCCGGATCAACCGGCTCTCCGGTGGCCAGCGCCGCCGGCTCGACGTGGCGATCGGCATCGTGGGCCGGCCGGAGGTGCTCTTCCTCGACGAGCCGACGGTCGGCTTCGACCCGGCGGCCCGTCGCGAGTTCCACGACCTGGTGCACCGGCTGACCGATGTGGACGACACCACCGTCCTGCTCACCACCCACGACCTCGACGAGGCGGAGAAGCTGGCCGACCGGATCGTCATCCTGGCCGGCGGCCGGATCATCGCGGACGGCTCGGCCGACCAGCTCTCCCGCCGGGTCGCGGGGGAGTCGGAGATCCGCTGGACCCGCGCCGGCTCCCGCTACGTGCACAGCGACGCCGACGCCACCCGCTTCGTCCGGGAGCTCTTCCGGCAGTACGGCGACGACATCGCCGACCTGGAAGTGCGCCGCGCCGGTCTGGAGGACACCTACATGACGCTGGTCCGCGAATCCGAGGCCGGCCGGGACACCGCCGCCGCCTCGGCCTTCGAGGTGGTCCGATGAGCGCCGTCTCCACCGCCGCCCGCAGCGGGCTGGCCCGCGGCGGCATCGAGCTGCGGCAGACCCTGACCAACGTGCTCGACCTGTGGACCTACATCTTCCCGGCGGCCCTGCTCGTGGGCACCGTCTATTTCATGCGCGACGCCACCGTGCCGGGCACCGACCTGTCGCTGGGCGCCCGCACGCTGCCGAGCACGCTCGGCATGGGCCTGGCCTTCGCGGGACTGCTCACGGTGGCCACGCTGCTGGTGACCGACCGCGAGGACGGCACCCTGCTGCGGGCCAAGGCCACGCCGAACGGGATGGCCGGCTACCTGGTCGGCAAGCTGGTCCTGGTCGGCGGCATGGCGGCGATCAGCCTCCTGCTGCAGATCGTGCCCAGTCTGTTCATCGTCGACGGGCTGCGGATCGACGCCGACGGGTGGCTCACCCTGTGCTGGCTGCTGCCGCTCGGTTTCGCCGCCACCATCCCGCTGGGCGCGGTCTTCGGCTCGCTGCTGGAGAATCCGCGCAACATCGGTCTGCTCCTGCTGCCGCTGGGCGGTCTGGTGGCCATCTCCGGCATCTTCTACCCGATCAGCGCCATGCCGGGCTGGCTGCACGGGGTCGCGCAGGCCTTCCCGGTCTACTGGCTAGGGTTGGGCATGCGCTCTGTGTTCCTGCCCGACGCGCTGGCCTCGGTCGAGCTGGGTCATTCCTGGCGGCACGCGCAGACCTTCGGCGTCCTGGGCCTGTGGGCGGTCCTCGGCCTGGTGCTCGCGCCGGTCGTGCTGCGCCGCATGGCACGCCGCGAGTCGGGCTCGGCTGTCGCCGCCCGGCGCGAGAAGGCCATGACGCGGATCGGGTGACGGACGACGCATGAGCAGTGAGATCACGTACAACCGCATCGCGATGCTGCGCGCCGAGCGCGGCATCTCCCGGCGCCAGCTCGCCGACGCCCTCGGCGTGCACTACCAGACCGTGGGCTATCTCGAACGCGGCGAGTTCAGCCCGTCCCTGCACCTGGCCCTGCGGATCTGCGACTACTTCGAGGTGCCCGTCGAGGTGGTGTTCTCGCTCAGCCCGTTCCCCCGGCTGGGCACCGAGCCCGTGCCGCGTACGGCGTAGCCTCGATCCTGCGTTGTCTCGCTCAATGGATGGGGTTATCCGTGCGTTTCGCTCGTTTTGTTCATGCCGGTGGCGTGTCCTTCGGGGTTGTCGAGGGTGAGTCCGGGGCCGGGGCCAAGGGCCTGACGATCGCCGAGATCGGCAGCCTCCCGTTCGAGCAGGTGCGCTTCACCGGGCAGCGCTGGGCCCTGGCCGACGTCCGGCTGCTCGCGCCGATCTTCTCCAGCAAGGTGATCGGGGTCGGCCGCAACTACGCCGACCACGCGGCCGAGCTCGGCAACGAGGTGCCCAAGGAGCCGCTGATCTTCATCAAGCCGTCCACCTCGGTGATCGGCCCGAACGACGCGATCCGGATCCCGCCGCAGTCCCAGCAGGTCGAGCACGAGGCCGAGCTGGCCGTGGTGATCGGCGCGACCGGCGCCCGCCGGGTGGACCGGGCCGGTGCCCAGCGGGCCATCTTCGGCTACACGGTCGGCAACGACGTGACCGCCCGTGACCTGCAGCGCACCGACCCGCAGTGGACCCGGGCCAAGGGCTTCGACTCGTTCTGCCCGATCGGGCCGTGGATCGAGACCGACCTCGACGTCAGCGACCTCGAGGTGCGCTGCGAGGTGGGCCGCAACCCGGACGAGATGGAGGTGCGCCAGCTCGGCCGGACCAAGGACATGGTCTTCGACGTGCCGACCCTGGTGTCCTACGTCTCGCATGTCATGACGCTGCTGCCCGGCGACATCATCCTGACGGGCACCCCGGCCGGAGTGAGCCAGATCGTCTCCGGCGAGACCGTGATGGTCAGCGTTCAGGGCATCGGCGAGCTGCGCAACCCGGTCGTCTCGCTGGACTGAGCCGCGCCCGCCTGTCGTTCGATCCCGTCGAGCAGCAGCCCCAGGCCGTAGGCGAAGGCGTCCGTGGCCTGCTGGTCCGGGCCCCGGTCGAAGCCGCCGGCGTTCCAGAGCCCGGTCATCGCGGGATGCTGCTCGACGTCGAACCAGTCCTCCCACAGCCGGCCCCGCCGGCTCCACCAGCTGTCGTTCGACTCGCCGCTGGTCCGGCGCAGCTGGGTGTTCTCGCCCTCCTGCCGGGCCGCGGCGGTCACGAACATGGTGATCGTCACGGCGGCCGTGTTGCGGCTCGACACCGGCAGGCCACCCAGCGTGGACAGCACGTACTCGCTCTCGCGCAGAGTTCCGGGGCCCAGCGGCGGGCGGATCCGGGAGACCTGGCACAGCCACGGGTGCTCCCGGTACATCGCGATCGTGCGGTCGGCGTACAGCTGGATCTGCTCGCGCCAGTGCGCCGGCCGTTCCTCGCCCGGTCCGGGCAGCCGCCGGCGGCCCAGGACCTCGTCGACCATCAGCTCCACCAGCTCGGCCCGTGACGGCACGTAGGTGTAGAGCGTCATCGTCGCCACCCCGAGCCGGGTGGCCACCTGGGCCATCGAGGCCGCGGCGAGTCCGTCCTGGTCGGCCACGGCGATGCCGGCCGCCACCACCTGGTCCACGGTGAGCCGGGGCGGGCGCCCGGTGGTCGCTTTGCGGGCCTGTTTGTGCCGCCACAGCAGCGGCAGGATCCGGTCGGGATCGGTGGCCCCGCTGAACTCGGTCATCTCGTATACCCTACGAGAAGAGTTTCCGTAGGGCATACGAGAACTGGGGAGGGCACATGAAGATCCTCGTCACCGGTGCGACGGGCGGCGTGGGCCGGTTGGTGGTGGACGAGCTGCTGGCGCTGGGCGCGACCGACGTGCGGGCGCTGACCGTCAACCCGGACAGGGCCGGCCTGCCGCCGCAGGTCGAGGCCGTCCGGGGCTATCTCGGCCGGCCCGGGACGCTGCCGGCCGCCCTGGCGGGCGTCGACCGGATGTACCTGGCCCCGCTGGTGGAGACCAACGAGCGGGTGTGCCGGCTGGCCGCGGCCGCGGGGGTACGCCGGATCGTCGACCTGGCCGGCGCCAAGGGTGATCACTGGCAGGTCATCGAGGACGGCGTCGAGGCCTGCGGGGTGCCGTTCGTGCACCTGGAGCCGGGGGAGTTCATGAGCAACTCGGGGATCTGGTCGGCCCAGATCGCCGCGGGGGACGTGGTCCGCGACGGCTACGGCGACGTCGCCAACGCCCCCATCGCGCTGGAGGACATCGCCGCCGTGGCCGCCCGGTGCCTGCTCGAGGAGGGGCACGAGGGCCGCTCGTACGAGCTGACCGGTCCGGAGTCGCTCACCCGGCGCGAACGGGTGCTGGAGATCGGGGCGGCGCTGGGCCGCGAGCTCACCTACGTCGACCTGCCACACCAGGAGCTGGTCGAGCAGCTGACCCTGGCCATGGGCGAGTACGGCGCCTGGTACGCCGACGGGCTGCGCCAGCTGGCCGGACATCCGCAGGTGGCAGTGCAGACGGTGGCCGAACTGACCGGCCGGCCGGGGATCACCTTCGCCGCCTGGGCGCGGGACAACACGGACATGTTCCGGTAGTCACGTGGTCACGGAAACGCCGGGTGGTAACCCGATTTGTTCGCCACCATGGGCTCGGGTAGAGTTTCCACTCGGTACGGCAAGCCGTACCAATGGGGTATGGGGTAATTGGCAGCCCGACTGATTCTGGTTCAGTTAGTCTAGGTTCGAGTCCTGGTACCCCAGCGCGACCGACTCCCGCAAGGGCGGTGGTGCTGGACTTCTGATAGAGTTCCGCACCGTTGCTCACGCCAAAGAGCAGGAAGCAGCAGGTAAGGCACCACAGAAGTGCAGCGTTTCTGCAGTACAGCGTGTTCTGGCCCCGTCGTCTAGCGGCCTAGGACGCCGCCCTCTCAAGGCGGTAGCGAGGGTTCGAATCCCTTCGGGGCTACAAGCAGCGAGCGGCTCGTGTCGAGAGACACGGGCCGCTTTTGTCTGCCCGGCTTTGTCTGCTCTGGGCGTATCCGGTGGGGCATTTTCTGATCAGCCGGCACGGCAGACTGGCTGCTGTGACGGACATCAACGTGCGGCGGGTCGACTTCGGCTACTTCATCCGGCCGGCCGAGGAGACGGGTACGGGCTCACCCCGGGTCGAGCCGTGCCTCGGTTACCTCGTCGAGCATCCCGACGGCCTGCTGCTGGTCGACACCGGCATGGGCGGAGATCCGGACGTGGACGCCCACTACCGCCCCCACCGCGTGCCGCTGCCCGAGGCGCTCGCCGCCGTCGATGCCCGGCCCGAGGACATCCGGCACATCGTCAACTGCCACCTGCACTTCGACCACAGCGGCGGCAACCCGGCGCTGCCCGGCCGGCCCGTCTACACCCAGCGGCTCGAGCTCGACATCGCCCGTACCGTCGAGGACCACACGCTGCCCTGGCTCATCGACCACCCCGGCGCGGTCTACGTGGAGCTCGACGGCGAGGCCGAGATCCTGCCCGGGGTGGTGATCGTGCCCACGCCCGGGCACACCGCCGGCCACCAGTCCCTGGTGGTCCGCCGCGGCGACGGCACGGTCATCGTCGCGGGGCAGAGCCACGACCACGCGGTCGGCTTCACCGCGGACGTGCTCGCCCGGCGGGCCGGACTGGACGGTGCCGAGGCGCCGCTGCCGTTTCCGCCGGCCTGGATCGAACGGCTGCTGAGCTTCGACCCGGCCCGCGTGGTCTTCGCCCACGACAACGCGGTGTGGACGCCCTGACGCGGTGGCGGGTGGTCGCTGGACCGGTGTGCCGCGCGGGGTTCGGGTCATCGCGGTGGTGGACGCGCTCGCGAACGCCTACGCGAACTACGTGGTGGACCGGGTCGGCGGCGTCACGCCGGGCCGGGTCGGGCAGGCGATCATCACGGCCCTTGCCGTCGGGCTGATCGTTGCCGCGCCTCGCATCGCGCCATGGCTGCGGCCACGATCAGGCGGCCGTCCGGTGGTCCGCCGGCCTGGCCCGCGCGGTGGCTGAGCCGCGCGATGAAGCTGCCGTCCGGTGATGGCCCAGCCCGGCCCGCGCCGTGGCTGGGCCGCCGCGATCGAGCGGGCGTCCGGTGATCCGCCGACGCCGGCTGAGCCGCCATCACGCGGAGGCGCCGGATCGGTCGGCGGGTCGGAGCTGTCGGCCGGTGGGCCGCCGATGTCGACGGCGGTCAGAGACCGCTGAGGCGTTGTCCCGCGCGGACGACCGCCATCGCGTGGCGTTCGCCGGGGCGGCGGCCGAGTCGTTCGATCGGACCGCTTATCGAGATGGACGCGATGACCCGGCCCGTCCGGTCCCGGATCGGCGCGGAGACGCTGGCCACACCGGGCTCGCGTTCCGCGACGCTCTGCGCCCAGCCGCGCCGGCGCACCTCGGCCAGGGTGCGGCCGGTGAACTTGCACCGGGGCAGCAGCGGCATGACCGCCTCGGGCGGCTCCCAGGCGAGCAGGATCTGCGCCGCCGATCCGGCCACCATCGGCAGCACCGACCCGACCGGCACCGTGTCGCGCAACCCGCTCGCGCGTTCGGCGGCGGCGACGCAGATCCGCTCGTCCGCCCGGCGCAAGTAGAGTTGAGCGCTCTCCCCGGTCGCGTCGCGCAACGCCGACAGCAGCGGCTCGGCCGCTGTCAGCAGCACGTCCGGGGCCGCGTTGGCCAGCTCGCCCAGGCGCGGCCCGGGCCGCCACCGGCCCTGGGTGTCCCGGACCAGCATCCGGTGGATCTCCAGGGCCTGGGCCAGCCGGTGCGCGGTCGCCCGGGGCAGCTTGGTCCGGTCGACTAGTTCGGCCAGGCTGGCGCCGTCGACACAGGCGGCAAGGATGACCACCGCCTTGTCGAGAACGCCGACACCGCTCATACTGTGTCCCACAAGCCGAAACATACCTCCCAGAATTTAGGATGTCCAGATGGTGGGAGTCACTCCCGAACAGGGGAAACCCAGGACCCTGGCCGAAAAGGTCTGGGACGACCATGTGGTGCGGTCCGCCGACGGTGAGCCTGATCTGCTCTACATCGACCTGCACCTGCTGCACGAGGTGACCAGCCCGCAGGCCTTCGACGGTCTGCGTCTGGCCGGGCGCAAGGTCCGCCGCACCGATCTCACGCTGGCGACCGAGGACCACAACACCCCGACGGGCTATGCCGATCCGGCCTTCAACACCCGCCGCGGCGACCTGATGACCATCCTCGACACCGTCTCGCGCACCCAGATCGAGACGCTGCGCAAGAACTGTGCCGAGTTCGGCGTGCAGATCCGCTCGCTCGGCGACCAGGACCAGGGCATCGTGCACGTGATCGGCCCGCAGCTGGGGCTCACCCAGCCGGGCACCACGATCGTCTGCGGTGACTCGCACACCGCGACCCACGGCGCGTTCGGGGCGCTGGCCTTCGGCATCGGCACCAGTGAGGTCGAGCACGTGCTGGCCACCCAGACGCTGCCGCAGGCCAAGCCCAAGACGATGGCGGTCGTGGTCAGCGGCGAGCTGCGTCCCGGCGTCTCGGCCAAGGACCTGATCCTCGCGCTGATCACGCAGACCGGCACCGGTGGCGGCAACGGCCACATCGTGGAGTACCGCGGCGACGCCATCCGCAAGCTCTCCATGGAGGGCCGGATGACCATCTGCAACATGAGTATCGAGTGGGGCGCCAAGGCCGGCATGATCGCGCCGGACGAGACCACGTTCGCGTACCTGAAGGGACGCGAGCACGCGCCCAAGGGCGCCGACTGGGACGCCGCGGTCGAGTACTGGAAGACCCTGCCCAGCGACGAGGGCGCCGAGTACGACACCGAGATCTACATCGACGCCTCCACGATCAGCCCGTTCGTCACCTGGGGCACCAACCCCGGTCAGGGCGCCGCGCTCGACGGTGTGGTGCCGGATCCCGAGGAGTTCGTCGAGGAGTCCGACCGCAACGCCGCCCGCCGCGCCCTGGAATACATGGACCTGGCCGCCGGCACCCCGCTCAAGGACGTCGCCGTGGACGTGGTCTTCGTGGGCTCCTGCACCAACGGGCGCCTGGAGGACCTGCGGGCCGCCGCCGACGTGCTGCGCGGGCACCGGGTGGCCGACGGCGTACGGATGATGATCGTGCCCGGGTCGTTCCAGGTGCGCGCCGCCGCCGAGGCCGAGGGGCTGGACAAGGTCTTCACCGACGCGGGCGCCGAGTGGCGCTTCGCGGGGTGCTCGATGTGCCTGGGCATGAACCCGGACACCCTGAGCCCCGGTCAGCGCGCCGCCTCCACGTCCAACCGCAACTTCGAGGGCCGGCAGGGCCGCGGTGGGCGTACCCATCTGGTCTCGCCGCAGGTCGCCGCCGCCACCGCCGTGGTCGGCAAGCTGGCCGCCCCGGCCGACCTCTGAGGGGGAGCAGCAACCATGGACAAGTTCACCACCCACGCCGGCACCGTGATGCCGCTGCGCCGCTCCGATGTGGACACCGACCAGATCATCCCGGCCGTCTACCTCAAGCGGGTCACCCGGACCGGCTTCGAGGACGGGCTGTTCAGCGCCTGGCGCGACGACCCGGCCTTCGTGCTCAACAACCCCGCGCACGCGGGCGCGACGATCCTGGTGGCCGGCCCCAACTTCGGCACCGGCTCCTCCCGCCAGCACGCCGTCTGGGCGCTGCGCGACTTCGGTTTCAAGGTCGTCATCGCGCCCCGCTTCGGCGACATCTTCCGCGGCAACGCCCTCAAGGAGGGTCTGCTGCCGGTCCAGCTCGACCAGAAGGCCGTCGAGGCGCTCTGGGACATGGCCGACAGCGAACCGGACAAGCGGATCACCGTGGACCTCGCCGAGCGTCAGGTGCGCGTGGACGACGCCGTCTGGACCTTCCCGATCGACGATTTCAGTCGGTGGCGGCTCATGGAGGGCCTCGACGACATCGGACTGACGCTGCGCCACGAGCAGATGATTACCTCGTACGAGAAGGATCGCCCCGGCTTCAAGCCGGTGGTCGTCTGAGGCCGATTTCCTTGCTCTTGCAGGCTTTTTTGCCCCCGCCGGGTTCCCGGCGGGGGCAAAGTCGTTGCGACACAACGGTTTTTTTTCGGGCAGATGTTTGTGTCTGCTGGTCAGAGGGCATACGGTGCGCGCAGAATGGCTCGCATTGGGCCAGTTCTCACGTTCGGGAGGAAACCAGTGAACAAGGCAGAGCTCGTCGAGGCGCTCGCCGCCCGACTGGGGGACCGGAAGACGGCGACAGCGGCGCTGGATGCGGTCATCAGCGAGGTGCAGAACGCCGTTACCAAGGGCGATCGCGTTGCCATTACCGGTTTCGGAGTCTTCGAGAAGCGGGCGCGCAATGCGCGGACCGCGCGCAATCCGCGCACCGGTGAACCGGTGAAGGTGAAGAAGACGTCCGTCCCCGCTTTCAAGCCCGGAACCGGATTCCGGGAGATGGTCGCGAGCGGCAAGGTGGCCAAGGCGACCACCGCGAAGAAGACCACGGCGGCAGTGAAGTCCACCGCCACCAAGGCCGCTCCGGCCAAGTCGGCCGCCACCAAGACGGCGGCGGCGGCAACCAAGACGGCGGCCGCCAAGAAGACGACCGCCTCCAAGGCCACCCCGGCCAAGACCGCCACCAAGGCGGCCACGGCCACGAAGGCCACCGCCACCAAGGCGACGGCAGCCAAGTCGACCGCCACCAAGGCGACGGCCACCAAGGCAACGGCGACCAAGTCGGCCGCCGCCAAGACCACCCCGGCCAAGTCGACGGCGACCAAGTCGGCGACCACGGCGAAGGCCACGCCGGCCCGCAAGACGGCCGCCACCAAGTCGGCGACCGCCACCAAGTCGGCTCCGGCCAAGTCGGCCACCGCCACCAAGTCGGCGACGGCCACGAAGTCGGCCGCCACCACCGCCAAGGCGGCACCGGCCAAGAAGGCGGCGACCAAGACGGCGCCGACCAAGGCCGCGGCCACCAAGTCGACGGCGGCCAAGAAGACGACCGCCGCCAAGAAGACGACGGCAGCCGTCCAGGCCACCCCGGCCAGCAAGGCCACGACCGCGCGTACCAGCGCGGCTCGTAAGACCCGCTGATCCAAGGGGCCGTTCCGGCCCGCTCAGCGGCACGCTGAGCTACGAAGGGCGTCCACCCGTACGGTGGACGCCCTTCGCGTGTTCCGGCGCCACAGCGGGCTCGCGGCCTACGGTCCGCTCCATGGAGCGCAGACTCGTCCGCCCCCGTGGTCTCGTGAGCAGGTCGCTGATCGCCGCGGCGGTCTTCGCCGGCGCGGTCGTGCCCGGCTGGACCCTCGGCGACCTGGCCGAGCACTGGACCGGCTGGGGGCTGCTGGACTGGCTCATCACCTGTGGGTGGTGCGGCCTGGCTGTGTTCGTGCTGGGCCCGTACGGCTCCTACCGCCGCCGTGACGTGCTGCTCGGGATCCTGCCGCTCTACGGCTGGTACGTCGCCAGCGTCCTGTCCTGGCGGGTCGCGTTGCTGCCGTTGCGCGACTGGGAGCCTCGCGCCGACGAGCTGTGGCGGGCCCGCTGGCTCACCGGCGATCAGGTCGGCTACTGGCGTACGGACCCGCTGCCGGAGGACTTCGAGCACCGACCGCGCGCCGCCGGCCGGCCTGAACCGGGCCGGCCTAGATCCGGCTCAGTGCCAGGAGCCGTTCGCCGGACCAGGTGAGGATCCAGCCGGTGCCCTTCGGCGTCTTGTAGGGCTCGCGGTCCTCGGCACCGTCCAGCAACGCCAGGATCGACGGGATCACCTTGCCCTGGCTGCACACCGCCACCCGGGGGCCGTCGCGCAGCTCGGTCAGCCGGGCCGCGGCCATCTTGGCCCGGGCCGGCACGTCCTGCGCGTCGGCGGGCTCGGCGAACGCCGCGTCCACCACGATGGGCAGGTCCAGCCGTTCGGCCAGTGGCTCGAGAGTCTGCTTGCAGCGCAACGGGGTGGCCGCGAAGAGCCGGCGCGGGGCGACGAGAGACACCACCAAACCCAGCGTCCGCGCCTCGCCCCGGCCCTGCTCGTCGATCGGCCGCAGCGCGTCGTTGCCGTCGAACTCGCTGCGCTTACCGGCGTGCGCGTGGCGGACCAGCGCCGTCACGGCGGTGACCGGTGGCAGCGCGGCGACATGCTCGACCAGCCGGCGGTCGTCCGGATAGGTCAGCTTCGCCAGCGCGTCGGCCGGCGACAGCCACACCACGGTGTCCACCTCGGTGGGGTCCATCGGGTCGTCGGCCGGGCCCTCCGCCGCGCGCATCAGCCAGAACTCGACCGTCTTGGGCACGCCGTCGGGCAGCGTGTAGCTCACCTCGGGCAACCGCAGCTGCGGTTGCCCGTGCACGCCGGTCTCCTCCTGCACCTCGCGCACCGCCGCCGCCAGCGGGTGCTCGTCGCCGTCGAGCTTGCCCTTGGGCAGGCTCCAGTCGGCGCGGTACGGCCGGTGCACGACACAGATCTCGATGCCGTCCCCGGCCGGTCGCCAGAGGACGCCACCGGCGGCCCGGACCGGTCCAGTCGTCAATTCAGCCCGCCTTGCCGATGACCCGGCGCAACAACGCCTCCTGCAGGTGGATGTGGTGCTCCGACGGCGAGAACGTGCGGCGGTGCCAGGTGCCGTCACCGGCCAGGTCCCAGCCCTCGCTCTCATCGCTCATGGACAACTCCAGCACATGGCGCAGATCCTCCTGCGCGGAGGGCAGGGTCACCCGGACCAGCGCCTCGACCCGGCGGTCCAGGTTGCGGTGCATGAGGTCGGCCGAGCCGATCCAGTATTCGGCGTCGTCGCCCACGCCGAACCGGAAGACCCGGGAGTGCTCCAGGAACCGGCCGACGATCGAGCGGACCCGGATGTTGTCCGACAGTCCCGCCACGCCGGGGCGCAGCGCGCACATCCCCCGGATGACCAGATCGATGCGGACCCCGGCCTGCGAGGCGCGGTAGAGCGCGTCGCAGGTCTCCTCGTCGACCAGCGAGTTCACCTTGAACTGGACCAGGGCGTCGCCGCCCGCGCGGGCGATCTCGGCCTGCTGCTCGATCCGCTCGATCAGGCCGGCCCGGACCCCGTGCGGGGCGACCAGCAGCCGCCGGAACGCGGTCTGCCGGCTGTAGCCGGTGAGGACGTTGAACAGATCGGTGACGTCCGCGCCGATCTCCGGGTCGGCGGTGAGCATGCCGAAGTCCTCGTAGAGCCGGGCCGTCTTCGGGTGGTAGTTGCCGGTGCCGATGTGGCAGTAGCGGCGGATCTGGTTGCCCTCCTGGCGTACCACCAGGGAGGTCTTGCAGTGCGTCTTGAGACCGACCAGGCCGTAGACCACGTGGCAGCCGGCCCGCTCCAGGGTGCGCGCCCAGGCGATGTTGGCCACCTCGTCGAAGCGGGCCTTCACCTCGACCAGCACCACCACCTGCTTGCCGGCGGCCGCGGCGTCGACCAGGGCGTCCACTATCGGCGAGTCACCGCTGGTGCGGTACAGCGTCTGCTTGATGGCCAGCACGTTGGGATCGGCGGCGGCCTGCTCGATGAAGCGCTGCACGCTGGTCGAGAACGAGTGGTAGGGGTGGTGCACCAGGATGTCGCACTCGCGCAGCCGGTTGAAGACGCTGCGCGGCACCTCGCCGTCGGCCAGCTGCGGGTGGGTCGACGGGACGAACGGCCGGTCCTTGAGGTCGTCGCGGTCGCACTCGCCGAAGACCTGCCACAGCCCCGACAGGTCGAGCAGGCCGGGCACCCGCAGCACGTCCTGGCTGTCCATCTCCATCTCGCGGGTGAGCAGGTCGAGCACGTGGTCGCTGATCGAGGCGGCCACCTCCAGGCGCACCGGCGGGCCGAAGCGGCGCTGGGCCAGCTCGCGCTCGAGGGCCTGCAGCAGATCCTCGTCGCGGTCCTCGTCGACCTCCAGCTCGGCGTTGCGGGTGACCCGGAACAGGTGCCACTCGAGGATCCGCATGCCGGAGAAGAGCTGGTCCAGGTGAGCGGCGATGAGCTCCTCGACGGGCAGGAAGCGCGCCCCGCGGCTGTCGTTCTGCACCGTGACGAAACGCGGCACGTTGTTGGGCACCTTGATCCGGGCGAACAACTCGTTGCCGCTGCCGGCCGGGTCGCGCAGGGCGACGGCCAGATTCAGCGAACGGCTGGAGATGTACGGGAACGGGTGCGCCGGGTCGACCGCGAGCGGGGTCAGCACCGGGAAGACCTGCTCGCGGAAGTACGTGCGCAGCCGCTCGCGTTCCGGCGCGTCCAGCTCGCTCCAGCTGACCAGCTCGATGCCCTCGGCCGACAGCTTGGGCCGGACCTCCTCGCCGAAGCAGGCGGCGTGCCGGGTGACCAGGTCGGCGGCCCGCTCGGTGATCATTTCGAGCTGGTGGCGCAGCGATGAACGGTCGCCGCCGCGCATCGGCAGCCCGGCCTTGAGCCGGCGCTTGAGCCCGGCCACCCGGACCATGTAGAACTCGTCCAGATTGCCGGCGAAGATGGCCAGGAACTTCGCGCGTTCGAGCAGCGGGGTGCCCGGGTCCTCGGCCAGGGCCAGCACCCGGGCGTTGAAGTCGAGCCAGGACAGCTCGCGGTTGAGGAAACGGTCCTCCGGCAGCTCGGGGAGGTCGGGAGCGGTCTCGGTGGGGTCCTGCGCGGTGTCGGCGGTGGTCACAGCGTGCTCCGTCGGCTCGGTGTCGGTCTGCTCGGCGCGGGGGAGGAACCGCCCGTCGGAGCCGCGGCGGCGAGCCGCGGGGGGCACGGTCGTGTCGGGTGTCCGGGGCGGGGTGGTCATTGCTCCATCATTGCCCGTCCAGGGTGAACGGGAAATGAACGAAGCTCACCTGATTCCGGGAAGTTCGACCTTGGTCACGGTGCCGTCCGGGCCGGCGGAGATCGTCAGGCGCTGCCCGAGGCGGAGCAGCCGCAACCCCGAGGCCTCGAAGGCCGCGGCCGGGAAGGACAGCTCACTGCCGTCGTCGAGCAGCAGCGTGCCGCTACGGCTCTGAGCGTCGAACGTCGCAACGGTCCCCTGCATGCCCCAGACGCTACCGGTGCGAGCGCCCGGCCACACCCGAGGTGCCGCACTCGGCGATGAGTCCGAGATCACGCAGCAGCGCGCAGGTCTGCTCACCGGCGCCGAGGGCCAGGACCGTCCGCAGGTCCTCGGCGGTGTCCACGTCCTGGCGCAGTCCGGGCCACGCCCCGAGCAGGGGCTGAGCCAGCGAGGCGGCGTGCGCCGCGGCGGAGCCCACCCCGAAGCGCGGATCGAGTGCGGTGCCGGCGGCCGCGGCCAGCAAGACCGTGCCGGTGCCGGCGGCGTCGGCGACGAAGCTGCGGCCGGGTCCGGCGGCGGCCAGCGCCTCACCCAGCTCGGCCGGGCGCAGCGCGGGCAGGTCGCCGGTGAGCACGGCCCGGTGGTGCCCCAGACCGGCCACCACGTCGGCGCCGAAACACATGGCCGCGTTCAGACCCGCCGCGGGCCGGTCCGGCACCGCCCGGGCGCCCAGGGCCGTCACCGCGGCGACCGCGGCCGGATCGTCGGTGACGACCAGCACATCGCCCACCGCCGCGCACGCCCGGACCGCGACGACCGTGTCCCGGACCATCGCGAGCGCCAGCTCCTCGTGCCGGGAATCGGCGACAGCGCCGCGCAGCCGGCTCTTGGCCGCGCTGAGGCTCTTGACGGGGATGACCGCCGTCCAGTCCGCTCCTGACACGCCGCCAATCCTGCCACCGTCCCACCGCCGGGCCCCGGCCTGGCTACGGCGAGGATGAGCAGGCATGATTTCGTCCCAGGTGTGGGCGACGGCGGCGCGGGGGCCCGCCGCGGGGAGCAGGGAGGCACCGTGGCGGGGCGCAAGCTCGGATTCTGGCGACGGTTGGCGGTCCTGCTCGTGCTGCCCGCGATGAGCCTCTGGACGAAGCGCACCTGGACCGGCATGGAGAATCTGCCGCCCGGCGGCGGCTTCATCATCACGCCCAACCACATGTCGCAGTTCGACCCGCTGGTGGTCGCGCACTACATCTACGAGTCCGGGCGGTGGCCGCGGTTCCTGGCCAAGGCCAGCATCTGGCGGGTCCCGTTCGTCGGCTTCATGCTGCGCAAGACCCTGCAGATCCCGGTCGAACGGGGCAGTGTGGAGGCGGTGAAGTCCCTCGACTCGCTCATCGAGGCCCTGCACGAGGGCGGTGTCGTGGTGATCTACCCCGAGGGCACGACCACCCGCGAGCCGGAGCTGTGGCCGATGCGGGGCAAGACCGGCGCGGCCCGGCTGGCGCTGGTCACCGGCGCCCCGGTGGTGCCGATGGCGACGTGGGGCGCCCAAGCGGTGCACGACGTGCGGACCGGCCGGATCCGCTTGGGCCGGCGGGTGCCCGTGCAGGTGAGCGTCGGCAAACCGGTGGACCTCAGCCGCTGGCAGGGCGAGGCGCCCACCCGCGCGGTGCTGGAGCAGATGACCGAGGCGATCCAGCTGGCCACCCGGGACCTGCTGGCCGAGCTGCGCGACGAAGCACCACCCCCGCTCTACGAGGTGTCGCGGCGGGCCTGGCGGCCCGGCGACGCGGGCGAGCAGGGCAGGCAGAGCGAGGGGCAGAACGACATGCGGGGCGGTGGAGCATGAGGCGGGCGGCGGTGCTGGGCGCGGGCGCCTGGGGTACGGCGTTCGCGAAGATCCTCGCCGAGGCCGGGTCGGAGGTGACCATGTGGGCCCGCCGCGAGTCGGTGGCCGCGGCCATCCGGGCGGACCGGGTCAACGAGGCTTCCCTGCCCGGCGTCAAGCTGCCCGAGCGGGTCACCGCCACCAGCGACCTCGCCGCCGCCCTGTCCGGTGCCGGCCTGGTCTTCCTGGCGGTCCCGTCCCAGACGCTGCGCGGCAACCTCGCCGACTGGGCCGGTCACCTGCCGGCCGACTCGACGCTGGTCTCGCTGATGAAGGGCATCGAGCTGGGCACGACCAAGCGGATGAGCCAGGTCATCGTCGAGACGGCCCGGGTCGACATGGACCGGGTGGTGGTGGTCTCCGGACCCAACCTGGCCCCCGAGATCGCCGCCGAGCAGCCGGCCGCGACCGTGGTGGCCGGCACGGACCCCGCTCGCGCGCAGCTCGTGCAGCAGGCCATCGCGCTGCCGTACCTGCGGCCGTACACGAGCGACGACGTGATCGGGTGCGAGCTGGGCGGGGCGGTGAAGAACGTCATCGCGCTCGCGTACGGGATGGCCTCCGCGATGGGCATGGGTGACAACACCAAGGCCTCGCTGATCACCCGCGGGCTGGCCGAGACGGCCCGGCTCGGGGTGGCGCTCGGCGCCGACCCGATGACCTTCGCCGGGCTGGCCGGGCTCGGCGACCTGGTCGCCACCTGCTCGTCGCCGCTGTCGCGCAACCGCACCTTCGGCGAGCACCTGGGCCGGGGCGAGTCGCTGGAGGAGGCCCAGCGGGCCGCGCGGCAGACCGCCGAGGGGGTCAAGAGCTGCCTGGCCATCCGGGACCTGGCCCGCGCCCACCACGTCGAGATGCCGATCACCGAGCAGGTCGAGCGGGTGTGCCACGAGGGGGTGGACCCGCGGGTGGCCGTCAAGCTGCTCATGGGACGGGAGATGAAGCCGGAATGAGTTTCGAGGGAGACGGCACCCGGGTCGTGCACGCCGGGCTGCCCGAGCCGGTGCCGGGACAGCCGTTCCTGCCGGGACCGGTGTTCGCGGCGCCGTACCACCTGGACCCGGTCGAGGGTCCCGGCGTCAACGGGTACGGGCGTCCGGACAATCCGACCCGCCGGGCGCTCGAGGGCGCGATCGGCGAGCTGGAGGGTGGCGCCGTGCTGGCCTTCGCGAGCGGGCAGGCGGCGATCACCGCCCTGCTGCTCTCGACCCTGCGCAGCGGCGACACGGTGGCGCTGCCCTCCGACGGCTACTTCACCGTGCGGGCGTTCGCCGAGGGCACCCTGCGGGATCTCGGCGTCAAGACGGTGCTGGTGCCGACCGCGGGGCCGTACCCGTCGTTCGAGGGCGTCCGGCTGGTGCTGCTGGAGACGCCGGCCAATCCTGGCCTGGACGTCTGTGACATCCGTACGGTGGCCGCCGCCGCGCACGCCGCGGGCGCACTCGTGGCGGTGGACAACACCACCCCGACGCCGCTCGGCCAGCGTCCCCTGGAGCTCGGGGCCGACCTGGTGGTCGCGTCCGGCACGAAGGCCCTGACCGGGCACTCCGATGTGCTGCTGGGTTACCTGGCCGGCAACAACGAGGAGCTGCTGGCCAAGGTGACCGTCTGGCGGGCGCAGACCGGCGCGGTGCCGGGCGCGTTCGACGCCTGGCTGGCCCACCGGTCGCTGGCCACCCTGGACCTGCGGCTGGCCCGGCAGAGCGAGAACGCGGTGGTGCTGGCCGAGTTCCTGGCCGGCCGCGACGACGTGCGGGCGGTGCGTTTCCCGGGGCTGGCCGGCGACCCGTCGTACGAGATCGCCCGGGCGCAGATGCGCCGCATCCCGGGCATCATCTCCTTCGATCTGGGCAGCGCCGAGCGGGTGGCGCGGTTCCTGGCCGCCTCCGAGCTGGTCTTCGCGGCCACCTCGTTCGGCGGTCTGCACACGACCGCCGACCGGCGGGCGCAGTGGGGCGATGACACCGCGCCCGGCTTCGTGCGGCTCTCCTGCGGCATCGAGGACGCGCCGGATCTCGTCCGGGATCTGACGGCCGCCCTCGACGCCGCCTGAGTCCCATGTCGTGGAGCAGCTTCACCGGCGATCAGGTGGCGGCGCTGGCGCAGGGCGAGAGCTTGTTCGTCCAGCCGGGCGAGCGGCAGTGTCCCGCCTGTGGGCGGCACAGTGTGCGGGCGTACGTGAACGCGCCCGAGAACGCCCGGCGTCCGACCCTGGTCAGCTACGTCTGGTGCACCGCCTGCCGCAAGTTCGTCGGCACCCGGGCGAAGCATCCCGAGGGCCTGGTCTTCTCCGACCCGCTGGCCACGCTGTCGCCCGCTGAGCGGCGTGAGCTGGAGCGCAGCCTGGTCGGCTTCCTCGCGCACCTGGACGAGCTGTGGGACGCCGGAGCGTTGCCGCAGACCTTCACCACGGCCTGACGCTGATCCGACGTTGCGTCCCGGCCGTTCCGGCTCTATGGTTCGTTACATGAGTAATGAACCACAGAAGTAGGGAGGCTGTCGTGTTCGACGATCGCAGCCCCATCTACCAGCAGATCGCCAACGGCATCAAGGACGACGTCCTGAGCGGGACCCTCAAGGAGGACGAACAGGTCATGTCCACCAACCAGTACGCGGCGTTCTACCAGATCAACCCGGCCACGGCGGCCAAGGGCTTCGCCCAGCTGGTCGACGAGGGGGTGCTCTACAAGAAACGCGGCATCGGCATGTTCGTCAGCCCGGACGCCCGGGCCCGGCTCCGCGGCCAGCGCCGCGAGCGGTTCTTCATCGACGTCGTCGAGCCCATGCTCGCCGAGGCCCGAATGGTCGGCGTCGACGTCGACGAGATCGTGGCCTACCTCAAGGAGGGTCCGCGATGATCTCCCTGCGCGAGCTCACCGTCCGGTACGGCGCCACGGTCGCCGTCGACGGCATCACCCTCGACCTGGCCCCGGACAAGATCTACGGGCTGCTCGGGCGCAACGGTTCGGGCAAGACCAGCCTGCTCAGCGTGCTCGCGTCCTACCGGCGGGCCTCGTCCGGCACGGTCACCGTGGACGGGGTCGACCCCTTCGAGAATCCGGCCCTCATGCGCGGCACCGCGTTCATCCGCGACCAGCTGGACGTCACCACGCAGGACCGGGTCGACCGGGTCCTGGAGTTCGCCGGCCGGCTGCGCCCGACCTGGGACGCCGGTTACGCCGAGCACCTGACCGACGTCTTCGAGCTCGACCGGCGCAAGCGCGTCTCGGCGCTGTCGCGGGGGCAGCGCTCGAGCCTCGGCGTCGTGCTCGGCCTGGCCGCCCGCGCCCCGCTGACCATCCTCGACGAGGTCTACCTCGGCATGGACGCCGCCGCCCGGACGGCCTTCTACCGCGAGCTGCTCGCCGACTACCTGGCCCACCCGCGCACGATCATCCTCTCCACGCACCTGATCGAGGAGGTCGCCGACCTGTTCGAGCAGGTGATCGTCATCGACCGGGGCCGGCTGCTCGTGCACGAGGACACCGACACCTTCAAGGCCCGCGGCGTCGCCGTCACCGGGCCGGCCGCGGCGGTCGACGCCTTCGTCTCCGGGCGCACAGTGCTCAGCGAGCGGAGCCTGGGCGGCGTCCGGCAGGCCACCCTCTACGGCGAGCTGGACCCCCACGACGTCGAGCGGGCCGGCACGGCCGGGCTGTCCCTGGCCCCGGTCGGTGTCCAGGACCTCTTCGTCCACCTCACCTCGGGCGCCGCGGACGGCACCCACCGAACGGAGGCCCTGCGATGACCACGCACCGGCTGGTGGCAGCGACCCTGCTCCGCATCTATCGCCCTGTCGTGCTCTGGTTCTGGACCACGATGACCGTCCTCGCGGTGGCCGGGATGACGGTGATCGCCCTGTCCGGCGAGCCGACGTTCAGCCTCTGGCTGCTGATGGCCGGCTCGGCCGCGAAATACTGGCTCGGCGTCGTCGGCGCCACGCTGGTCAGCCTCAACCTGCGGCAGTTCGTCGCCAACGGCATCACCCGGCGCGAGTTCCTGGCCGGCGCGGCGATCTTCGGGCTGCTGGCCACGGTGATCTTCGCCGTCGCCGTGGTGGCCGGGCACGGCGTCGAGCAGCTGCTGCTGCGGCTCGACGGGCCGCTGCCCGCGGGCTATCCGACGATGACGCCCGGGACGGCGCTGCGCGAGTTCGGCCAGATCCTGCCGTCCGCGCTGGCCTTCCTGGTCGCCGGAGCCGCGGCCACCGCGGGCTTCTACCGCTTCGGCGCCCGGGGCGGACTCGCCCTGCTGCCGGCAGCCGTGCTCCCGCTGGCGGCGGCCGAGACCTTGTTCGGCCTCGACGGGAGCCTCGGCTTCGCCGTGCGGTTCGTGCCGTACGCAGTGGCGGTGCTGATCACTCTGGCCGTGACGGCTCTCGGCGTCCTGCTCTACCAGCGGGTGCTGCGCGACGTCACCATCCGGCCCGCCGGCTGACCGGGCCCCCGACGAGCGGCCGGCCGGTCACGGGGGCGCGGCCGTCCGCTCAACCGCCGTGGTTCAGCGCGAACTCGTAGAGCCAGTCGCGCTGGGCCTCGGTGTCGGGCACCGGCAGACCGCGGGCCTGGGCCACCATCTCCAGCGCCCGTTCCGGGCCGATACCCAGCATCACGAGCGTCGCGCAGGCCAGCAGCGTCGAGCGGCCGATGCCGGCGAAACACTGCGTCACCACGAAACGGCCGGCCCGCACGTGCGCGGCCAGCCGTACGCCGAGAGCCACCACGTCACTGTCGGCCATGTCCCGGGCCCGGGGGATGCCCCGGTCCGCGATCGGAAAGGAGAGGAAGTCGATGCCCACCGCAGCGGCGGCCGCGGCGGCCTCGGTGAGGCCCAGCCGGCGGTCCTCCTCCCAGGTCAGCGCCGAGACGAAGACATCGACGCCGGCCCGGGCCAGGCCGGCCATCTCATCGGCCAGCCAGTCGCCGCCACGCGGATGCGCCATCGTCGCCAACCGACCCGGGCCATGCCAGGCGATCACGTGCAGTGCTGGTCTCATCGACTCCCCGTCCCCGTCTGCCGTGCCAGCGCCCGCCGTCATCAGAAAGTGGTGTACGCAGAGTAGGGTCACCCCCGGCGTGCCCGCCGCCACCCTCCCGCGCGCAGGCAGCCTAGCTATGTCCGGCAACGAGAGGCCATTTCCATGACGACCCCTCGCAAAACCCGTGTGGCGATCGTGTTCGGCGGGCGCAGCACCGAGCACGCCATCTCGTGCGTCAGCGCGGGCAGCATCCTCGGCGCCCTGGACCCCGACGAGTACGAGGTCGTGCCGGTCGGGATCACCCGCGAGGGCGCCTGGGTGCTCAGCAGCGGTGACCCCGCGGCGCTGGCCATCAGCGGCCAGACCCTGCCGGAGATCACCGCCGACTCGGGCCGGGCCGTGGTGCTGCCGGCCGACCCGACCTCGTCCGGCCTGATGGTGCTCGACCCGGCGGACGGTGTGGCCGTGCTCGCCAACGTCGACGTGGTCTTCCCGGCCCTGCACGGCGCGTACGGCGAGGACGGCACCATCCAGGGCATGCTCGAGATGGCCGGCATCCCGTACGTGGGCGCCAACGTCTTCGCCTCCGCGGCCGGCATGGACAAGGAGTTCACCAAGAAGCTCGCCGCCGCCGAGGGCATCCCGGTCGGGCCGTACGCGGTCCTGCGGGCCGGCAGCTCCCTGTCGGAGGCTGACAAGGAACGTCTGGGCCTGCCGGTCTTCGTCAAGCCGTCACGGGCCGGCTCGTCGCACGGCATCAGCAAGGTCACCGACTGGGCGCAGCTGGACGCGGCCGTCGCCAAGGCCCGTCAGATCGACCCCAAGGTGCTCGTCGAGGCCGGGATCGTCGGCCGCGAGATCGAGTGCGGCGTGCTGGAGGGTGAGGCCGGCGGGGTGCCCGAGGCCTCGCTGCTGGCCGAGATCCTCGTCTCCACCGAGGGCGGCGACTTCTACGACTTCGACGCCAAGTATCTCGGCGACGGCACGCCGTACCAGATCCCGGCGCGGCTGGAGCCCGAGGTCGCCCGCCGGGTCCAGGAGTACGCCTGCCGCACCTTCACCGCGCTGGACTGCGCCGGTCTGGGCCGGGTCGACTTCTTCGTGACCGCCGACAACGAGATCTTCCTCAACGAGATCAACACGATGCCGGGCTTCACCCCGACGTCGATGTTCCCGCTGATGTGGGCGGCCACCGGCCTGGAATACCCCAAGGTCGTCGACCGCCTGATCCGCACCGCGCTACGCCGCGGCACCGGCCTGCACTAGGGCCCGTCCTAGACGCAGCCGCTGGGGACTCCGACGGTGCTCGACTTGTCGGTCTTCACCACGATGTCGGAGAACTCGTTGGCCCACTGGGCCGGCTGCGCGTACTGCTTCGGAACGGTGACCTGGACGGGGACTTCCCGGTCCATCGTCGTGAAGACGGCCGCGTCGCCCTGCTGGGAGGCGTACCAGCAGACCTTGTTCATGGTGAGCAGTTCGGTGTCGAGCGGCACACAGCCCCTGCCGCTGTCGTCCAGCGACGCGCACATCTTCGGCTGGGCCACCCCGCAGGCCACCGTCAGCGGCGGCTCGCCGTAGGCGGCGTTCTGCTCCGGTCCGGCGCTGACCTTGCGGGCGGCCAGGTCGCGCACCTTGACGGGCAACTGCGACGTCACCGCCAGGCACACCTCGGCCGGGCGGGCCGCCAGCGTCGGCGCGGCCATCTGCACCGGGGCTGCCGGGACGACCGCCGGCTGGGTGACCGACGGGCTGGGCGCCGCGCTGCCGGTCTCCGGGACGATCTTCGTGAAGATCAGCAGGCCGGCCAGCACCGCGACCGGCACGGCGATCACCGTCGCCCACAGGGCGGCGCTGCGCATCGTCCGGTCCGGTGCGGGGGGCTGGGATTCGGGGCGGGTGCGCACGTCAACCATGGTCAGAGATTTACCACGGAGCACGTCACGGTCCGGGTGATGCCCGGCACGTACTGGATTTTGCTCACAATCATCCGGCCGAGCTCGTCGACACTGTGCGCCTCGCCCAGTACCACGACGTCGTAGGGCCCCGTGACCGCGTCGACACGTACCACTCCATTGATTTTGTCGATCGCGGCGGCCACGTCACGGGCCTTTCCGACCTCCGTCTGGATGAGGATGTACGCCTGGACCACGATCAGACTCCTATCCGCCGCCGCCGGCGACCCGAACGTGAAACTACAGTACGAAACCGGTCGGCAGCGCACTTGCGGGGCAGACCGAACTCGAGAGGAACGGTGGGACGTTGAGCATCGCGGAGACGGGGGAGTTCGGGCTCATCACCCGGATCGTCGCGCGGCTCGAGACCGGCGCCGCGAGTCTGCTCGGTCCGGGCGACGACGCCGCGGTCGTGGCGGCCCCGGACAGGCGGGTCGTGGCCAGCACGGACGTCCTGGTCGAGGGCCGGCACTTCCGGCGCGACTGGTCCAGCGCGGCCGACGTCGGGCACCGCGCGGCAGCGGCGAACCTGGCCGACATCGCCGCCATGGGCGCGACTCCCACGGCCCTGCTGGTGGCCCTCTGCGTGCCGACGGACCTGCCGGTGGAATGGGCCGAGGAACTCGCCGGCGGCCTCTCCACCGAAGCCGGCCGGGTCGGCGCGGCGGTGGTCGGCGGCGACATGTCCTCCAGCCCCACCCTGACCATCGCCGTCACGGCGCTGGGCGACCTGGAAGGCCGCGAGCCGGTCCTGCGGAGCGGAGCCCAGCCGGGGGACGTGGTCGCGCTGGCCGGCCGCACGGGGCACGCGGCGGCCGGCTACACCGTGCTGTCCCGCGGCTTCCGGACGCCGAAACTGCTGGTCGAGGCGTACCGGCGCCCCGAGGTGGAGTACGCCGCCGGTCCGGCCGCGGCCCGGCTGGGAGCCACCTCGATGATCGACATCTCCGACGGGCTGCTGCAGGATCTCGGCCACGTCGCGGCGGCCAGTGTGGTCGGCATCGACATCGACCGGTCGGCGTTCGAGGTGCCCGACCAGATGCGCGACGCGGCCTCGGCGCTCGGCGTCGACCCGTACGTGTGGCTGCTCGCCGGCGGCGACGACCACGCCCTGGCGGCGACCTTCCCGCCCGGCACGCAGCTGCCGCCGGGCTGGCGCGCGGTCGGCAGCGTGCACGAGGGCACCGGCGTCACGGTCGACCGCCGGCCGTGGCAGGGCGGCACGGGCTGGGACCACTTCCGCTGACGATGGTTAATGTTGGTCGGCGTGGACGAGATCAAGATCCGCGAGGCCCGATTCGACGAGCCCGCGGTGCAGCGACTGATAGCCGAGGCCATGGCCGAGCTGAGCCGGCGGTACGGCGGCACGGGCGACGACACGCCCGTGGCAGCGACGGACTTCGCCCCGCCGGCCGGGGCGTTCATCGTCGCCTACACGGGCTCGGCGGCCGACCTCGACGAGATGCTGCTGGGCTGTGCCGGATGGCGGGCGCACGGCGAGGACGCCGAACTCAAGCGGATGTTCACAGTGCCGGCGGCCCGAGGCCGCGGGGTGGCCCGCCGGGTCCTGACGGCGATCGAGGAGTCAGCCCGCGAACGAGGCTGCAAGCGGGTGATCCTGGAGACCGGCGACAAGCAGCCCGAAGCGATCGCGTTGTACCTGAAGTGCGGCTACGAGCGCATCGAGGACTTCGGCTACTACGCGGGCGAGGAAGGCGTGCTGTCCTTCGCGCGGACCCTCTGAGCGGCGTTCCCGAGGCACGCAGAAAGCCCGCCTGGTCTCCAGGACCGGGCGGGCTGTCACACTGCTGAGGTCAGGCGCGGACGACCTTGCCGGCCTTGATGCACGAGGTGCAGACCTTGAGCTTCTTGGTGTTGCCACCACCGGCAGGGGTGCGCACCGACTGGATGTTCGGGTTCCAGCGGCGGTTGGTCCGCCGGTGCGAGTGGGACACGTTGTGGCCGAAGCCCGGTCCCTTGCCACAGACGTCGCACACGCTAGCCACGGGGTACTCCTGGGATTGAAAGCAACTGAGGGTGCCCCGGACAGCAAACATCCGGGCATCCTGGCCAGATTACCCGATGGTCGGCCGGGACAGCCAATCGCCCCTGGCCGTACCCGCGGAGAAGCCCGGCACCCGGCAATTGTCGGTGCTGGTTAGTACGCTTTTCGCGTGCTGGACTCCCTGGACGCCGCCGCGGTCCGCCGCTGGTGCGGTCGTGGGCTGGCCGCGCTCCGGGCGCATCAGCACGAGATCGACGAGCTGAACGTCTACCCGGTGCCGGACGGCGACACCGGCACCAACCTTGTGCTCACGCTCACGTCGGCCCAGCAGGCGCTGGACGACGCCCCCGAGCAGCAGCCCGCCGCCGGTTCGACCGCGCTGGGCGGCACCATGCGCCTGATGGCCCGGGGCGCACTGCTGGGCGCCCGGGGCAATTCCGGCGTGATCGTGTCGCAGATCCTGCGCGGCATGGCCGACACCTTCGCCACGGCGGTGGCTGTGCGCGGCGGCGAGCTGACCCGGGCTCTGCGCACGGCGACCGAGGCGGCCTACGCGGCGGTTGCCAAGCCGGTCGAGGGCACGGTGCTGTCGGTGGTGGCAGCGGCGGCCGAGGGGGCCCGCAAGGCCGCGTCGGACGATCTGGTCGCGGTGGCCCGGGCGGCGGCCCGCGCGGCGGCGGAAGCCCTGGCCCGCACGCCCCAGCAGCTCCCGATCCTGGCCCGCGCCGGTGTGGTCGACGCCGGGGGCCGCGGGCTGGTCCTCCTCCTGGAAGCCCTCGTCGAAGCCCTGAACACCAGCCTCCCGCCTCCTCCGGCCGCCGCGGGATCGTCTGCCGGCCTTCCGGCTCCGAAGCACCTCCCACCAGGCGGCGGCCATGACGACTTGGGATATGAGGTGCAGTATCTGCTGGATGCGCCGCCCGAGAGCGTCGAGTCGCTGCGGAGCGCGCTGGGGGACATGGGCGGCTCGCTGGTGATCGTCGGGACCGGCGACGGTGATCCGCCCACCTGGAACGTCCACGTCCACGTGGCGGTCGCCGAGGTCGGCGCGGCGATCGAGGCCGGCGTCGTCGCGGGCCGGCCGCACCGCATCACCGTCACCCACCTCGAAGACCACCGGCACGAGAGCACCCCGCCCCCGCACAACCCGGCTGCCGACGGCCGGGCCGAGAACAGCCGGGTTGCCGACGGTCGGGCTGAGAACAGCCGGGCTGAGAACAGCCGGGCTGAGAACGGGACCCTGCGTGACTGGGCCGGGAGCGACCGGGCGGCGAGCGACCGATCCAAGACCAGCCGGCACAACACCGGACCCGGAGACAACCGGCGCAACGAAGATCGACGAGCCCAGGACCGGCACGACAGCAACCGGCTCACCATCGGCCGGCCGGACGGCCCCCCGCCGGAGCAGCCGCTCCGAGCCGACGCGGCAGATCCCGGCACCCGGGCCACGGTTGTGGTCGCCGCCGGGGACGGGCTCACCGCCATCTTCGCCGCCGAGGGTGCCACCGTCGTCGGCCGCAATCCGTCCACAGCCGAGATGCTGACCGCCATCGCGTCCACCGGCGCCGGCCACATCGTGCTCCTGCCCAACGACGCCAACACCCACGCCGTCGCCCGTTCCGCCGCGCAGGAAGCCGCTGCTGGCGGCGTACGGGTGAGTGTCGTCCCCACCCGCTCGCCGGTGCAGGCCCTCGCTGCCCTCGCCGTCCGTGATCCGGGGCGGCCGTTCGATGACGATGTCATCGCGATGGCCGAGGCCGCCGGCGCCTGCCGGTACGGCGAGGTCTGCACCGCCAGCCGCGAGGCCCTCACCGTCGCCGGCCGCTGTCATCCCGGCGACCTGCTCGGTCTCGTCGACGGCGAGGTGCACGTCATCGGGGACGATCTCGAAGAGGTCTGCCTGCGCCTGCTCGACCGGCTGCTCGGTGGCGGCGGCGAGCTCGTCACCCTGGTGCTCGGCGCGGACGCCCCGCCCGCGCTCGAGGAGCGGTTGCGGGCCCACGTCACCAGCCAGTGGCGCTTCGTCGAGCTGAACAGCTACGCGGGCGGCCAGCCCCGCTACCACCTGCTGGTAGGAGTGGAATGACCGACACCAAGACCGTCACCACCACCGACACCCCGTTGGAGAAGGTGCTGGGTGCCGCCAAGGCCAAGGCGCTCGCCACCCATCTCGACCTGCACACCGCCGGTGATCTGATCTATCACTTCCCGCGTCGTTACGACGAGCGCGGTGAGCACACCGACATGCGCAAGCTCGAGGTCGGCGAGCAGGTCACCCTGCTGGCCCAGGTCAAGAGCACGACGGTACGGCCGATGCGCCAGCGCCGCGGCTCCATGCTGGAGATCACCATCGGGGACGGTTCCGGGGCCACGCTGACGTGCACGTTCTTCAACCAGGCGTGGCGGGAGCGCGAGTTGCGCACCGGCCGCTGGGGGCTGTTCGCCGGCAAGGTGACCGACTTCCGCGGCAAGCGCCAGCTCAACGGGCCGGCGTACCAGCTGCTCAAGGCGGATGCGACGCAGGACGAGGCGGCCGAGGAGATCGAGGAGTTCGCCGGGGCGCTGATCCCGGTCTATCCCGCCGCGGCCGCCGTGCCGACGTGGACGATCGCCCGGTACGTGCGGGAGGTGCTGGAGACCTTCCAGCCGCCGGATGATCCGTTGCCGGGCACGGTCCGCGCCAGCCGCAACCTGATCGGCATCGGCAAGGCCCTGCGGGAGATCCATCGGCCCAGCTCCGACAAGGATCTGCAACTGGCCCGGTACAGGTTGAAGTGGGACGAGGCTTTCGCCGTACAGCTGACGCTTGTGCAGCGCAAGGCGCGGGCGGCCGCCGCGCCCGGCAGGTCGCGGCCGCGCACCGAGGCCGGGTTGCTCGCCGCTTTCGACGCGGCGTTGCCCTACGAGCTGACCGAGGGGCAGGCCCGGGTCGGTGAGGAGATCGCGGCGGATCTGGCCCGCGCGCATCCGATGCACCGGTTGTTGCAGGGTGAGGTCGGTTCCGGCAAGACGCTGGTGGCGGTCCGGGCCATGCTGCAGGTCGTCGACGCGGGTGGGCAGGCCGCGCTGCTCGCGCCGACGGAGGTGCTCGCCACCCAGCATCACCGCAGCATCAGCGCCCAGCTGGGCGCGCTCGGCCGGGCCGGGGAGCTCGACGGCGATCCGAACGGCACGCAGCTCACCCTGGTCACCGGTTCGCTCGGCGCGGCGGCCCGGCGGGCCGCGCTGGCCAAGGTCGCCGACGGGACCGCCGGCATCGTGGTGGGCACGCACGCTCTGCTGTACGAAGGGGTCGACTTCCACGATCTCGGCCTGGTGGTCGTGGACGAGCAGCACCGCTTCGGGGTGGAGCAACGCGACGCGCTGCGGGCCAAGGCCGCGCAGCCGCCGCACGTCCTGGTGATGACGGCGACGCCGATCCCGCGCACGGTCGCGATGACCGTGTACGGCGACCTGGAAACGTCCACTTTGTCGCAGTTGCCGCGCGGCCGTTCGCCGATCGCGTCGCACGTCGTGCCGCCCGAGCGTCCGGCCTTCCTGGACCGGGCCTGGCGGCGGGTGCGCGAGGAGGTCCAGGCCGGTCACCAGGCGTACGTGGTGTGCCCGCGGATCGGCTCGGCGGAGGCCGAGGAGGACGAGGAGCCGCCGAGCGACAATGAACCCGCCCGCCGCCCGCCGCTGGCGGTGATGGAGGTCGCGCCGATCCTCGAGGAGGGTCCGCTGCACGGGCTGCGCCTCGGCATCCTGCACGGCAAGCTGCCGGCGGACGAGAAGGACGCGGTCATGCGCCGGTTCGCGGCCGGTGACCTGGACGTGCTGATCGCCACGACGGTGATCGAGGTGGGCGTCGACGTGCCCAACTCCACCGTCATGATCATCATGGATGCCGACCGCTTCGGCGTCTCCCAGCTGCACCAGCTGCGGGGCCGGGTCGGCCGGGGCTCGGCGCCGGGCATCTGCCTGCTCGTGACCGAGGCGGCGGAGGGCACCCCGGCCCGCGAACGCCTCGACGCGGTCGCGTCCACAACGGACGGCTTCCGGCTCGCGGAGCTGGACCTGGAACAACGCCGCGAAGGTGACGTGCTGGGCGCTTCGCAGTCCGGCAAGCACAGCCACCTGCGGCTGCTCTCCCTGTTGCGGGACAGCAAGCTGATCACCGACGCCCGGGCGGAGGCCCAGCAACTCGTGGCCGAAGACCCCACGCTGGCGAAGCACCCGGCGCTGCTGGCCTCGGTCGCAGCCCTGGTGGACGAGGAACGCGCCGAGTATTTGGAGAAGGGATGATCCTGCACTTCTGTCCCCGCGCGGAGTGGGAAGCGGCGGTGCCGGCCGGGCGGTATGCGGCCGACACGCTGGAAAGCCAGGGCTTCATCCACTGCTCGACACCGGAGCAGGTGGCGGTGCCGGCGACGGCGCTGGCCCGGGGCCGGCAGGACATCGTGCTGCTGGAGATCGACGAGAGCCGGCTGAGCCGGCCGGTGGTCTGGGAGCAGGGTGATCCGCCGGATCCGGGCGGCATGCTCTTCCCGCACGTGTACGAGCCGATCCCGGTCGCGGCGGTTGTCGAGGTGCACGAGTACCGGCCTGAGCCGGATGGCAGCTTTGGACGTCCTGTCGGCCTTTAGTCCGTCCGGCGCCGTCCGGCGGCCCGCGGACCTCTGGCCCCGGGTTCCGGCCGGCCTTCGGCCGCTGAGCCCGGCCGGGGTCGGGCTTGAGCGAAAACAGCATGGGGCGCGCCGACCGGGTGGTCGGCGCGCCCCAACGCGTCGCGGCTCAGCTCACGGGGTGAAGGTGACGCGGCGACGCCGGGCCACCCGGAAGAGCACTCCGCCGCCGATCAGCAGGACCACCGCTCCGGCCGCGATCGTGCCGGCCGCCGCGCCGGTCACCGGGAGGCCACCGTCGTCCTCGCCGGCGCCGCCTCCGCTGCCGGATCCGTCGCCGTTACCCGGACCGCCGCCGTTACCTGGGCCCTCGCCGCCCGGGTTACCGCCGTCGCCGTCGCCGTCACCCGGGGGCGGGCAGTTCTCCGGGCGCTGCCATTCGTAGGCGACGTCCTTCATGCCGTCAGCAGTCACCGTGATCGGGCCGCTGCCGGCCGGCACCCGTACCGTCTCGCCCTTGCCGGGTGCGACGGTCACCGTCGTGGTGAAGTCGCCGGCCCGGACCGTGAAGTCGACCGGGTACTTCGTCTGCTCGCCGGTGTTGCTCAGGTTCACGTCGACTGTGCCGTCGCACTGGGACACCGGCTGCACGGCCGGCTGGTGGCAGCCCTTCGTGCCGCCGTTGTACCAGCCCTGCGGGCCCTCCGAGCGGCCACCGAGGCCGTTGTCGCTGCCCAGCTTGAGGTTGTCGTAGCGCTTACCACCCTCGGTGATCTCACCGATGATGTCGTCCTCGCCGCCGAAGAACAGGTCGGCCTGGGTGTTGCAGGCCGGCAGCTCCGCGACCAGGGTGACCGTGCGCTGCTCGTTGCTGATCGTCGCGGTCTGGTGCGCGAAGACGTACTGCGGCACCGAGAACTCCGGCTTCGGCGCGAAGTAGGTCACCAGCGTCACCGGCTCTGCGCTGCAGAGCTTGACGTCTTCGTCCAGCGCCACTGAAGCCGTGGCCTGGCCGTCCTTGATGGCGAACTCGTGGTGGAAGCGCGCCTGAGCCTGCTCCACGCACGGCGGCTCGGGCTTCTCGCATGCGCCGAGCTGGACGGTGGCCTTGTTGTCGGCGTCCTTGGTCTTCGCCCACACGGCCACGAACGAGACCGACGCTTCGGCGGGGCTGTCCCGCAGCACCTGAGTGAAGATCGTCTTGCCGATGGTGCCGCTCTCCTGGCGGCGGTTGAGGAAACCGCCGTCGGCCAGGCCGGGGACCGGGGCCGGCGCGGTGGTCAGTTTGTCTACCTTGGCCATTTCGGTCCAGTTGTTGGTGATCGTCCAGGTGACGGTCCACTCGCCGGCGACCGTGTCGCACTTGGCGATCCCCGTGATGTCGGTCTGCGCCGTAGGCCCATCGGTCCGAGGCGGGACAGGTGCCTGGGCGGGGGCCATGGCCAGGGTGCGGGCCGCAGCCTGGGCGGGAGCTTGGGCCTGGGCGCGGACTGCGGCCTGGGTGCGGTCCACGGCCTGGGGGCGGGCCGCGGCCTGGGTCGGGGCGGCCTGGGTGGGGGTGGCGGCCATCAGGGTGGTGAGGCCGAGGAGCGCGCCGGCGGTGATTGCCGCGGCGCGGGGGAGCACGTTGTTCAGCACGTCCGCTCGCTTCGGGGAGAGAGAAGCGGGGTGCGCCGACCGCTTCCGGCCGACGCACCCCTGTGATGCCTTGCTGGTGGATCAGGCGGTGAAGGTCACCTTGCGCCGCCGGGCGATGAAGAAGAACACGCCGCCCGCGATGAGGAGCAGGACCGCGACACCCGCGATGGTGCCGGCCACCGGGCCGGTGACGGGCAGGCCCGGCTCGCCGGTGTCGTCGCCGCCGCCGTTACCGCCGCCCGCGCCGCCGCCGTTGTCACAGTCGACCTCGCCGAGCGTGGCCTTGATCGGCTCCACGTTCAGGTCGGGGAACTCGACCGTGGCGTACGTGTCGTCGCCGCGCTTGAAGGTGATCTTCTCGGTCTTGCCGGCCGCCACGGTGACGTCCTTGACGTCGTCGCCGTAGGTGACCCGCGCGGTCGCCGGCTGGACGCCCTCGGGGTTCTCGACGGTGATCGTGACGGTCTTGCAGTCGTTCTCGACGACGACGTTCGGCAGCTCGCAGTCGGCCGGCCGCACCCAGTCGTAGACGACGTCCTTCATGTCCGGTGCCGAGACCGTGATCGAGCCGGAGCCGGCCGGGACCACGACGGTCTCGCCCTTGCCCTTGGTCACGGTGACCTTCTTGGTGAACTCGCCCGCCGTGACCGTGAACTCGATCGGGTACTTGTCGGTCAGGCCGTCGTTGCTCAGGTTGATCGCCACGGTGCCGTCACACTGCGACAGCGGCTCGACCGCGGGGGTCTGGCAGCCCTTGGAGCCGCCGTTGAACCAGCCCTGCGGGCCCTTCGAGCGGCCACCGAGGCCGCTGCCGCTGCCCAGCTTGAGGTTGTCGTAGCGCTTACCACCCTCGGTGATCTCACCGATGATGTCGTCCTCGCCGCCGAAGAACAGGTCGACCTGGGTGTTGCACTTCGGCACGTCGACGTTCAGGTCGACCGAGCGCTTCTCGTTGGTGATCGTGCCGGTGTCGGAGTCGAACTTGTACTGCGGCACCGAGAACTGCGGCTTCGGCGCGAAGTAGGAGACCAGTGTGACCGGCTCGCCCTCGCAGAGGGTGATGCCGTCGTCGAGGCTGACGGTCGCGGTCGAGCCGTCCTCCTTGACGCCGAAGGTGTGGTGGAAGCTGGCCTTGTCCGCGGTGACGCAGGGGGCCTCGTCCTTGACGCACGGCTCGGTCAGCTTGACCGAGCCCTTCTTGACCTCGTTCTCGTAGCCGTCGTCGGACCAGCGCGACTTGAAGGAGACGGTGGCCTCCTTGGCCGCGTCGCCGGTCACCTGCTGGGTGACGACCAGCTCGCCGTCCTTGCCGTGGCTCTTGGCCGGGATGACCGTGCCGTTCTGCAGCCCCTCGACGGCGGTGGGCGTCGTGGTGAGCTCGCCGACCGTGGCGTTGGCGGGCCAGTCGTTGGTGAGGGTCCAGGTGACGATCCGGGTGCCGGTAGCGGTGTCGCACTTCGCGACACCGTTGATGCCGGTGTCGTGGGCGCTGGCGGGGGACGCGGCGACCGTGAGTCCGGTCAGGCCGAGGACGGCACCGGCGAGGACGGTCGCGGCGCGCCGGAGCGGGGAGTTCAACTTCACGCGTACTCCATGTGACGGCGGAACGAGGGGGCACGACACAGGGAGACAGTGCGCCACCGCCGGGGGACAGCGGGGCTTGCGACAGCGCCTCCCCGCGCCGTCGAACCGACAGCGTTTCGTCGGTGATGCGGCCTGACGATAGCCACTTGAAGGTTTCTGGGAAACAGCTCAGGACGGCTTAAGACTGTTGAGGCCCAGCCGAGACAAACGATCTACTGAGCGGCACCTCATCAATGCGGTAAGTGTTGATCAATGGGGATTTTCTGTCGCAAGTGGACAGCGAAAGGGCGCGCCGACCGTGACGGTCGACGCGCCCTTCGTGGAGCTGCTTGCCGATGGATCAGGCGGTGAACTTCACCTTGCGACGGCGGGCCATGAAGAACAGGCCGGCACCGATGACCAGGAGGGCACCCGCGCCACCCGCGATGCTGCCCGCGGCAGCACCGGTCAGCGGCAGGCCGCCACCGGAACCGCTGTTGTCACAGTCCTCGGGCTGCTCGTACTCGACCGGCACGGTCTCCGAGAACTTCTCGCCCTCGTAGGTCGCCGAGATGGTCAGGTCGATCTTGAAGCCCGTCGTGGCGCTGAAGGTCTCGGTCTTCTTCTCGCCCGGCTTGATGACCAGGGTCCGGGTCTCGCCCTTGCTGGTCTTGAACTTCAGGGTGTACTCGACGCCGTTGGCCGGGTTGTCCAGGCCGATGGTCATCGTGGTGCAGTCGGCCTCGAGGATCGGCTCGGCCTCGCCGGGCAGGTCGGACGGGATGGCCGGCGGGGTCGAGGGCTCCTCGGTCGGGGTCGACGGCTCCTCGGTGGGGGTCGACGGCTCCTCGGACGGGGTCTTCTCGCACTTGCCCTCGAAGGTGACCGTGCCGGTCTCCTTCGCGTCGCCGCTGGTCCAGTGGGCCGCGACGGTCAGCGAGGAGCTGAGCTCCTTGCCGGGCACGCGCTGCTTGCCGGTCAGCGGCTTGTTGTTCTCGAGGTCCTTGCCGTTGACCTTGAGGTCATCGTTGTCGATCGTGGTGCCGGCAGGCGTGAGCGTGACCTCGGTCCACTTGTAGGTCGGAGCGTTGCCGACCGCCTGAACCGTCCAGTTCACGACCCACTCGCCGGCGACCTTGTCGCAGTCGACGTTGCCGGTGACGATGTTGTGGTGGGCGCTGGCCGGGCCGGCGAGCGCGAACGCGCCGCTCAGGCCGATGAGCGCGCCGGCGGCCAGAACCGCGGTGCGGCGCAGGGGGGACTTCAGATTCACGCCTACTCCTGTACAGAGATCGAGGGGTACGGCGCGGGAAAGCAAGGGCGGCAATCGCCAGGCAATGGGTGCGGCGAGAGCCAGCGACGACGCCTCCCCGCATCGTCGAGCCGACAGCGTTTCGTCGGCGGCCGACCGACCATAGCCAAGACGGCGAATCTGAGTAACACCGAATGCGGGGCTAACCGGGTTGATACCTATTCGAGATCTTCGTTGAGCCGTCAGCTCTGGCATCGATGCGTTCCGTGAGCAAATGGCCGCTCCGGCTGGGTGAAAGTTCACTCCGCAGTGGCCGGTCACCGGTGGTGGCGTAGCGTCACATCGTGCTATCTGCAGACCCTCGCGAGGCCGCATGACCAGGATCATCGCCGGTGCACACGGCGGCCGCCGGCTGGCCGCGCCGGTCGGCGGGCAGACCCGGCCCACCGCCGATCGGGTGCGGGAGGCCTACTTCAGCGCCCTCGGCACCATGACCGACCTGGCCGGCGCCCGGTTCGCCGACCTTTACGCCGGTTCGGGGGCGGTCGGCCTGGAGGCCCTGTCCCGGGGGGCCGCCTATGCCCTGCTCGTCGAGGCCGACGCCAAGGCATCGCGAGCCATCCGCGACAACATCGTGACGCTCCGCGTCGGCAGCGCGGCCCGGCTGATCACCGGCAGGGTCGGCCAGGTGCTCGCCGGCCCGCCCGAGGGCGGTCCGTTCGACGTCGTCTTCGCCGATCCCCCGTACGCGGTGAGTGACGACGAGGTGGCCGAGGTGCAGCAGGCGCTGGTCGAGCACGGCTGGCTCGCGGACGACGCCGTCGTGACCTTCGAGCGCTCCAGCCGTACGGCGGTCCGGGGTGAGCCGTTGAGCTGGGTGGACGGCATCACCGAGGAGCGCAGCCGGCGCTACGGCGAGACCACTCTTTGGTACGGTCGCCGATCATGAGACGCGCGGTCTGTCCCGGGTCCTTCGATCCGGTCACCAACGGGCACCTCGACATCATCGGGCGGGCCAGCCGGCTCTTCGACGAGGTCATCGTGGGCGTCCTGATCAACCACTCGAAGACCGGGCTGTTCGCCGTCGAGGAACGCATCGGCATGCTGCGGCAGGCCACGGCCGCGTACGACAACGTACGGGTCGAGTCCTTCCATGGACTGCTGGTCGACTTCTGCAAGGCCCAAGGCGCGGCAGTGGTCATCAAGGGCCTGCGCGCGGTCAGCGACTTCGACTACGAGTTGCAGATGGCGCAGATGAACATCGGGCTCTCCGGCGTGGAAACGTTGTTCATGCCGACCAATCCGCTGTACTCGTTCCTGTCCTCCAGTCTGGTCAAGGACGTGGTCAAGTGGGGCGGGGACGCCTCGTCCTACGTCCCGGACTTCGTCGGCGAGCGGCTCGTGACCAGACTGCGGCAAAACTGACGGCGTGCCCTTCGCGGATGCATCATCGGGTACGGCAGTAACGTGATCGCACCCACTCAGCGTGAGTGTGAGATGACAGGAGTGAGGCGCCGGTGGATCCGCTCGACCGCATCGACGAGATCATCTCCATGGTGGAGGCGGCACGCTCGGTGCCGATGTCCCGGACCAACTTCATGTTCGACCGCGGCGAGATGATCGCGCTGCTGGAAGAGCTGCGCGCTGAGCTGCCGAGCGACCTGCGCCGGGCGGTGGCGCTGCTCGAGGAACGCGACAAGATCATCGACGCGGGCAAGCGCGAAGCGGACCGGATCATCGGCGAGGGTGAGACGGAGCACGCCCGGCTGGTCTCGGTCAACGAGATCACCGTGTCGGCCGAGCACGAGGGTGCCCGGATCGTCGCGGAGGCCCGTTCCGAGGCGCAGCGGCTGCGCGAGGAGGTCGACGACTACGTCGACACCGCGCTGGCCAACTTCGAACAGTTCCTGACCAGGGCGTTGTCGTCGATAGAGCGGGGCCGCGACAAGATGCACGCGCTGCGCGAGATCGGCACGTTCCAGGGTGAGGAGAACGAGCGGCCGCTGCCGTTCTGAGCCGGCCGGCGCCCGCCGACCCGATTCGACGCTGAGCCCGCTGCTCAGGTAACCTTTCCTGTCGGCCTACCTACAGGCTGAGGAATCATGATGCCCAAGCACACGCAGAACCACCTCGATCCCAGGCAGCCGCTGGTCGTCGACACGACGAAGCTCCCGCGCCAGCCCGGGGCGACGCGCGCCCTGAAACGGGTGGTGCCGGCACCGCCGGACCTCGGTCTGGAACTGATCTCGGTGCCCACGGGTTCCGACCTCGAGCTCGATCTGAGCCTGACGTCGGTCTCCGAGGGCGTCTACGTCAGCGGCAACGTCCGCGGCTCGCTCTCCGGCGAGTGCGGTCGCTGCCTCAACGACATCTCGGAGCCGTTCGACGTCCACATCGCGGAGCTGTACGCCTACGCGGACAGCACCACGGAGGAGACGACGGACGAGGACGAGGTGGGCCGGATGCACGGCGACCTGCTCGACCTGGAGCCGGCGGTACGGGACGCGGTGGTGCTCACGCTGCCGACCAACCCGGTCTGCCGGCCGGACTGCCCGGGGTTGTGCCCCGAGTGCGGGGTGCATCTCGACGACGTCCCGGCTGACCACAGCCATGACGAGGTCGATCCCCGCTGGGCCGCCCTGCGCGACCTGTCAGCCGACCTGCCGACGGTGGCGTCACCGCAAGACCCGAAGAACTGAAGAACCTGAACTGAGCAAGACCCCGAAGATCTGATCGAGGAGTAGGTACCGTGGCCGTCCCCAAGCGCAAGATGTCGCGCAGCAACACCCGGTCCCGCCGGGCGAACTGGAAGGCCACCGCGGTCCAGACCGTGGCGTGCCCCCAGTGCAAGTCGCCGCACCTGCCGCACACTGCGTGCGGGGTCTGCGGCACCTACAACGGCCGTCAGGTCCTCGAGGTCTGAGCACCACGGAGTGACAAGCCCGACTTTCGGGCGGGTCGCACCTGAGCGGCGAACGTCCGGTGCTCAGGCTCCGGGACAGTCCGGCCGAGTCATCTCGGCCGCGGCTGCACCGGAGCCGGGCACCGCGCGGATCGCCGTCGACCTCCTCGGCGGGGACCATGCTCCCGCCGTCGTGGTTGACGGCGCTCTGCGCGCCTGCCAGGCCGATCCGTCCCTCCAGCTGCTCCTCGTCGGCCCCCCTGAGGCTGCCGACGCCCTTCGGCGTGCCCTGGCACCGGCCGACCGCGACCGGGTGACCAGCATCACCGCCCCGGCAGGCCCAGCCGACCTGGAAGCCGCCGGCCGCCGTGCCGGCCCGGCCCACCGCGAAGCCCCCGGCCGCAGCCCTGGCCACCCCGCCGGCCCGGACCGCGACGCCGACCCGAACCGGCCGCTGACCGGCCCGAACCGTGACGCCGGCCCGTCCATCCGGCCGGACCGGGCCATGAGTCGTGCCGCCGCCCCCGACCAGGCACTCAGCCGCGTCGAATCCGGCGTCCGCACCGCCGTACTGGCCGTCGCCCAGGGCCACGCCGACGCGGTCGTCTCCGCCGGCAACACCGGCGCCACCGTCACCTCCGCCGCTCTCGGTCTCGGCCGCTGGCACGGCGTACGCCGTCCCGCGCTGGCCGCCGTGCTGCCCACGGTCGCCGGCCGGCTGGTCCTGCTCGACGTGGGTTCCTCCGTCGACCCGGACGAACACACCCTCGCCATGCACGCCCGGCTCGGTGCGGCGTATGCCGCCGTCGTGCACGGCGCCGCTGCCCCCCGCGTCGGCCTGCTCACCATCGGCACCGAGCGCGGTAAGGGCGATCGTCTGCGCCGGGCCGCTCCCGCCGTTCTGGCCGCCCTGGATCTACCCGCCGGCGGGCACTACACCGGGCTGGTCGAGGGCAACGACGTCGTGACCGGGACCGCCGCCGACGTGGTGGTGACCGACGGCTTCACCGGCAACGTGCTGCTCAAGGGCCTCGAGACGGCGTACGCGCTGATCCGGCCTCCGGGCACCGACGACGTTCCGCCCCGGGCGGCCATCCTGCTCGGTGTCGGCGGCACAGTCGTCGTCTGCCACGGTGCCGCGAGCGCCGACGACATCGCCGCGGGTATCGCTCTCGCCGCCGATCTGCACCGGCGGGCCGCGGTGCCGGTCATCGCCGACCTGATCCAGTTCCCGGCGGGGCATCCGAGCCCCGCGGCGCACGAAGACTCCAGAGGTGGTTCATGAGCAGTAACGACAAGCGCCGGCGGCCCTCCACCGAGCCACTGGAGGAGGCGTTCGGCATCCCGATCGAGCCCGGCCTGCTGGAACGCGCGCTGACCCACCGCTCGTACGCGTACGAGAACGGCGGTCTGCCGACCAACGAGCGCCTGGAGTTCCTCGGCGACTCGGTGCTGGGGGTGGTGATCACCTCGGCGCTCTTCCACAACCACCCGGATCTGCCCGAGGGCCAGCTGGCCAAGCTGCGGGCCAGCGTGGTCAACATGCACGCGCTCGCCGACGTGGCCCGTACCCTCGGCCCGCAGGGTCTCGGCCCGCACCTGCTGCTCGGCAAGGGTGAGGAGACCACCGGTGGCCGCGACAAGGCCAGCATCCTGGCCGACACGCTGGAGGCTCTGCTGGGCGCGATCTACCTGGAGCACGGCCTGAGCGTGGCCGGTGACGTGATCCACCGGCTGTTCGACCCGCTGATGGCCGAGTCGGCCGGGCGCGGCGCGGCCCTGGACTGGAAGACCAGCCTGCAGGAGCTGACGGCGGCGCTGGGCCTGGGTGTGCCGGACTACGTGATCGACGACGCCGGCCCGGACCACGCGAAGACGTTCACGGCCTGGGTCGTGGTGGCCGGTGAGCGCTACGGCGGCTCGGACGGGCGCAGCAAGAAGCAGGCCGAGCAGCGCGCCGCCGCGGCCGCCTGGCGCACCCTGACCGAGCGGACCGAGGCGCAGACCCCGCCACCGGCGGTGGCCGGCGGCGGCCACACCGAGCTGTCCGAAGCAGAGGAGAAGCCCGAGGCGGAGAGCGGCGGGCCCACCGAGCTGCCCGAGGCCTCCTAGCGGTGAGCGTGACGGTGCGCGAGTCCGGTCCGGAGATGGCCGGCGTCGCCGAGCGGCTCTGGGACAAAGCCGGCCGGTGGCGCGGCGCCGGGATCGCGGTCGGCATCCTGGCCCTGTCCCGGCTGGTGCAGCTGCTGTTCCTGGTCGTGCTGGACCACGCCACCGCGGAGCCGGCCGGGCTGCGCAGCAACCTGCTGATCTGGGACGGCGGCTGGTTCCAGCGGGTCGCCGAGGGCTATCCGGGCGGCTACACGTACGGCGCCGACGGCGCGCTGCAGGGCAACGAGCTGGCGTTCTTCCCGCTCTACCCGATGCTGATCCGGTTGCTGTCCGGGCTCGGCCTCGACTCCGGCACCGCGGCGCTCACGGTGAGCTGGCTCGCCTCGGTCGGCGCCGCGGTCGCCCTGCACCTGCTGGGCACCTCGCTCTACGGCCGCCGGGCCGGCTGGGCCCTGGTCGCCATCTGCTGCGGCGCCCCCATGTCGGTGGTGCTGTCGATGGCGTACTCGGAAAGTCTGTTCCTGGCCCTGGTGGCCGGCATGTTCGTCGCCGCGCACCGCCAGGTCTGGTGGGCCGCCGGGCTGCTAGGCCTCGGCGCCGCCCTGACCCGGCCGACCGGCGCCGCCGCCGCGGTCGCCCTGGCCGTCGCCGCGGTCCTCGCGGTGCGCCGCGATCCGGGCCGCAAGTGGCCACCGCTGGCCGCGGCCGCCGTCGCCCTCGCCGGGGTGCCCGCCTATCTCGGCTGGGTCGCGTGGCGGGTGGGTGACCTCGACGCCTGGTTCAAGATCCAGACCGCGGGCTGGGGCACGTCGTTCGACTTCGGGGCCAGCACGATCGACTTCCTGGGCAGCACGCTGACCGTCGGCGAGGGCTGGGTGCCGATGAGCGTCGCCCTGATCCTGCTGGCCGCCCTGGCCGCCGCCGGCGTCGCGCTGGCCGGCCGGCCCTGGCTGCCGCTGGCCGTGTACGGGCTCGTCGCGATGGTGCTGGCCTACGGGCAGGCGGGTTTCTACCACTCCAAGCCGCGCCTGCTGCTGCCCGTACTCTTGACGTTGCTGCCTTCGGTCGTCGCCGCCGCCCGCGCCCGTCCCCGGGTCGCGGTCCTCGCGATCGCCACCTGGGCGGCGTTCGGCCTCTGGTACGGCGCCTACCTGGTCGCCGTCTGGCCGTACACGATCTGACCCCACCCCCGAAGGACCCCCGTGCCTGAGCTTCCCGAGGTCGAGACCGTCCGCCAGGGACTGGCCAAGTGGGTGACCGGCCGGCGCATCGACACCGTCGAGGTGCGCCACCCCCGGGCGATCCGCCGCCACGTGCCCGGCGACGTGCATTTCGCCGCCGTCCTCAAGGGGCGGACCATCACCGACGTCGCCCGCCGCGGCAAATATCTGTGGCTCCCGCTGGATTCCGGCGACGCGATCATCGCGCACCTCGGCATGAGCGGGCAGCTGCTGATGCAGCCGGCCACGGCCGAGGACGAGGTGCACCTGCGGGTCCGGGTCACCTTCGCCGACGACGGCCCGCAGCTGCGCTTCGTCGACCAGCGCACGTTCGGCGGCTTGTCCGTCTCCGAGGGCGGGGCCGAGCTGCCCGACGAGATCGCCCACATCGCCCGCGACCCGCTGGACCCGCTGTTCGACGACGAGCTGTTCGTGGCCCGGCTGCGCGGCAAGCACACCGAGATCAAGCGGGCCCTGCTGGACCAGACGCTGATCTCCGGCGTGGGCAACATCTACGCCGACGAGGCGCTGTGGCGGGCCCAGCTGCACGGCGCCCGCCCCACCGACGCGCTCACCCGCCCCGCCGTACGCCGGCTGCTCGCCCACGTCCGCGACGTGCTCAGCGAGGCGATCGTCGCGGGCGGCACCACCTTCGACGCGCTGTACGTCAACGTCAACGGGGAGAGCGGCTACTTCGACCGGTCGCTGAACGCGTACGGGCGGGAGGGGCAGCCCTGCCACCGGTGCGGTTCGATCATGCGCCGGGAGCAGTTCATGAACCGCTCGTCCTACAGCTGTCCGCGTTGCCAGCCGCGCCCCCGCCTGCCGCTGCGCTGACGTAGGGGCTGGTGTCGGTGGCCAGCCCGAAGCCCGCACCACGGCGGCCCATCAGCCGGCGGGCGGCGGTCAGCAGCGGTGTCGGCACCCCGTGCACGAGGTGGCCGTCGCCGGGCAGCACGCCGTCGCCGGCCCAGCCCTGGTAGGCCGACCAGGGCCCGTCGAAGGTGCAGATCCGCACGCCCAGGTCGCGGTAGAGCGGGTGGGTGGGCACGCCCGGGTTGAGCACGATGCGGTGCAGCCCGCGCCGGGCGGCGAGCCGTACGGTCAGCGCCACCGGCCCGACGCCGCCTGAGCCGGCCGGCGCCCGGTCCAGGAAGAGCCCTTCCGCGCCGTCCGCGCGCCACTCGTCCACGTCGGCGAGCACGTCGGCCAGCGAGCGTCCGCCCCAGTCCAGGTCGATGCGGCCGAGCATCCGGTGGGCCGAGCGGCGGGCGCCGGGCCGTTCCTGCACGATCCACGTGTCGCGGTCGGGTGCCAGGTCGGGCGACGGCTGGGCGTACGGGGGGAAAAGGGTCTTCACGACGTCCTCCGGGGGTCTGCGGCGGTGTGTGCGACGGTCAGCAGTCCGACGAGGTGGGTCGCCGCCAGGATGGCGACGACGGTGCGGAGCGGGTCCGGCGGCAGCGCCGGGACCAGCGGGGCCGCGACCGCCGCGAGCGGCGGCGCGACGGCGAGCAGGGCGGCTGTGCAGGTCCGGGCCTGCGCGGCGAGCAGCAGGGTGATGGCCAGTACGCCGCTGAGCAGGATCCCGCCGGCCACCGCGAGCACTCCCTCCCGCGCGCCCACCACTCCGCCCGGCAACCGGTACGCGGCCAGCGCGAGGGCGATCCCGGCGGCCAGCGGCGGCAGCAGCGCGGCGACGGTCACCACGGTCACGCCACCGACGTGCTCGCGGTGCTCCTCGTCGCTCTCGGCCAGGTCGAGGCTGCTCTCGACCTGCCGCCGGTGCCAGCCGATCAGCGCCTCCAGGACGGGCCCGGCAGCCAGCAGCGGCAGCACCGCGGGCGACGTCGCCGCGGGTGGCCCGGCCCGCCAGAGCAGGACGGCCGAAGCGGCCTGACCCGCCCCGAGCACCGCCCGCCCGACCACGCCGCGCAGGTCGTCACCCCGCAACACGAGGGTGGCGCCACGCCGGAACGCGGGCCGGAAAGCCCGGAGGGCAGCGGCGGCGACAGCGATCGGCAGCAGTGTCGTGACCGGCACCCGGGCGGCCCAGGTGTCACCGATCGCCCCGGCTACGGCGATGGCGGCGAGCAGCCAGCACGGCAGGCTCCACCGCACGACCACCGCCTCGGTGCGGCTCACCAGCGCCGCGGTCACCGAGGCCAGGCTCCCGAGCCCGCAGACGCCGACGGCGATCGCCCGGCCGGGCTCGGCGCCGGTCACGGAGGCCGGCGCGAGCAGCACGAACGCGCACCACAGCGCGGCCGCGGTCAGGAAACCTAGCCCGACCAGCCGCGCCCCGGCGCCCGAACCGCCGCGCCGGGCGACGACCGCACCCGTGCCGGTGAGGATCTGCGTGACACTCCAGCCGAGCACCAGCGTCCCGGCGGGCACGGGCCAGGGCAGGCTGCCGAGCAGGCCCGCTGCGGCGATCACCACGCTGAGCGGCCCGAGGTAGAGGGCGCAGCGCAGCAGCAGCGTGACCCCCAGAGCGGGCGCACGCCGCACGCCGGGTCCCAGCGCCAGGCCGGTCACCGGTCCTCACCGGCCTCGGCGAGCCAGCGCACGGTGGCCGGCCGGGCGTCGCGCGGGGCGGGCACGGCCAGCGCGAGCTCGTAGGAAGGGGCCGGCGGCGGTCCAGCCAGATCGGCGTAGAGGGCGCCGTAGGCGCGGACCACCCGGTCGGCGGTGAAGCAGGCGAGGGCCCGGCGGCGGGCGGCGTCACCCAGCGCCCGGCGGCGGGCCGGTGCCCGCAGCAGGCCGATGCAGGCCTCGGCCAGGGCCGCCGGATCGTTCTCGGCGACGAGCGTGCCCGCGTCGCCGAGGGTCTCGGCGACCGGGCCCACGTCGATCCCGATCACGGCGCGGCCGGACATCATGGCCTCGATCAACCGGTACGGCGGATCGGCCGGTCCCGGGACGTGCACGACGAGATGGCCGGTGGCGTACCGGTCCCGGGGGTCGGCGGGCAGCGGGTGCAGCCGGATCGCGCGCCCCAGCCCGGTGCGTTCGACCTGTTCGGCGCAGTGGTCCTCGTGCGCGGCGGTGACCCCGACGAGGTGCAGGACGGTCCCGGGCACGGCGGTCGCCACGATCGCGAATGCCTCCAGCAGCCCGCGCAGGCCGCTGTCGGGGCCACCGTTGCCGGCCCAGACGATGGCCGGCTGTGTCCTCGCCTCGGGTGCGGACGGGAAGTCGACCGGGTCCACCCCGGCGGGCACCGGGACGAGCCGGCTGGGTTCGGCGCCGTGCCCCAGCGCCCACGAGTGGTGGTAGGCGCTCAGCGGGGCGATGAGGCCGGCTTCGGCGTACCCGGTGCGGGCGACCGACCGGCGGAACCGGCGCAGCACCGTGCGCACCGCGGGGGAGAGCCGCTCCTCGCCGGCCCGCGGCCGGGCCACCGGGGCCCGCGCCTCGGTCAGCAGCAGCGGCATCCCGGTCCGCCAGCGGCCGGCCAGGGCGGCCAGCAGCGGCGTCGTGCCGCCGACGCAGTGCACCAGGTCAACGGCAGGCACCGGTACGGACAACGCCCGGGCCGCGTGGCGCAGCAGTGTGGCGGCGGTCCGGGCGTCGCGCAGGCTGAGCCGCGGCAGCCGGTCCTCACTGGCCGACGTCCGCCCGGTACGCCACGCGTCGAGCAGCACGTCGGTCAGCGGCACCGAGTTCAGCGGGTGCTCGGCCGGCTCGGCCAGCATCGACAGGCCGAGCAGCCCTTTGGCGAACAGGTCGTCGGCCGCCGCGGGCTCGGCCTCACTGAGCAGTCCCCGGCACAGCAGGACGGCCGCGGCGGTGGCGTTGTCGTCGTTGCCCGCGCGCCGCCGGATCTCGCGGCTCAGCGGCACGGCCCGGGCGGACGCGACGTGGCGGGGCAGCGGGTACGCCGGCCCGCCGGGTGGTTCGCGGTCGGTGACGGTCAGCAGGTCGAAGGTGTACCGGCCGAGGCCGTCGACGAGCGTGCGGCACCAGCCGCCGAGGGCGTCCCGGCGGAACGGGTAGCCGCCCCCGGTGAGCAGACAGATGCGCATGCGGTCAGCACCACGGGCGCGACGGGGGTGTTATCACGATGGCTGCAACGACGCAGCGGCGAAAAGTAACGGGAGCGTGTCGCCTAGGCGACAGTCGGTCGCACTATTTGTCTGTTTTTCGGAGTTATTTGCTCACGAACGTCCGAAAAGCTGGCCCCAGACGATCGTGCCGTCCACGCCCTTGACCGCACCCACCCCGAGCGCCTTGAAGTCGCAGTTCAGGATGTTGGCGCGGTGACCGTCGCTGTTCATCCAGCTCGTCATGACGTCGGCGGCGTCGCGCTGGCCCCGGGCCACGTTCTCGCCGCCGGGGTCGTTGTAGCCCTGCGCCTTGGCCCGGGTGACGAAGTCCCGGCCGTCGTCGCTCACATGGCTGATGTACAGGTCACCGTGGGTGCCGAGTTCCTGGACGTGCAACCGGATGGCCGCCCGCAGCTTGGTGTTGAGCTGCACCGAGCCGCAGCCGGCCTTGTCCCGCTCCACGTTGACCAGCCGGATGACCTCGGTCTCCTGGGCGGCCAGCCCGGCGCCGACCTTGGGCGCGCTGGTGGTCGGCCTGCGGGTCGGCGTCTTCTTGACCACGGGCTTCTTGGTGGCCGGCTTCTTGGTGGCCGTCCTGCTCGGCGCGGGCGTCGCGGTGGACGGGGTCGCCGCCGGCGAGGAGGGCGGTGGGGTCGAAGGCCGTGCCACCCCGGTGCCGGGTGCCCCGCCACCGGCACCCGGCACCAGGGCGGCGACGGCAGCTTCGGGGTGCTCGGCCGCGGTGCCCGAGCCGGTGAAGCTGGAGGGCAGCAGCGCGGCGCCGGCACCGACCACGGCGAGCAGGGCGGTCACGGAGAGGCCGAAGGTCACGGGCGACGGCATCGCCTGCCGGTCGCGGTGTCGCCCGGTCGGTCTCTGGTCGGCTGGCCCCTGCACGTCGTGCCTCCGTGGTCCTCGAGGGATCGAGAGGTTTCGACCCGGGTGACGGTAAGCAGCCACGCACGGCCCGGGCAAACCGGCTAAGAAAGAAATAAGTCCTGGATAAGGCCCGCGGGGTGGCGTGATTCACTGGTCAGGCGGGTGCCACGCGGTTCACACGGCTTGACGGACTGTGGGTATCAGCGCACCATGGAGGTGTCGCCAGTCGCGCCCATCTGTGTCCAGTCGAGTCCTGGACATGGAAAATCTGCATCCACAGCACGTCCCCGGGTGCAGGAGTTTGTGCTCACGCGTGTCCGTGGGCACAAAGGTGTGCGGTACCACTGGGCGCGCGTTTGGCCGGCCTTTCCGGCAGCGCTTTACAAGGAGACGAAATGGCGAAGGCCCTCTACGGCCACGTAGGTGCGGCGCCCGACCGGCGCCTGCTCGACGAGGTCACCCGACTGCGTTCCAGGGTGCAGGCTCTGGAGTTCGAGATCACCCGCCTCCGGGCGGAGAACGATCGTCTCGCGGCCGCCGCCGCGGAGGCAGACGATCTTCTGCGGCTGACCGAGCCGGCGCTGACCTGAGCTTCACCGGGCGCCGTGACCCGGCGCCCACATCCCCTCGCACCACGTGACGCACCCCGCAAAGCGCGCCTCCACAGCACCAAGTGGCGGCGCGCATCTTTTTGCTCCTTCTGCGCCGCGCCCGAAGCGCCAATTCCGACAAACGTGTCGGGTCGGGTCGAGACCGGCACGATCCGGGACGCGCGGCGTGCACGGACATGGCGTGCGCCTGCGGGTAACCTGCTGACCAGCAGACCACCGCCGACCCCCGGAGATCCGTGCACCTCAAGAGCCTGACGGTGAAGGGTTTCAAATCCTTCGCCTCCGCTACGACGCTGCGGCTGGAGCCGGGCATCACCTGTGTGGTGGGCCCCAACGGCTCCGGCAAGTCCAACGTCGTCGACGCCATCGCGTGGGTCCTGGGTGAGCAGGGCGCCAAGGCGCTGCGCGGCGGCAAGATGGAGGACGTCATCTTCGCGGGCACCGCCGGGCGGGCCCCGCTCGGCCGCGCCGAGGTGACCCTGACCATCGACAACGGCGACGGCGCCCTGCCCATCGACTACACCGAGGTCTCGATCACCCGCCGGATGTTCCGCTCCGGCGAAAGCGAGTACGAGATCAACGGCAGCTCCTGCCGCCTGCTCGACATCCAGGAGCTGCTCAGCGACTCCGGCATCGGCCGAGAGATGCACATCATCGTCGGCCAGGGCCGGCTCGACGCGATGCTGCACGCCAAGCCCGAGGACCGCCGCTCCTTCATCGAGGAGGCGGCCGGCGTCCTCAAGCATCGCAAGCGCAAAGAAAAGGCGATCCGCAAGCTCGACGCGATGCAGACCAACCTCAACCGGCTCAACGATCTCACCGCCGAGCTGCGCCGCCAGCTCAAGCCGCTGGGCAAACAGGCCGAGGTGGCCCGCCGCGCCGCCGGCATCCAGGCCGACCTGCGCGACGCCCGGCTGCGGCTGCTCGCCGACGACCTGCACACCCTGCGCACCACGCTCGACAAGGAGATCGCCGACGAGTCGGCGATGCGCGAGCGCCGCCAGCAGGTCGAGGAGGAGAACCGCGAGATCCAGCGCTGGCTCGCCGACCTCGAGGCCGCCCACGCCGAGGACGCGCCGCTGCTGGCCGCCGCCCAGGACACCTGGTACAAACTCTCCTCCCTGCAGGAACGCTTCCGCTCCACCGAGCAGCTGGCCTCCGAGCGGCTGCGGCACCTCGCCGCGGCGCCGGACGACGAGCGTACGGGCCGGGACCCGGACCAGCTCGAGGCCGAGGCGGAACGGGTCCGGGAGCAGGAGGAGGAGCTGCGCGAGGCCCTCACCGAGGACCAGATGCGGCTGGCCGAGGCGGTCGAGCACCGCCAGGAGCTGGAACGGCAACTGCTGCAGGCCGAGGGTGCACTGCGGGCCGCCGCGAAGGCGATCGCCGACCGCCGTGAGGGACTGGCCAAGCTCACCGGCAACGTGAACGCGGCCCGGGCCCGTACCGGAAGTGCCGCCGAGGAGATCGAGCGGCTCGCGGTCGCGCACAACGACGCGCTCATGCGGGCCGAGGCCGCCCAGGCCGAGGTCGACGCGGTGTCCGCGGAGTCCACCGAGGCCGATCGCGACAACGCCGAGCTCGACGAGCGGCACGCCGAGGCCGTCGCCGCGCACGACCGCGCGGCCGCGGTCGTCAAGGAGCTCTCCGACGCCGAGCGGGCGGCCGAGAAGGACGCCGCCAGCTGGAAGGCCCGCGAGGAGGCGCTCGCCCTCGGCCTGCGCCGCAAGGACGGCGCCGGTGCACTGCTCGGTAAGGCCGACCAGATCCCCGGCCTGCTCGGCAGCCTCGCCTCGATGCTCACCGTCCGGCCCGGCCACGAGGCCGCGCTGGCCGCCGCCCTGGGCGTGCTGGCCGACGCGGTCGCGCTGACCGGCATCGACGAGGCCGTCGAGGCCATGCGCACGCTGAAGATCGCGGACGCCGGCCGGGCCGCGCTCGTGGTCGCCGCCCCGGCCGCGCCGGGCATGCAGGGCTCGCTCGACAGCCTGCGCCCGGCCCTGCCGGAGGGCGCCGTGTGGGCGCCCGATGTCATCGACTGTCCCGACACCATCCGCCCGGCGCTCAACAAGGCGCTGCGCGACGTCGTCCTGGTCCCCGACCTGGCCGCCGCGACCCGCCTGGTCGCGCAGAACGCCGAGCTGCGAGCGGTCACCCCCGACGGCGACGTGCTGGGGGCGCACGCGGCCGCCGGCGGTTCCGGCAAGGCCACCAGTTACATCGAGGTCCAGGCGGCCGTCGACGAGGCCCGGGCCAAGCGGGAGACCGCCGAGGAGTCGATCGGCGTCCTGAAGGGTCAGCTCGCCGACGCCCGCGCCGAGGTCGCGGAGCTCAAGGAGGCCGTGACCGTCGCGGCCGCCGCCAAGCGCGCCGCGGAGGGCGAACGCAACGCCGCCGCCCGCCGCCTCGCCGAGCTCGGTGCCGCCGCCCGTTCCGCCAAGGCCGAGTCGGAGCGCCTGGGCGCCTCCCGGCAGAAGGCCGAGGCCAACCGCGACCGCGACCTGGCCGGGCTGGCCGAGCTGGAGGAACGGCTGCGGCTCGCCGAGGCCACCCCGATCGACGAGGAGCCGTCCACCGAGGAACGCGACACCCTCTCGGCGCTGGTGCCGCAGGCCCGGCAGAACGAGATGGAGGTCCGGCTGGCCGTCCGGACCGCCGAGGAGCGGGTCTCCTCGATCGCCGGCCGGGCCGACTCGCTGCTGCGCCAGGCCACACAGGAACGCCAGGCCCGCGAGCGCGCGGCCGCCCGCCGGGCCGCCCGGGCCCGCGGGGCGGAGATCGCCAAGGCCGTCGCCCTGGGCGCGGCCGCCGCGATGTCGCGGGTCGCGGTCTCCCTGGCCACCGCGGTGGAGGCACGTGACGAGCTGGCCCGGGCGCGGACCGCCCGCGAGGCCGAGCTGCAGGAGGTCCGCGCCAGCGCCAAGCGGCTGGTCGCCGAGCTGGAACGGCTCACCAACGAGGTGCACCGCGACGAGGTGGCCCGGGCCGAGCAGCGGCTGCGCATCGAGCAGCTCGAAGCCAAGGCGGCCGAGGACTTCTCGCTCGACGTCGACACCCTGGTCGCCGAGTACGGCCCCGACCAGCTCGTCCCGCCGACCCAGGCCGAGGCCGCGCAGGCCGAGAAGGACGGCAAGGAGCTGCCCGAGCCCGTGCCGTTCCACCGGCCGACCCAGGAGAAGCGCGCCAACAAGGCCGAACGCGATCTGGCCCTGCTGGGCAAGGTCAACCCGCTGGCGCTGGAGGAGTTCGCCGCGCTGGAGGAACGCTTCAAGTTCCTCTCCGACCAGCTCGAGGACCTCAAGGCCACCCGCAAGGACCTGCTCACCGTGGTCAAGGACGTCGACGACCGGATCCTCGAGGTCTTCACGTCGGCGTTCGAGGACACCGCGCGCGAGTTCCAGGCCGTGTTCCAGGTGCTCTTCCCGGGCGGCGAGGGCCGGCTCGTGCTGACCGACCCCGAGGACATGCTGACGACCGGCGTCGAGGTCGAGGCGCGTCCGCCGGGCAAGAAGATCAAGCGGCTGTCGCTGCTGTCCGGCGGCGAGCGCTCGCTGACCGCGGTCGCCATGCTGTGTGCGATCTTCCGGGCCCGCCCCAGCCCCTTCTACATCATGGACGAGGTCGAGGCGGCCCTCGACGACGTCAACCTGGGCCGGTTGATTACGCTCTTCCAGCAGCTGCGGGAGAAGAGTCAGCTGCTGATCATCACGCACCAGAAGCGCACGATGGAGGTCGCCGACGCCCTCTACGGCGTCACCATGCGTGCCGGCGTCACCCAGGTCATCAGCCAGCGGCTGAACCGAGAACCGGAGGATTAACCTCACATGCTCCGCCAACCGGCCCAGGCCATGCTCATCGACCTGGACGGCGTACTGCGCCGCTGGGACCCCGCGGTGCCGGCGGCGGTGGAGAAGTCGTACGGGCTGGCGCCGGGCACCCTGATCGAGACGGCGATGAGCTGGGAGCTGCTGCGTCCCGCGGTGGCCGGCGAGATCACGGACGCCGAGTGGATGCGTCTGGTGGCGATGCGCCTGCCGTTGCCGGAGGCCGACGCCAGGGCAGCGGTCGCGCAGTGGCAGGAGCACCGGGGCACGATCGACCAGGAGGTGCTCGCCTTCGTCCGCTCGGTGCGGGCGGCGGGACGCCCGGTGGGCCTGGCGACCAACGCGACCGATCTGCTCCGGGGCGACCTGGCGGAGCTCGGCCTGGCGGATGAGTTCGACACGGTGGTCAGCTCGTGGGAGCTGAAGGTGCACAAGCCGGCGCCGGAGTTCTTCACCCAGGCCTGCGCGGCCCTGAACGTCGAACCGCCGTGGGTGCTGTTCGTGGACGACGACGACCGGGCGGTCCGCGGCGCTCGCGCGGCCAGGATGCCGGCGCTGCGCTGGACCGGGCCGCAGGACCTTCCTTACCTGCGCAAGGCGCTCGCTCTGCCCGCCTGACCGCCGGCCCCGGCTGATCTTTCCGCGGCGACGTAGGCTGGCCGCGGCTGAGAGGATGTCGATGCGTAAGACGCTGCTCGGGGCGGTCGTGCTCGTGCTCGCCCTGCCGGGCTGCTCCGGGGACGACGGCGGCACCCCGGCGGCGCCGGCCCCATCACGCGCCGCTCCCTCCGCGCAGCCGAGCGCCAGCTCGGGCATCGGCAGTGCGCCCCCACCGGCCGGCGCGCTGGACGGCAAGCGGCAGGTCTTCTTCCTGCCCCGGCTCGACGACAACGAGCTGCCGGACTCGGTGCTGGCGGTGACCGCCGCCGGCCGGATCCAGGTGACCGACGACTACGCCGACCGGGCGCTCTTCGTGCCGGTGCCCAAGGCCCACGGGGCCAAGGAACGCCTGATCAAGACGGGCACGCTGCGTGGCCGCGGCCAGCCCTTGTGCCTGCAGGTGCAAGGCAGCGGGCCGGACCCGTTCACCGTCGTCACGGCGGCGTGCGACGCCGCCGAGCCGAAGCAGCACTTCACCTTCGAGCCGGCCGGCCAGGACGACGAGGGGCGCACCACCTACACCGTGCGCAACCAGGACGCCTTCCTGCAGTGGCATCCGCTGGGCGCGGCCGGTCTGGTCGCGGAGAAGGCCGACGACAGCCAGATGGAGACGAGCTTCTCCCTGCAGGACCAGGGCGCCGCCGCCCTGCCGAAGGGCCGCTGAGCCGGCTCAGTCGCCGGTGACGCCGTCGATGCGTTCGCGGAGCAGGTCCGCGTGGCCGTTGTGGCGTGCGTACTCCTCGATCATGTGCAGGTAGACCCAGCGGAGACTCACCGCCGGCCGCCGCTCGGTCGAGAACTCGTGCTCCAGCGGCAGCTCGGCGACCGCCGCGTCGGCCGCCTCGATCTCGGCGAGGAACGTGGCGTGGTCGGCCGCCGCGTCCGCCTGCTCGATGTCGTCGAAGTCGCCCTCCTCGTTGGTGTCCGAGCAGTAGATCTCCGGCAGCTTCTCGCCGGCCGCATGGATCCGGAACCAGCCGCGTTCCACCTCGGCCAGGTGCCGCAGCAGCCCCAGCAGTGACAGACCCGACGGCTCGACCGAGCGCAGCTTGAGCTGCTCGGCCGTGAGCCCCGCGCACTTGGTGAGCAGGGTCTGCCGGTGCAGGTCGAGCCAGCCTTCGAGCATGGCGCGCTCGTCGCCGGTGAAGGGCTCTTCGACACGGTGCGCCGCGGGCGCGGTCCAGGAAGTCACAAGGTCATCTTGGACCGCGCAGGTGGACATCCGCCACTGTGAACAGGTTGCCGTCCCTGGTCGTTCCCTCGACCCGTACGTCGGCCCGGGCGCCGGTGTGCCGCAGCGTGCTCACCGCGTTGCCGAAGTACGGTCCGGCCAGCCGCCGCCAGCGCACCGACGGCCGGCGTACCCCGGCGCTGCGGGCCACCCCGCGAACGCCCCGCGCGGCCAGCCGGGACCAGCTGAAGCGCATCAGCGGGCGCATGACCGACGGCACCTGGTTGTGGATCGGGGAACACGTGAGCTGGTGCACGGGGGTCGTGACAGCCGGTCCGAGGTCGGCGCGGGCGACGTAGGAGTGGTGCACGTCGCCGGAGAGCACGCTGATCGAGGCCGGGGCCGCGTACGCGCCGCCGGCGCCGACGCGGTGGCCGGGGGCCTCCGGGCCGCCTTCGCCGAGGCGGCGGAACAGCTCGGTCAGCGCGTTGAACGAGCGGGTGAACGCGGCCCAGTGCTCCAGGTCGACGGCCCGGCGGACCCGTTCGGCCAGGGCCGCGCGCCGGGTCCCGGACGAGTCCGCGAGCCGTTCGTTCCAGGCTTCCAGGTGGTGGATCGCCGGCGGCATCAGCCACGGCAGGGAGGAGCCGACCACCAGATGGTCGTAGTCGCCGTGGGCCTGGTCGATGAACCAGCTCCACTCGGCCGCCGGCAGCATCTCCCGCCGGCCGGGGGTGAGCACCCGGTTGCAGCGGTTGTCCAGCATGATCAGCCGGGTCCGGCCCACATCCAGGGCGAAACTCCACTGGTACGGCCGGTCGGTGTTCTCCGCCGAGGACGGCGTGTCGACCGAGACGCCGAAGTCGTGCAGCAGCGACGTCGCGTCCTCGACCGTGGTGATCTTGGCCAGCAGCGGGTCGGCGCGCAGCTCGTCCGGGCTCATGTTGCCCAGGTGCTGGTAGACCCAGTACGAGGCCAGCCCGCTGGCGATCCGCTCGGACCACCACGGCTGCGACGACATGTCCGCGCGCCAGGACGCCGAGGTGTTCCAGTCGTCGATGATCTCGTGGTCGTCGAAGATCATCACGCACGGCACGGTGGCCATCAGCCAGCGCACCTCGGGGTCACGCCAGGACTCCAGGTAGAGCTTCGTGTACTCGTCGAAGGAGACCACTTCGTCGGCCGGGCCGTGGTGGCCGGCCGAGCGGCGGCGGCGCAGGAAGCGGCGCACCTTGGCCGAGGTCTTGTCGGCGTAGACCTGGTCGCCGAGCAGCACGATCAGGTCGGCGCGCAGCTCCGGTGAGCGGGGGTCGGTCATCAACCGCCGGGCGTACGCGTCCAGCGCGTCCGGGGGCAGCTTGCGCCCGGTGGCGTGCGGGGTGGCCTCGCGGCAGGAGCCGAAGATCATGCTGACCGGCTGGCCCGCGTCCTCGGCCTCCCGGGTGACGATCACACTCGGCGGGTACGGCGACTCCGGCTGCGGCCACACCTGGCGGTCACCGAGCCACACCTGGTATTCGCCGGCGGTGCCCGGGACCAGCCCTTCCACGATCACGATCGCGTAGTGGTGGCCGTAACAGGAGAAGGTCTCCGCGGTGCCGGCGCCGCCGGTCGCGACCTCTACGCGTACCTCGGCCGGGGCGGTGGTCTCGACCCAGATCGTCGCCTGGTCGCCGACGACGCGGCGTAGCACGGGCCCGATCAGCAGGTGGGCGGTCAACGGTTCACCGGGTGGCGCGACATGCAGCCATCCTCCCCGAGTGGTCCCGGCTTCCGCCAGCGTGCGTTCGGACAGCGGGAGGTCACCGGGCGTGGCGGGGGACACGGACGGGTGGCGCCACGGGCCCCGCGGACATCTGTCAGGATTTCGGAATGGAATACGTGGTCGCCTCCCTCATCCTGCTGGCGGTGCTGGTGGTCGGGGCCATCGGTCTGGTCGTGCCCCGGCGCCGCAGGCGCGAGTTGCCGCCGACCGGTGGCTCCGCCACCACCACGCTCGAGCGCCCGCCGACCGCGCCGGTGGAGGAGCCGACGCTCCCGCCCCTGCCGGACGAGCTGCCGCCGCTGGTGCAGGCACCGACGATCGAGAGGCCGGAGCCGACCGCCGGCCGCCTGGTGCGGCTGCGGGCCCGGCTCAGCCGGTCGCAGAACGTCTTCGGCAAGGGCCTGCTCAGCGTGCTCTCCCGCGATCACCTCGACGAGGACGCCTGGGAGGAGATCGAGGACAGCCTGATCTCCGCCGACGTCGGCGTCGAGGCCACCCAGGCGCTGGTCGAGCGGCTGCGGGAGCGGGTCCGGGTGCTGGGCACCCGGACCGTCGCCGAGGTGCGCGAGCAGCTCGCCGCGGAGCTCACCGCCGCCCTCGAGCCGGGCATGGACCGCAGTCTGCGCACCGCACCGCACGACGGCCGGCCCGCGGTCGTCCTGGTCGTCGGGGTCAACGGCGCCGGCAAGACCACCACCTGCGGCAAGGTGGCCCGGGTGCTGATCGCCGACGGCCGTACGGTCCTGCTGGGCGCGGCCGACACCTTCCGCGCCGCGGCCGCCGAGCAGCTCGCCACCTGGGGTGAGCGGGTCGGCGCCGAGACCGTCCGCGGTCCCGAGGGCGGCGACCCGGCCAGCGTGGCGTTCGACGCGGTCAAGCGGGGCATCGACACCGGGATCGACACCGTGCTGATCGACACCGCCGGCCGCCTGCAGAACAAGGTCGGCCTGATGGACGAGCTGGGCAAGGTCAAGCGGGTCGTGGAGAAGCACGGGCCGGTCGACGAGACGCTGCTCATCCTGGACGCGACCACCGGTCAGAACGGCCTCGAGCAGGCCCGGGTCTTCACCGACGTGGTGGACGTCACCGGCGTGGTGCTCACCAAGCTGGACGGCACGGCCAAGGGCGGCATCGTCATCGCCGTGCAGAACAAGCTGGGAATTCCCGTCAAGCTGGTCGGTCTGGGCGAGGGCCCGGACGATCTCGCGCCGTTCGAGCCCGCTGCCTTCGTCGAGGCCCTGCTTGGCACCGACGCGTAGTCTCGGGGGCGGCAGGCCCGTACCGCGGGGCACTTCTAGGGGAGGTCGTGGGTGACGCAGGAACGCGACCTTCGCGAGATCCCGCTCCACGGCGGCAACGTCAGCACGGTGTCGAAGGTGGGCGACACGGTCCGCCGCAACGCCGGACCGTGGACGCCGGCCGTGCACGCGCTGCTCAACCACCTGCAGCGGGTGGGCTTCACCGGCTCGCCGCACGCCCTGGGGATGGACGACCGCGGCCGTGAGGTCCTGTCGTATCTCGACGGCGAGTGCGGCGAGTATCCGCTGGCCCCGCACTGGACGACCGAGGAAGCGCTGGTCACGGTGGCCACGATGCTGCGCATGTTCCACGACGCGCAGTACGGCTTCCAGCCCCCGCCCGGGGCGGTCTGGCGCTCGTTCGGCCCGCCGCCGCCGGACACCGAGGTGATCTGTCACCACGACGCCGCCCCGCACAACGTGGTCTGGCGCCCGGACGGCACGCTGGCCCTGATCGACTTCGATCTGGCCTCGCCCGGCGCCCGGATCTACGACGTCGCCTACGCGGCCTGGACCTGGGTGCCGCTGTTCAGCGACCGGGACTCCTACACGCTGGGCTGGAAGAGGCCGAACAGGCCGCGCCGGCTGCGGTTGTTCGCCGACGCGTACGGGCTGATCCCGCGCGACCGGCACCGCCTGGTCCGCACCATCCGCAAGCGGATCGTGGACCACGTGGAGGGCATCCGCCGGATGGCCGCCGCCGGTGACCCGGCGTTCGTGCGGATCGTGCACAAGGGCCACCTGCGCCGCCCGATGCGTGACCTCCGGCTGCTCGACTACGAGCGGCACACCCTGGAGTACGCCCTCCGCTGACCCGGGGCTGTGAGAGTTTCTTCACACGTACGAAACAAGCCGTCACTCGTCGGAAACCGCGCGCACACCGTGCGCGAAACAGCGGAGCGAAAGGCTTCCGCCCGAACCGGCCAGCAGGGCGACGCTGCTCTCTTGGGCCGTGTGGGAGGACACCTTTATCCGAGAGGAGGCAGCGTGGAGATCAACACCGGCAATACCGCCTGGTTGCTCCTGTCGTCTGCGCTCGTTCTGCTTATGACTCCGGGCCTGGCGCTGTTCTACGGTGGCCTCAACCGGTCCAAAGGCGTACTGAACATGATGATGATGAGCTTCTCGTGCATCGGGCTCATCTCCGTTCTGTGGGTCATCTACGGCTTCACCCTGGCGTTCGGCACCAACGACAGCGCCGGCCTGAACAACGTGATCGGCAACTTCAGCCAGTACTTCGGCACCGGCACCTCCGGCATCTCCGAGGAGTGGCTGTTCCTGGGGGCCGGCACCGGCATCCCCACGTACGCGTTCATGGTCTTCCAGATGATGTTCGCCATCATCACCGTCGCGCTGATCAGCGGCGCGGTCTCCGACCGGATGAAGTTCGGCGGCTGGGTCATCTTCGCGCTGGCCTGGTTCACCCTGGTCTACGTCCCGGTCGCGCACTGGGTGTGGGGCGGCGGCTGGATCGGCGGCAAGCTGCACGCGCTCGACTTCGCCGGTGGTACGGCGGTGCACATCAACGCCGGTGCCGCCGCGCTCGGCCTGATCCTGGTGCTCGGCAAGCGGGCCGGCTGGCCGCGGGAGAGCTTCAAGCCGCACAACGTGCCGTTCGTCGCGCTCGGCGCCGGCCTGCTGTGGTTCGGCTGGTTCGGCTTCAACGCCGGCTCCGAGCTCACCGTCGACGGCACCACGGTCTTCGCGTTCATCAACACCCAGGTCGCCACGGCCGCGGCCCTGCTCGGCTGGGTCGTCGTGGAGTGGATCCGTGACGGCAAGCCGACCCTGGTCGGTGCCTCGTCCGGTGCGGTCGCCGGCCTGGTCGCCATCACCCCGGCCTGTGGCTTCGTCGCCCCGCTGCCCGCCGTCGTCATCGGCCTCATCGCCGGCGCCGTCTGCGCGCTGGCCGTGGGCCTGAAGTACCGCCTCGGCTACGACGACTCGCTCGACGTGGTCGGCGTGCACTTCGTCGGCGGCTGGATCGGCTCGCTGTCGCTCGGCTTCTTCGCCACCTCCCAGGTCAACGCGGCCATCAACGGTGACCCCGGCCTGGGCGCCAGCGAGGGCCTGTTCTACGGCGGCGGCCTGGCCCAGCTCGGCCGGCAGTTCGTCGGCAGCGCCGCGGTCACCGTCTACTCCCTGGTCATCGCGGCGATCATCGCCTTCGTGATCAAGGCGGCCAAGGGCCTGCGGGTCAGCGACGAGGCGGAGATCACCGGCATCGACGTCGCCGAGCACGCCGAGAGCGCGTACGACACCTCGCCCTCCACGGGCTCGTCGGGCGGCGCCTTCGCGATGGCCGGTATCACCCCGTCGGCCAGTGCGACTGACGGCAAGGCGCACGTCAGTCAAAAGGTCTCCGGTTAAATTCCCCTGATGGCTGCGATGGAGGGACTGAGCATGAAGCTGGTGACCGCGGTCATCAAGCCGTACCAGCTCGACGCGGTGAAGGAGGCTCTGCACGCGCTCGGCGTGGCGGGTCTGACCGTGAGCGAGGTACAGGGGTACGGGCGGCAGAAGGGCCACACCGAGGTGTACCGGGGAGCCGAGTACACGGTGGAGTTCCTGCCCAAGATCAAGGTTGAGGTGCTGACCGACGAGATCGACGTCGAGAAGGTCGTCGACGCGGTGGTCACCTCGGCCCGGACCGGCAAGATCGGCGACGGCAAGGTCTGGGTGACGTCCGTGGAGGACGTCGTCCGGGTCCGCACCGGCGAGCGCGGCCTAGACGCGCTCTGATTGCCCTTTCGATGAACTACGTGGTCAGCGAGCCGTCGGCGCCACCTCAGGTGCCGTCCGGCGGCTCGCTGGACACCCTTCGCGAACACATCGGCGCTGCCGCCCGGGCCCACCGGGCCGCGGCGCTCGATGCGTGGCTGGCCTCGATGTTCCCGGCCCACCTGCCCGGCGTCAGCCTGGTCGCCGTGGGTGGCCTGGGCCGCCGGGACTGTGCCCCCTACAGCGACCTCGACCTGGTGCTGCTGCACAACGGGACGGCCGGCATCGACCGGATCGCCTCGGCCCTCTGGTATCCCATCTGGGACGCGCGGCTGGGGCTCGACCACTCCGTGCGCACCCTGCCCGAGGCGCTCTCCGTCGCCCACGACGACGTCAAAGTCTCGCTCGGCCTGCTGGACGCCCGGCACATCGCCGGTGACGCCACCCTCTCGGCCGAGCTGATCGCCGCCACCTCGGACCAGTGGCGGCGCACCGCCGTACGGCTGCTGCCCCAGCTCAAAGAGCTCACGTCGAGCCGCTGGGCCACCCACGGTGAGCTGGCCTTCCTGCTCGAGGGCGACCTCAAGGAGGCCGCCGGCGGCCTGCGTGACCTGACCATCCTGCGCGGCATCGGCCGGGCCGGGGTCGCCGACACCATGCGCCCCGCCGTCCGCGCCGCCAACCTGCGGCTGCTCGACACCCGCGACGCCCTGCACCTCGCCGTCGGACGCCGGGTGGACCGGCTGGTCGCCCAGGAACGGGCCGCGGTCGCCGAGCTGCTGGAGGTCGACGACGGCGACGCCCTGCTGCGCCGGGTGGCCGGCGACGCCCGGACCATCGCGCACGCCCTGGACGACGCCTGGCGCGCCGCCGACCGGCTGCGCAACGGCCGCCGCCGGGGTGCCCCGGCCGGTGGGTCCGTGCGCCGCCCGGTGGCCCGGGACGTGGTGGAGCAGGATGGCGAGCTGGTGCTCGCCCGTACGGCCATCGGCCCGGTGCCCGATCCCAGCCTGTCGTTGCGGGTCGCCGCCGCGGCCGCGACCGTGCGGCTGCCCATCGCCCGCGCGACCTGCGAATGGCTCGCCGCTTTCTGCCCGCCGCTGCCGACGCCGTGGCCGCCCGCGGCCCGCGCCGCGCTGGTCTCGCTGCTGGGTTCCGGCCCGGGGCTGCTGCCGACCTGGGAAGCCTGCGACCGGTACGGCCTGATCGACGCCTGGCTGCCGGAGTGGGCCCGGCTGCGCAGCCTCCCGCAGCACCACCCGATCCACCGCTTCACCCTGGACCGGCACCTCGTCCAGGCGGCGTACGAGGCCAGCGCCTACACCCGCGAGGTGGACCGCCCCGACCTGCTGCTGATCGGCGCCTTCCTGCACGACGTCGGCAAGGGCCTGCCGGGCGACCACAGTGTCGTCGGGGCTCCGATCGCCGCCGAGATGGCCACCCGAATCGGGCTGCCGCCGGCCGACGTCGCCACGGTGGAGAAGCTGGTCCGGCTGCACCTGCTGCTGCCCGACGTCGCCACCCGCCGGGATCTCAGCGATCCGGTCACCATCACCACCGTCGCGGAGGCGGCCGGCGACCCGGCCACCCTGGATCTGCTGCACGCCCTGGCCCGGGCCGACTCGCACGCCACCGGACCGGCCGCCTGGTCGGACTGGAAGGGCCGGCTGATCGCCGAGCTGGTCCGCCGGGTGCACACCGCCCTGGACACGGGAGCGCTGCCCGGGCCGCCCGAGCCGGACGCGGAGTTGCTCGTGGGTGAGCTGCCCGCCGTACACCTGGACGGGGACGTGGTCGCGGTGGCCGCGGCCGACCGCCGGGGCCTGCTCGGCTCGGTGGCCGCGTGCCTGGCCATGCACCGCCTCGACGTGATCGGGGCCGACGCCAGCACGGTGGACGGCCGGGCGATCGTCGAGTTCCGCACCCAGCCGCGCTACGGCTCCCCGGCGGACCCGGTGGCGCTCGCCGCCGACCTGCGCCGGGTCGCCGCCGGGGACGTGTCGGTGACCCAGCGGCTGCGGGCCCGGGCGATGTCGGCCCGCGGCGGCGCGGCTCCCCGGGTGGTCTGGCACCGCGCGGCGGCCACCGACGCGGTGGTCCTGGAGCTGCGCGCGGCCGACTCCGCGGGCCTGCTCTTCCGGGTGGCCAGTGCGCTCGACGAGGCCGGCGCCGAGGTGCGCGCGGCCCGCATCTCCACCCTGGGCAGCGACGTGGTGGACGCCTTCTACCTGGTGGGCGCCTGGGCCGAGGCGTCCGAGCGGGAACGCGTGGAAGCAGCCGTCCTCGCGGCCGTCTGACCAACCCGTCACCTCGATCGGCTTGCTGACGTTGCGCCTGGCATCCAGGGCGTATGTGCCGCCGCGGTCTGAGGCCGTCACCTCGATCGGCTTGCTGACGTTGCGCCTAGCATCCAGGGCGTATGTGCCGCCGCGGTCTGAGGCCGTCACCTCGATCGGCTTGCTGACG
>NZ_JBSGFR010000025.1:0-12304 GCF_053603475.1 Actinoplanes sp. NPDC004185 | reverse complement strand
GTTGCGCCTAGCGACATCCAGGGCGTACGTGAAGAGGTCTGTTGCCGCATGGGGGAGACACCCGGTCTGCTCGACGACTACCTGCGAGTCGCCCGCTACCACGTCCGGATGGCAGTCCCGCCGACCGCGGTCCGGATCCGTTCGCTGGGGGCGCGGCAGCTGCTCGCCCGCTCCGGGCTCGGTGAGTCCGACGCGTCCTACGCCGACCTGCTCACCGCGGCCCGGGCCGGGGACACGCGCTGGCTCAAGCAGCGCCGCCGCGCGGTCAAGCCCGCCGTCCTGGCCGGACTGGCGCAGACCCTGGCCCAGCAGGACATGCTGCCGGAGGACCGCACCGACGCCCTGGCCCTCTACGAGCTGATCCGCACCGCGCTGGGCGCCGACGCGCTGCCCGCCGCGCATCAGGGCCTGCACGTCCAGCTCGCCCTGGCCTGGCAGGGGGCGAACCAGGCCCGGCCGTTGCTCGCGGCGTACCGGCGGATCACCGACAGCGTGCGCGCGGATCTCGAGCTCGACCTGGCCAATCCGTTCGCCGGCAGCGGACCGGTGATCGGCTGGCTGACCGCCTTCCGCAAGCTGCTGCCGGAGCCGCCGCTGGCGCTGGAGCACAAGGCCGGGGTGCCACCGTTCGACCGGCTGACCGTGGCCACCTCGGTCGCCGGCATCGACGAGCCGCAGCGGATCTCGGTCATCGTCACCGCGTTCCACCCCGACGAGGGCCTGATCACGGCCGTACGCTCGATCCTGGACCAGTCCTGGCGCAACGTCGAGGTGATCATCGTCGATGACGCCTCGCCGCCGGAGTACGACGCCGTGCTGGCCCGGGCGGTCGCGCTGGGCGGGCGGATCCGGCTGGTCAAGCAGCCGGAGAACAGGGGCACCTACGCGGCCCGCAACGCCGGCCTGGACGCCGCCGAGGGCGAGTTCGTGGCGTTCCAGGACTCCGACGACTGGTCCCATCCGCGCCGGCTGGAGCTGCAGGTCAAGGCGTTGCTGGAGGACCGCCGGCTGGTCGCCACCACCTCCGACGGCCTCGGCGTCTCCGAGGAGCTGCTGGTCACCCGGCCCGGGGTGCGCCGCAGTCGGTTCAACCCGTCGTCGTTGCTGTTCCGCCGCGGCCAGGTGATGGACCGGCTGGGCTACTTCGATCCGGTGCGCAAGGCGGCCGACTCCGAGTACATCGGGCGGATGGTGGCGGTCTTCGGTGTGGCCGCCGTACGGCACCTCGACTCGCGGCCGCTCGCGCTGATCCGGCTGGCGCTGGGTTCGCTGTCGCGGGCCGAGATCCGGCCGTACTGGATGCACCCGGCGCGGACCGCGTACATGTCGGCGTACCAGCGGTGGCATTCGCGGATCGCCGCCCGGGCCGCCGATCCGCTGCGCCCGCGCGACGGCAGCCGCCGGCCCTTCGCCGCCCCCGACCATCTGCGGCTGGCCCGCGGTGAGGCGGCCGGGCGGCCGGAGTACGACGTCGTGCTGGTCGCCGACTGGCGTTTCCTGCAGGGTGCGCAGCAGTCGGGACTGCAGGAGATCCGGGCGCTGATCGCGCGCGGCCTGCGGGTCGCCGTGATGCAGATCGAGTCGCTGCGCCCGCCCGCCCGGCGGCGCTGGCCGCTCTGCGCGCCGCTGCAGCAGCTGGTCAACGACGGCCGGGTGGACCAGCTGCTGCCCGGTGACGAGAACCGCGCCGAGCTCATCATCGTGCGGCACGCCGCGGTGCTGCAGTTCCCGCCGGACGACCCGTGCCTGCTGCGCGGCCGGCAGGTGCTGATCGTCGCCGACGAGGCACCCGGGCGGCTGGCCGACGCTGACCGCCGGTACGTGCCGGCCGACTGCTCGCGGGCGGCGCTGCGGATGTTCGGCACCGAGCCGCTCTGGTGCCCGCAGGACCCGCAGGTACGGGCCGTGCTGCGCAGCGAGACCGTCGAGCTGACGCCGTACGACCTGCCGGCTGTGGTGGACGGGGAGCGGTGGTCGGCCGCGCGGGAGGGCGCCGGCAAGTGGCCCGCCGTGGTCGGCACCGATCTCAGTGACGAGGCGGTCTGGCCCGGGGACGTGCGGGCGGCGCTGACCGTGTACGACGAGGTCGGCGAGTGGGACGTGCGGTTGCGGCTGCCGGACTGGCCGCGTACCGGATATCACCCCGGTGGCCCGCGGTCCCGGCTGGTCTACGAGGCCGGTGATCTGGACCTGCGGACCTTCGTCCATCAGCTGGACTTCTACCTGCACTTCCCGAGCCCGGACCGGATCGAGACGTTCTCCCGGCCGGCCCTGGAGGCAGCGGCCCTGGGCTGCGTCGTGGTGATGCCCGAGCGGCACGCGGCGGTGTTCGGCGATGCCGCTGTCTACTGCGGACCGGGCGAGGCCGAGGCGACGATCCAGCGGTACCACGCCGATCGTGAGCTCTACGCCGAGCAGAGCCGCCGGGCCCGGGCCGTCGTCGCCAAGGCGCACGACCCGCAGCTCTTCGTCGACCGCGTCGCGGGAATCGTCACCGCGCCGCACCCGGTCGCCCCGGCCCAACGCGGCGCGTTGATCGCCCGACCGTAACGGCGGTGTCTTCGCGGGCGTTAGGCGATCGTGGTGACCCGCGCCGGGCCCGGCGCGCATGACTCTGGAGGTCCTTCGATGAGCAGCCTGGTCCGGTTCGGCGGTCGGCTGGCGGTGCGGCTGCGCAGCCTGACACGCCCCCAGGCAGTGGTCCTCATGGTGATCCTGGCGCTCTGCGCCGGGGTCTGGTGGTCGGCCGGGTCGGGCCACCAGGGCCTCGCGCTGTCGCTGGTGGCCGGTCTGCTGCTGGCCGTCCTGCTCGGGATCCTGCACCTGTCCCGCTGGATCGGCGGGGTGTACCGGGCCAACCAGAACGCGCACCGCGAGCTGCGCACGGTCGTGGAGCAGCTGCAGCGGCGGGTCGTCGCCACGGTGGAGAAGGAACGGCTCACCGCCGGCGACCGCCATCAGGAGCTGACCCGGACCGTCACCCGCGGCCTGCGGCAGAGCGGGCACGGCACCGATCTGCTGCTGCGCGCGCAGAGCCGGGAGATCGAGGCGCTGGTCCAGCTCTTCCAGCAGTTCACCCCGCGGGCGCCGATGCCGTCCTCCGGTGACTTCGCGCTCAACCCGACCGACCTGCTGGACCTGCTGCACCTGGTCCGGCTGCGCCGGCCCCGGCTGGTGGTCGAGCTGGGCAGCGGCACGTCGACGGTGTGGCTGGCCTACGCCCTGGAGGAGTACGGCGGCAAGCTCGTCTCCCTCGACCACGACGCCGACTACGCCCGGCAGACCCGCACGATGCTCGCCGCCCACGGCCTCAACGCCGTCGCCGAGGTGCGCGACGCCCCGCTGCGCGAGCTCACGGTCAACGGCAAGACCTACCAGTGGTACGACGCGGAGACGCTGACCGACCTCACCGGCATCGACCTGTTGCTGGTCGACGGGCCGCCCGCGGCCACCGGCCCGGATGCGCGTTACCCGGCGCTGTCCGTGCTCGCCGAGCGGCTCGCGGGTACGGCCACCGTCGTGCTGGACGATGCCAACCGTGAGGACGAGCGGGACGCCGTACGGCGGTGGACCGAGGAAGTGCCGGGGCTGACCGAGGAGCGCGTGTTGCTCGGGCGGCACGCGGTGCTGGCGTACTCGCGTACCGGGGCACCCGTCACCGTCTGAAGATGGGACCGGCCGGCATGCGGGGGCATGCCGGCCGGTCTTTTCGGGGGGTGGGTGAAGCCTGGGCGGCGCCGCGGTCAGCGGCTGCCGAAGTCCTGGGTGTAGTACGGCGTGCCGTTGGCCGAGTACACGACGCCGACGGCGAACGTCCTGGCGCCACAGTCGAGCAGGTTGCGGCGGTGACCCGGGCTCTTCATCCACGCGTTGACGACCTCGGCGGCGCTGCGGTAGCCCCAGGCGATGTTCTCGCTGCGCGCGGCGGTGTAGCCGGCGGCCTTGGCCCGGGCGACGAAGGTGGAGCTGGCCGAGCCGGTGTGGCTGAACTTGCCGGTCGTGGCCATGTACTTGCTGTGGCCGCGGGCCGCCCAGAGCAGCTCCGCGTTGACCCGCAGGCCCTGGCAGCCGGCCTTGACCCGCTCCTTGTTCGACAGGCTGACGACCTGGGTCTGCAGCGTGGTGAAGGAGACGGTGGCGGCCTCGGCCGGGGTGGCGATCGCGACCATGCCGAGCAGTGCGGCGGGGATCATCGCGAGGGTGGCGAGGCGACGGACCAGGGTCTTCTGCACGGGTCAACCTTTCGAGGAACACCGCCTGGACGTCTTGTTCGCCAGGTACGCCATTCCCTTCGGAAGACCCGAGGGGTGCGCTGATGCCTCTTCAGGTGCCTTGGTGTGAGTGCTCAGTTGCCGCCGAGTTGCCTGCCGTATCGGGGTTGCGCCCGTGGCGCCGGCCGGTTGCGGAACGGGAGCCTCACCGGCGCAACGCCTCCGCGAGCAGCGGTACGAGCAACCGGCTGTACGCCGTGGTGATGTGGTGCTGGTCCTTGTAGATCAGCAGGTTGCCCACGATGACCGGGCACGTCGTCGCCGTGCAGAACCACGGCAGCGGGTCGATGACCGTCGCGCCCTCGGCCCGGGCCACTCCGGCGATCAGCGCCCGGCGCTTGCGGAACTGGACCGCGTCGGCCCGGCTGCGGGCGCACGCCGCGGGATCGTCCAGATGCGCCGACAGGCAGTCGGGCACGTTGCGGGCCTGCCACGGGGTGTCGTTGACGTAGTACACCTCGGTGCCCGGGCCCTTGACAGCGTCGAGCGAGCGCCGCCACGCGGCCGACCAGGCGTCGTCCAGCGAGCCGGTCACGTCGAGCAGCGGGGCGTTGGGCAGGGTCGAGGCCATGATGACCTTCGCCGGGCGCAGCGACCGGATGTGGCGCCAGGCCGCGCGGCGCCACTGCACGCATTCGGTGAAGCGCCGCTTGAGCGCGTCCTCGTAGATGACCACGTCCGCGGCCGAGCAGGCGCTCTTGGTGACCACGACGAGCTTCCAGTGCCGCTGCCGGGCGATCGCCTCCAGGGCCGGGAACCAGTGGCCGGCGTGCGAGTCGCCGAACAGGACGACCGTGGTGGGCGAGGACAGGTCACCGTAGGCGCACGGGGTCTTCACCTCGGGGTCCGCGAACGCCGGGGAGCACTTGTCCGCGTACAGGCGGGGCTTGTCCTTGGCCGCGGCGGCCAGCGCCGGGGTGAGGTTGGCCGGCACTGCCGGCATCCCGGCGGCCAGGGCGAGGTTCTGCTGGAGCTTGGCCACGCCGGTCAGGGCGGGTGCGCGGTAACCCGTGCCGCCGGTGCTGCCCACCAGCACGGTGATCAGCACACACAGCCCGGCGGCGAGCAGCGAGACGGCCGCGCCGGCGGTCAGGCCCCGCCACGGCCGGTCGCGCAGGGCGGCGAGGTGCCGCACCGGGTTCTCGACCAGCGCGTACGTCAGCGCGGCCAGCACCAGGGCGCCGAGGGCGACCAGGACGTTCTCCGCCGCGGTGAGCTGGCGGCCGAGCGCGAACGGGGCGATGAGCAGCACCGGCCAGTGCCACAGGTACCACGAGTACGACAGCCGGCCGATGACCTGGAGCACCGGGGCGCCGAGCAGGCCGGCCGGGCGGGCGCAACCACCGGCGATGACGGCCGCGGTGCCGAGCACGGGCAGCAGGGCGGCGTACCCGGGGAACGGTGTGGCCGCGGTGAAACTCAGCGCCGCGACCACCACGGCCGCCAGCCCGCTGCCGATCAGCAGCTTCGCGGTCAGCGGGGGAAGCTGCCGCAGCCGGCCGGCCCCGACCGCGAGCAGCGCACCGGCGCCGAGCTCCCAGGCCCGGGTGTGCGCCCCGAAGTAGGCCCACCCGGCGTTGTGCTGCGTCTGCCAGACCGACACCGCCAGCGAACCGGCGGTCAGCACGGCCAGCACTGTGGTCAGCCCGCGTCCGCCGCGCCGCACCACCAGGAGCAGCAGCAGCGGCCAGACCAGATAGAACTGCTCCTCCACGGCGAGCGACCAGAAGTGCTGCAACGGCGACGGGGCCGACTCGGCGCTCAGGTAGTCGGTGCCGATCGCGGCCAGCCGCCAGTTCATCGCGTAGATCGAGGTGTGCAGCGCGTCCGAGACGATCTCCGACAACCGCAGCGGCGGCAGCCACAGGGCCGACGCGGCCACCGTCGCGACGACCACCACGGTCGAGGCCGGCAGCAGCCGCAGCGCCCGCCGGGCGTAGAACCGCGGGATCGAGACCCGGCCGGTGCGCTGCGCCTCGCGCAGCAGCAGCCCGGTGATCAGGAAGCCGGAGATGACGAAGAAGACGTCGACGCCGACGTACCCGCCGCCGACGAAGGGCAGACCGCAGTGGTACGCGACCACGAGCAGCACCGCGACCGCGCGCAGCCCTTCGATGTCCCGCCGGTGCCGGGCCGGTTCCGGGGCCGGCGTGACGGCCGGTCCGGAGCCGGTGGGCTGGTGCCGCCGGGGCGCGGGGGTGACCGGCGCGGTGCTCATCTCGGTCACAGTCGGTGCGCCTCCGCGCCGTGGGTCACGCCCCGGGTGTCGAAGAACCGCTTGGCGATGCCGGCCAGGTGGTCGGCGTCGTACTCGCGGTGGTGCTGCACGAGGATCACCAGGTCGGCGGCCGCGGCGGCGCCCTCCAGGTCGTCCGTGCGGGGCACCTCCACGTCGCCGACGCTCCACCGCAGCACGTGCGGGTCGTGGTAGCTGAGCTTCGCGCCGAGCGCGGCGAGTTGCCGGGCCAGGGGGGTGGCGGGCGACTCGCGCTGGTCGGCGATGTTCGCCTTGTACGTGACCCCGAGCAGCAGCACCCGCGCCCCGTGCACCGCCTGCCCGTCGGCGTTGAGCAGGTTCTGCGCCCGCCGGGCCACGTACGCCGGCATCGTCGCGTTGATCTCCTGGGCCAGCTCCACGAACCGGAACGGGTAGCCCAGCTTGCTGCGCACGTTGTGGCTCAGGTAGTTCGGGTCGATCGGGATGCAGTGCCCGCCGACGCCCGGCCCGGGGTAGAACGCCTGGAAGCCGAACGGCTTGGTCGACGCGGCGTGGATGACGTCCCACAGGTCGATGTCCAGCTCGTGGCAGAACCGCGCCATCTCGTTGACCAGCGCGATGTTGACGTGCCGGTACGTGTTCTCCAGCAGCTTCGCCGTCTCGGCCTCGCGGGTGCCCCGGGTGGGCACCACCGTGTCGATGAACCGCCCGTAGAACTGCGCCACCCGCTCGGTGCAGCCGGGGGTGTAACCACCGACCACCTTCGGGGTGTTGCGCGGGCCGAACTGCTCGTTGCCGGGGTCGATGCGCTCCGGCGAGAACGCCAGGTGGAAGTCGCGCCCGGCGACCAGGCCGGAGAGCCGTTCCAGCAGCGGCCGGACCACGTCGTCGGTGGTGCCGGGATAGGTCGTGGACTCCAGCACCACCAGCATGCCCGGGCGCAGGTTGCGCCCGATGGCCTCGGTCGCGCCCGTGACCGCGCGCAGGTCCGGCCCGTCGCCGTCGGACAGCGGCGTCGGCACGCAGATCACGGCGACGTCGGCGGTGGCGATCAGGCTCTCGTCCACAGTGGTCCGGAAGCCGCCGGCGAGCATCTCGGCCACGTCGGCCTCGGACAGGTCGTCGACGTGCGAGCGGCCCGCGCCGAGCGCGTCGACCACCGCGGCGTTGACGTCGAAGCCGAGCACGGACAGCCCGGACCGGATGGCCTGCTGCGCCAGCGGCAGGCCGACGTAACCGAGACCGAGGATGACGGCGTCGTACCTCACGGGATGCATCTCCTTGATCGAGCGCCGGTCAGGCGACGGGCGTGTTGGTGGAGCTCTGTTCTCCGGTGCCGAGGTTGCGGTCGTGCTGCGCGGGCAGCGTGCCCGTGACCGCCGTGACGGCGCGGCCGACCTGACGGCCCGGCAGCGCGGGCGGGGCCGGCGGCGCGGTGGTGGCGGACCGCGGCGAGCTCAGCTCGTACGGCGAGACGAACGGCAGGTACGCGGGCAGGAAGTCGGCCAGCATCGCCTCCTGGTCGGCCGCCACGGCCGGGTCGGAGTCGATGTCGTTGAGGCAGAACGCGTCCAGGTTGCGGTGGCGCAGCAGGTCGGCGAGCTTGAACGGGGTCACCGGCGCGGCCAGGTCGGTGTAGCGGAACCGGATCGTGCCCGGCACGGCCCGTCCGGTGAGGTAGGCGTAGTACTGCTGCAGCGACGACAGCAGGGAGATGTCGTCGGGGTGGCGGAACTGGTGGTTGGCGGTGGCCTCGACGTACTCGGCGAAACGCTCCTCGATCTCGGCGATGACGCTGCGCCGCGACGGGTGCGGGGTGTGCTTCATCTTGCGGGTCAGCACCCGGCCGAAGGCGGCCCGGATCAGCTCCCGGTTGTTCTTGCCGGCCGAGTCGGCCGGCGGGTCGGTCGGGCTGCGCGGCGCCGCGTCGACCAGCGCAGTGGACGGGAAGAAGCGGGTCAGCCCGCCGGGTGTGAAGAACAGCTCGGGCCCGACCGGCCGGCCCAGGAACACGTCGTCGTTGAGGTAGAGGAAGTGCTCGCTGAGCCCGGGGATGCGGTGCAGCCGGGACTCGATGGCCTGCGAGTTGAACGTCGGCAGGGTGCCGGTCTCGCCGAAGATCTCCTTGTGGCTGACCACGGTGATCCGCGGATGGGTGGTGTCCAGCCAGGCCGGCACCTGGTCGTCGGTGACCAGGAAGACGTGCCGGATCCAGGGGGCGAAGCAGTGCAGGGCGCGCAGCGAGTAGCGCAGCTCGTCGCGGGAGGCGTACCGGGAGTCGTTGTTGGCGAGTTTGCTGGCCCCGTGCAGCCAGGTGTTGGTGGCCAGCGCGGCGGCCTTGCGGGCCTGCCAGGCCGGGTCGTCGCCGTCGACCCAGGTGTAGACGGCGTCGATCGGGAAGCTGATCCGGTCCAGGCTCGGCGTCGTGAAGATCTCCCGGGTCCGGTAGCGGGCGGGATCGTCGGGGGCGCTGAACGCGCCGAAGGCGGGCTCGCCGGCGCGGACCACCGGCTCGTCGGCCGGGATCACGTCGGCGATCGGGTTCGCCCGGGGCCCGGACAGCACTCCGTCCTGCTGGCGCCAGAACTCGATGTCGCAGCCCACGTCGAGGCCGAGCAGCAGGCTGCCGCCCGGATCGGTGACCGGCCAGCACACCCGCAGGATCTCCGCGGTGCGCCGGGCCCGGCGGCCCCGGTGCCCGCGCGGCCGGACGACCTGCAGGATCCCGGTGCCGGCCCCGGTGAGTTCCTCCAGCACGCGGACCACCAGGGCCCGGTGCTGCACCGGTACGGCCACAGCGGTGTGCAGCAGCGCCCGGGTGGGCACCCGGAACCAGTCGACGCCGGCCGTGTCCAGGGCGGCGATGACGCGGTCGAGGTTCTGCCGCCGTACCTCGGCCGGGCTGGCCGCCGGGTCCCGGCGTGCGGTGACCCAGCCGCGGCCGGCCCGGACCCGCATCGTCGGGGCGTCCGTCGCGGTCCGCATCAGGGGCAGGCGGGGCGGCGCGGACAGGTGCACGATCCGGCGGGCCATCCCGAGGCGCTGTTCCGGCGCGACGTGGGGCAGGACGCGGTGCTGGACCGTGCTCAGGATGCGCGCCCGGACTCCCCAGGGCGCAAGTCGCAGGATCCGCCGCAGGGGCACGCCGTAGTCCTTCCGCCGGATGTTCGTCGGGCCGATCGATCAGCCGCCCGGTTCCTCGTGCCTCAACGGCGTGATTCATCAGAAGGTTGCGGTCGATATCGGCTTTTCGGACATCTGTGCTATGTCAGAAGTTACGCCTGTTACCTGCGGTATACGGGATTTATGCAGGTGGCGGGGCCGAACGCCGTCCCGCCACCCCTACGGGTCCGCCCCGATGCGCCCGCTTGCGTGGGCGAGGCATGGTGGACGACGGGTGGGTATCACTTCGGGAGGCTGAGATGGGCAAAGCAATCGCGTACCTGGTGGCGACGATCGCCGGCGTCATCGTGGTGGGCTGGATCGCGATCCAGCTGCTGCAGGTGCTGGTCGGTGCGCTGGCCTACCTGATCGTCGGCGCGGTCGTGGTCGGCGGCGGGGTCTACCTGTACGGCCGGGCGAAGCGCTCGCTGGCCCCGGGCACCCGCAACCAGCGCCGGATCGAGGCGGCGGTGAAGACGTACCGGATGCGCAACCGGTGAGCGTGCGAGCGTGCGGCTAGGCTTGCGGTCATCTCCTCACCTCTGACCAACGGGAAGTTGCGCCGTGTTTGACACCTTGAGCGACCGCCTCTCCGGGATCTTCACCAAGCTCCGCGGCAAGGGCAAGCTCACCGACGCCGACATCGACGCCACCGCGCGCGAGATCCGTCTCGCGCTGCTCGAGGCGGACGTCGCGCTGCCGGTGGTCAAGTCGTTCATCGCCAATCTGAAGGAGCGGGCCCGCGGCGCCGAGGTGTCCCAGGCGCTCAACCCGGCCCAGCAGATCATCAAGATCGTCCACGAGGAGCTCATCACCGTCCTCGGCGGCGAGGGCCGGCGCCTGCAGTTCGCCAAGCAGCCGCCCACGGTGATCATGCTGGCCGGCCTGCAGGGCTCCGGTAAGACCACGCTGGCCGGCAAGCTGTCGCGCTGGCTCAAGGGTCAGAACCACCAGGTCCTGCTGGTCGCGTGCGACCTGCAGCGCCCCAACGCGGTCAACCAGCTCCAGGTCCTCGGCGGCCGGGCCGGCGTCGACGTGTACGCCCCCGAGCCCGGCAACGGCGTCGGCAACCCGGTCCAGGTGGCCAAGGACTCGATCGAGCACGCCAAGCGGACGGCGAAGGACATCGTCATCGTCGACACCGCCGGCCGCCTCGGCATCGACACCGAGATGATGCAGCAGGCCCGCGACATCCGCGACGCCGTCGACCCGGACGAGGTCATCTTCGTCATCGACGCGATGGTCGGTCAGGACGCGGTCACCACGGCCGAGGCGTTCCGCGACGGCGTGGGCATCACCGGCGTGGTCCTCTCCAAGCTCGACGGCGACGCCCGCGGTGGTGCGGCGCTGTCGGTGCGGCACGTCACCGGCGAGCCGATCCTGTTCGCGTCCACGGGCGAGAAGCTCGAGGACTTCGACGTCTTCCACCCCGACCGGATGGCCAGCCGCATCCTCGGCATGGGCGACGTGCTGACCCTCATCGAGCAGGCCGAGCAGGCCTTCGACGAGGATCAGAAGGAGAAGATGACCTCCAAGCTGCTCGGTGGCGAGCAGTTCACCCTGGAGGACTTCCTCGACCAGCTGATCGCGGTGCGCCGGATGGGCCCGATCGCCAACGTGCTGGCCATGATGCCCGGCATGGGCCAGATGAAGGACCAGATCGCCGAGCTCGACGACAGCCACTTCGACCGGGTCACGGCGATCATCCGCTCGATGACCCCGGGCGAGCGCACCAACCCGAAGATCATCAACGGCTCCCGCCGCGTCCGCATCGCCAACGGCTCCGGCGTGACGGTGATGGACGTCAACCAGCTGCTCAACCGCTTCACCGACGCGCAGAAGATGATGAAGCAGATGGGCGGGATGATGGGCCTGCCGGGCGCCGGACGCCGCAAGGCCACCAAGAGCCCGAAGAACAAGCGCAAGGGCACCAAGGGCGGCAACCGGCCCCGCGTGGGCGGCGGGATGCCGGGCGGCTTCCCGGGCGGAATGCCGCAGCTGCCCCCGGGCCTGGACCCGAACGCTCTGGGCGGCGGACCGGGGCAAGGGCTGCCGCCGGGCTTCAAGCTCCCGAAGATCGACTTCAACAAGCTTCAAAACCCCAAGAAGCCCGGCGACGACAAGCGCTGATATCGGCATACGACAACTAGGCATGGAGCTAGTATGGTTGACGTCGATCCCTTCAAGGAGGAGCCGATGACCATTTCCGAGCCCTTGGCCTGGCTGTTCCCGGCCGAGCTCGATCTGCTGCGCCGTGACGACCTGACCGTCGACGACATCGCGAACCTTCCTCCGGATCTTCGCTATGAGTTGATCGACGGAAGGCTCGTCTTGACCCCCTTGGCCCTCCCCCTCCACCAGCTCCTCAGCATGAGAGTCGGCAGCGCGATCGAGGAGCACTGTCCCGACGAGTTCATCATCAATATCGAGCAGGCGATCCTGCTCGACGGAAACAACGAGCTGCGCCCGGATGTCATGCTCATCCGTGAGGAAGGCGCCGGCTACTCCCCGGTGCTGCCGGCCGACGTGCCGCTCGTCGTCGAGGTCGTCTCAAGGTCGTCGCAGAGCCGTGATCGCGAGGCCAAGCTGAAGAAATATGCCGAGGTCGGCATCCCCTCCTATTGGATCGTCGATCCACTTGCCGAGCGCGTGA
>NZ_JBSGFR010000024.1:0-147025 GCF_053603475.1 Actinoplanes sp. NPDC004185 | reverse complement strand
GGCTACGACCCGCGCATCGGCAACCGCTTCCTGCAGGCCGGCGTCGGCTTCGGCGGCGGCTGCCTGCCCAAGGACATCCGCGCGTTCCAGGCCCGCGCAAGTGAGCTCGGCGCCGGCGAGGCCCTGCGCTTCCTGCACGAGGTCGACCTGATCAACCAGCGCCGCCGCGGCAAGGTGCTGCGGCTGGCGGCGGACCTGCTCGGCTGCCCGCCGGGCCCGGCCGGACCGCACTTCGGGGGAGCCCGCGTCGCGGTGCTCGGGGCGACGTTCAAACCCCACTCCGACGACGTCCGGGATTCGCCCGCGCTCGCGATCGCGGCCGCCCTGGCCCGGGCGGGCGCGGAGGTCCACGTCCACGACCCGGCGGGCCTGGCCAACGCCGCCCTCGTCCAGCCGGAGCTGATCTTCGAGGACAGCCTGGACGACGCCGTCCGGGACGCGGAGCTGGTCTGCGTCCTCACCGAGTGGCCGCAGTTCCGCACGGCCGACCCGGTAAGGCTGGGCCGGCTCGCCGCCAACCGGCTGGTGATCGACGGCCGGAACTGCCTCGACGCGGCGGCCTGGGCCGCGGCCGGCTGGCAGTACCGCGGGCTGGGCGGACGCGCCGCGCACGCGGCCCCGGCGAGCCGGACAGCCCGGAACTGGCCCGCGCTCGACCACGACAGCCCGGCCGGCCGGTGGGCGATCCCCCGCCCGGCGACCAGGTCCGTTGCAGCTCGGTAGCCATCGAGCGGGTTGGCGAAGGGACCGAGAGGTCTGACCGAACCAACCTGCGTGACGGCATCCCGGGCAAAGACCTCGATCAGCCGCCGCCGCGTCGTGACCGGCGCCGCGGCCGGTGCCGCCGCCGTCGGCCTCACCGCAGCCGTACCGGCAGCGGCTGAGGCCGCCGCGGCCACCCGCACCACCACCTCCTACGTCGCGGCGGACGCCGAGCTACACCTGCTGCGCCGGGCCACCTACGGACCCACCGCGGCCTCCGTCGCCGAGATCCGCCGGCTCGGCGCGGCGGCCTGGCTCGACCGCCAGCTCGACCCGGCGGGCATCGCCGACCCGGCTTGCGACGCGCTGCTGACCCGTTTCCCCTTCATCCAGCTCTCTATCGGCGAACTGCGGACCCGGGTCGGCACAGGTGCCATGCGGTACGGCTGGGACACGATGCTGCAGCTCGGTTTCGCGGCCACCAGCCGGGCCATCTGGAGCGAGCGGCAGCTCTTCGAGATGATGGTCGACTTCTGGTCCAACCACCTCAACGTCACCAACCCGTCCGCCGACGTCTGGGACAACCGGCACGACTACGACCGGGCCGTGATCCGGCCGCATGCGCTGGGCCGCTTCGCCGACATGCTCAAGGCGTCCGCGCGGCACCCGGCAATGCTCACCTACCTCGACAACCGCTTCTCCACCAAGGCCGCGCCGAACGAGAACTACGGCCGCGAGCTGCTGGAACTGCACACGGTCGGGCTGGGCTACACCGAGTCCGACGTCAAGAACGCGGCCCGGCTGCTGACCGGACTGACGGTCGACTGGGACACCGGCACCTACAAGTACAGCGCCAACGCGCACGCCACCGGCCCGGTCCGGGTGATCGACTTCCGGCACGCCAACACCACCGCGGCCGGCGGCGAGGCGGCCGCCCTGGCCCTGCTCGACTACCTGGCCCTGCACCCGGCCACCGCCGAGCAGATCGCCACCAAGCTCTGCGTACGCTTCGTCGCCGACAACCCGCCGGCCAAGCTGGTGGACAGGCTCGTGCAGGTCTACCTCGACCACAAGTCCGCGATCGTCCCGGTGCTGCGGGCCCTGTTCACCTCCGCGGAGTTCAAGGCGTCGGTGGGGGCGAAGGTGCGGACCCCGTACGAGGACATCGTCGCGACGGTGCGCGCGGTCGGCTACGGCCCGGACGCCACCGGCACCGCGGGCATCGAGTCGCTCTACTGGCTGATCGGCTCACTGGGCCAGGCCCCGATGTCCTGGGCACCCCCGAACGGCTACCCCGACGTGGCCGCGGCGTGGACCTCCCCCGGCGGCATGCTGGCCCGGTGGAACGCGCACCTGCACATCGTCGCGGGCTACCGGCCCAAGGAGTTCCAGCGGCCGGCCGACCTGACCACGGACCTCGTCGGTGCGCTGCCCGCGACCTACGGCGAGCTGATCGACGCGCTGGCCCGGCGGCTGTTCGGCCGTACGCTGCCGGCCGCCGACACGACGGCCCTGGCGGGCTACTTCGCCAAGATCCCGGCCTCGCCTCTCAAGCCGGCCGATTCCGCTGCCGGCTGGCGCTTCCCGCAGCTGGTGGCCCTGATGCTGAACTCTCCCTACTTCGCGGTGAGGTGACGACGATGACCGGACCGATCTGTGGCTGCGCGGACGACCAGCGCACCACCATGACCCGCCGCGGCGTGCTCGGCAAAGCGCTGGCGGCCGGAGCCGCCGGGGCGTTCGCCGGACTGGCCGGCGACCAGATCTCCACCCAGCTGGCCTTCGCGGCCGGCAGGTACACCGGGGACACCCTGGTGCTGCTGTCGCTGCGGGGCGGCTTCGACGGCCTGTCGGCGATCGTGCCGGCCGGCGACCCGGCCTACTACGCGGCCCGGCCGGACATCGCCGTGCCGAAGGCCAAGCTGATCGGCGGCGACACCCGGTTCGGCCTGCACCCGGCGCTCAAGCCGCTGCTGCCGTTCTGGAAGGCCGGCACCTTCGGTGCGGTCCACGCCGTCGGCCAGCCCGAACCGAACCGCTCGCACTTCTCCGCGATGGAGGAGCTGGAGCGGGCCGCGCCGGGCACCTCGGTGCGCACCGGCTGGCTGGACCGGATGCTGGGCGGACTGGGCGCGACCAGCCCGTTCCACGGCGTCTCGGTGGGCAGCATGATGCCGTCCCGGACGCTGGCCGGGCCGGTCCCCGCGCTGGGCATGAAGTCCATCAACGACTTCTCGATGTACGGCGACCAGGCGGGCCAGCCGATGGCGGCCACCCTGAAGAGCCTCTACGCCGGGGCCCCGGCCCTGCTGGGTCTGCCGGCCGGACAGGTGATGAGTTCGCTGGCGACCACCAAGGCGCTGGCGGCCCAGGCGTACCAGCCGGCCAACGGCGCGGTCTACCCCGACGACACGCTGGGCCGGGCGTTGAAGGACGTGGCCCGGCTGATCAAGGGCAAGGCGGGTCTGATGGCGGCCTGCGTGGACTCCGGTGACTGGGACCTGCACGAGAACCTCGGTGCGGCCGTACCCGGCAAGCGGATGCACGACAAGCTGGCCCAGCTCGCGGCGGCCCTGGCGGCCTTCGCCACCGACCTCGGGACCACCGGCATGAAGCGGGTCACCGTGGTGACGGTCAGCGAGTTCGGGCGGCGGGTCCGCCAGAACGGCTCCAACGGGGTCGACCACGGCTACGGCAACGCGATGATGCTGCTCGGCGGCGGCGTCGTGGGCGGCAAGGTGCACGGGCGGTGGCCCGGCCTCGCGGACCGCTACCTGGTCGACGGCGACCTCGCCGTCACCACCGACTACCGCGCGGTCATCGGCGAGGTGCTGCACAAGCGCTGCGGCCTGGCCAACACCCGCTCGGTCTTCCCGAACGTCCGCACCACGACGTCGGGGGTCTTCCGGACCCGGTGAGCCTGCTCAGAGGGCGGCGGCGAGGGCCAGCAGCAAGGCCGAGACGCCGGCCGCCAGCACGGCGATCCGGAGCACCGCCGGGTCGCTGAGAATCATGATCGCCACCCGCGCGCCGGTCTCCCGCCGCGCGTAAGTGTTGTTCGCCATCGCCCGCTCCTCGCCTCGGCGGCGCCGCGCGCCGCGATGAGACGACTATCCCGGCCGGGTGGCCCCGCCACATCGCCACTGAGCGGGGTTCGCCCGGCCGGTCTCTGCGACGAAAGTCGTAGTGCCCGGCCCCGCCGACCCGCACCTGGGACAGAGCCCGGTCAGCCGGCGTTGAAGTTGTCGCTGACGTCGCGCTGGAGGTGGACCATCGTCTCGGCGAGCAGATCGCGGACCTGCTGGTCGTCGGCGAGCCCGGCGGGGACGACCACTTCGGCCCGCACCACACTGCCGCCCGCCGGTGCGTCGTCGACCTGGGCGGTGCCGTGCAGGCCGGAGCTGTCCAGCGAGTGCCACTGCAGCTCGAGGTGGTCGGTGACGATCTTCACACCGTACGGGTGGACCTGCTCGCCGACCCGGACCCGCACCTCGTCCCGGCTCGCCGATTCGGTGTTCATACCGCGCGGCAGCCAGCGGGAGACCCGGTCAGGATCGGTGAGCACCCCGAAGACCACCTCCGCCGGCGCGGTGAAGTCGTAGGAGCCGCCGACCCGCACGGCCCTCTCTGCGTCGCCCTGTTCAGCCATCACCCTGACAGCCGTTCCCCGTCCGCGCGCCTTCATGCCATTAGCCTTCTCCGGAGTCGACAGGAAGGGCGGTGCCATGCGGTACGTCGCGATCGGGGACAGCTTCAGCGAGGGCATGGGCGACGAACTGCCGGACGGCACGGTCCGGGGCTGGACGGATCTTGTCGCCGCCGGGCTGAGCGCGGGGCTGGCCGCCCGGGGCGAGACCCTGGAGTACGCCAACCTGGCCATCCGCGGCCGGCTGCTGCAGCCTATCGTCACCACCCAGCTCGACGCCGCCCTGGCCCTGCGGCCGCCCGCCGACCTGCTGACCTTCAACGGCGGCGGCAACGACATGATGCGCGCGGGTGTCGACCTGGCCGGCCTGGTGGCGATGATCGAGCAGGCGGTCCGGCGGTGCATCGACGCCGGGGTATGCCCGGTGGTGCTCAGCGGCGCGGACCCGACCGCGCAGCTGCCCTTCGGCCGGACCATCCGCCGCCGTGGCGAATATCTGACCGCGGCCACCCGGGAGCTCTGCGCCCGGCACGACATCACCTTCGTCGACGCCTTCGGCGACGAGGAGATCCGCGACCACCGGTACTGGTCGGCCGACCGGCTGCACCTCAACAGCGCCGGTCACCGCCGGGTCGCCGGCCTGGTCCTGCACGCGCTCGGGTACGCGGAACCACCCGAGCCGGCGGACAGCGCGGCCGGGACGCGGCGCCGGATGGTGGAGAACGCCCGGTACTACCGCGAGCACGTGCTGCCCTGGATCCAGCGCCGGCTGCGCGGGCAGTCGTCGGGCGACAACCGCGACCCCAAGTACCCCCGCTGGGAGCTCATCGAGCCGGCGACCCAGAGCCCTCTGCCCTGAGGCCGCCTCCCGGGCCGCTCACGGGACTGCGCGGGCCTCCGTCGCCTTGGCCGTGGCGGCGTGCCGGCGGGCCTCGGTCACGGCCGCCATCAGGCTGTCCCACTGCGGGTCCGGGCGGAACCGCCCGATCGGCAGGTCCCGGCCGACCCGGGCCCACATGTACTCCCACCAGGCAGCGACCCGCACCGGCCACAGCCCCACCCGGACCGCTCCGGCCAGGAAGCAGCGGTGCACCAGCAGGGTGGCCCCCAGGACCTCCGGCTCCAGCTCCAGGTCGGGATCGTCGATCGCACGGCCCAGCGCGCGCACGTCCCGGTGCATCTCCGAGTACGCCACCAGGTCGGGCGTCGCCGGGACCGCCATCAGCGGATCCTCGACCATGTCGGCCGCGTACGCCGGCATGAACACGAGGTCGTCCACGGTGACGATCAGCGGCAGCTCCTCGTGCCCGCGGCGTACCCCGAGGACGACGACGGGCTGGCCGGTGGGCCCGGTGGTCACGTCGTGGCTCAGCACATCCGCCGCCGCCACGCGGGCCCCGTCCCCGATCGCGGGCACCCGCACGACCAGCACATCGGCCTCGACCGAGACCCGGGTGCCGGGCACCTCACCCACCAGCCGCGCGAGTTCCTCAACGTCCATGGCCCTGGTTATACCCAACGGCCGCGACCCGATCGCCACCGCGGGCGGCGGGATCGAGCCGGGCGGTGCAGCGGATCCGTCTGCTCTGCCCGCGCTTGACGACCGCGTCGAGGTCCTCGGCCGATTTCCGACCCGTCGGTCCGACCGCGACGTGGTGGGCTCGGTATCTTGCCCGGTATGAACGGTGTGGTGTCAGCGGCGGTACCGGTCTGCTACGTGCGCAACGTCGAGCAGGCTCAGGCTTTCTATGCGATGTTCGGCTACACCGAGACCCAGAGCGGCGAGGAGAACGGCGGGCTCTGGTCGTACCTGCAGAGCGGCAGCCACACGCTGCTGCTGGCCTGCGTGCAGCCGTCGGTGATCCAGGCCGAGCTGCCGCTGCTCATCTATCTCTACGTGGACGACCTGGCCACCGTACAGGCGAGATTCGAGGCCGCCGGGCACCCGGTCGAGCTGATCGGCCACCCCAGCCACGCACCCGGCGGCGAAGCCCGCACCAAGGACCCGGACGGCAACGTGGTGGTCTTCGCCCAGCGCACCGGGACGCCGGCGGACCGGGCCCGGAACACCGACGAAGCCGCCCGCAGCACCCTGATCCGGCAGGCCGCCGAGGCGATCGGCCGGCGCGGCGGTGCGCCGGCGGCCTGCCAGATCGGCCTGGCCGACGGCAGCTCGTGCGAGCAGCCCGCCGAGGTCAAGCTGGCCGATGCGTGGGGCGAGACGGTCTGGGGGTGCCTGAGCCACACGGACGAGGCGCTGCTCAACGCCCGCAGCGCCTTCATCGCGACCGAGGACGACCAGGGCCTGGGACCGTGGCTGCGCGCCCGCCGCGGCCACCCGGACTCCTGACCGTCCTCCGGCTCAGGTCAGGACGGCGTCGATCTGGCCGACCGCGGCGGACAGGCCCTGCTCGAAGCCCATGCCGATGAGCTGGTCCATCGCGTCGGCGGACGGGAACGTCGTGACGATCACCATCCGGGTGCGGCCGGCGGGCTGCTCCTCGATGCGGACCCGGACGAGCAGCGGCGGGATGTCCGGGTCACCCATCTCGAACTCCAGGCCGTCCGGCGCGGTCACGGTCAGCACCCGCCACCAACCCGTCCGCCGTTCGCCGTCGGGGCCCGTGACGAAGTAGCTGACCTTGCCGCCCGGCCGCAGATCGTGCTCGACCACGGTGGCGGGGTGCGTCGGCGGGCCCCACCACCGTTCCAGCCGGCGCGGGTCCGCCCAGAGCTGCCAGACCCTCGCGGCGCTGGCCGTGAACTCGGCGGTGAGGGTCATCGTGCGGGTCCGCGGATCCTTGTGGACGCTGGTGACGGTCATACGGGATCTCCGGGGTTCGGGTCCTCGGCGAGGACGTCGCCGAAACGGTCCATCCGGTCCCGCCAGACCAGCTCGAGCTGGTCGAGCAGCCGGGCGGCGCGGCGCACGGTGTCGACGTTGCCGGTGACGAGCTGCTCGCGGCCGCTGCGGCGCTTGGTGACCAGGGCGGCCCGTTCCAGCACGGCGACATGCTTCTGCACGGCGGCGAACGTCATGGGATAGAGCCGGGACAGCGCCGAGACCGAATACTCGTCACGCAACGTGCGCACCACGATGTCCCGCCGGGTGCTGTCGGCGAGCGCATGGAACACGGCGTCCAGCGCCTGCGGCTCGACCTCATCTACAACCATGTGGTAGTACGTTACCCCATGAGACTGATCCTGATGCAGTTCCTGTCCCTGGACGGCGTGAGCCAGGGTCCGGGCGGGCCGGACGAGGACACCACCGACGGCTTCACCAGCGGCGGCTGGTTCGTGCCGCACCTGGACGAGACGTTCCTGCGCATGGTCACCGGGTGGATCCGCGAGGCGGACGGCTTCCTGCTGGGCCGGCGGACGTACGAGGCCTTCGCCCGGGACTGGCCCAAAGCCACCGACCCGGACGACGAGGTCGCCCGCCAGCTCAACAGCAGACCGAAGTACGTCGCCTCGCGGACGCTGCGTACCGGCGACTGGGCACCGACCACCGTGCTGTCGGGTGACGTCGCGGCCCAGGTCGCCGAGCTGAAGCAGCAGCCGGGCCGCGAGCTCCAGATCCACGGCAGCTCGCGGCTCGCGCAGTCCCTGCTGGCGGCCGGCCTGATCGACGAGTTCCGGCTGATCATCGCCCCGGTCGTGGTCGGCACGGGCCGCCGCCTGTTCCCCGAGGGCGGTACGCCGGCCGGCCTGCGCCTGACCCACCACGAGACAACACCGAGCGGCCTGGCGATCCACACCTACGAGCCGGCGGGAGCACCGACGACGGACACACTGCACACGACCGACCCGCGCCGGCGCATCTGAGCTCAGGCTGGGAGGCGGATGCTAGCTTGCCCGGCATGAACGCGGGGCAGCACGACGGCACCGAGCCCGGCACAGCAGCCATGCTCTACACCGGGGCGGTGTTCGGGGTGCTGCTGCGCGGGGCGACCTGGGTGCTCAGCGCTTTCACTCTCGGGCCGGTACTGGGCATCGTGGACACGGTGGCGGGCGAATACATGGCCCGCCGCGAGGCGCTCTTCGCGCAGGCGGTGGTGACGGTCGCGGCGGTGGTGGCCGCGATCCTCGGAGGGCTGGCGTTGCAGAGCGACCCGGCTCGCTTCCGGTGGCCGGTACGGCTGCTGTGCGGACTGTTCATCCTGGACGCGATCCTGTACCTGACGCCGATCGTGTTCGCCGCGGGCATCGGGGACATCGAGTTCACCACCGCGGCGTGGGCGGTGTTCGCGGTGGCGGTGGTCGGAAATCTCGGGCTGGCCGGGCTCTCTCTGCTGATCATCATCCGGAGCCGGGCGCCGCGGCGGGCGGTGGAGGGGGTGGCTGGGCCGGTCACGATCGAACTTGGTGCGGCGTCAGCGGATGGGGCGGCTCGGCAGGGCCTGATCAGCTCACCGCCCGCGGCCCGGAGTGCCGGCACGGGAGGCGGGCCGCGATGGCAGGCCGGGAAGGCGGGCCGAGAAGGCCGGCCGCATGGCACGACTTCAGCCCGCAGTGCGTAGGTGCTCGATGTAGGCCATAGCCACAGTCACCACAACGGGGACGACGAGTACCCACCAGATCCCATATGCGAAGCCCAGCACCACCGCGACGGGCAGACCCAGAGCAAGCATCAGGCAGCCGGCGAGGAAGATCGGCGGTGGGGCTTCGACGCCTCCACCCGCTGCTCGTAGTCGGCTGGATCGAGCCGCTTGGCGATCAGGTGCTCCTCGAGCGCCGCCTGCGCGGATTCGCGCTCGGGAGTGCCGACCAGCAGATCAGCCGCGGACGCGCCAACGCCTGGATCGCCGTCGTCAGGGCCGGTCACGGCGACAGCCTAGCGATGCGATCCCACCCCGGCAGCAGGATGCTTCGGACCGAAGGCGGGCGGCACCGACAGGCGGTCAGAGGCGCACGGCATCTTGCCGGAGCAGGATCCCCCGCACCTCGCGCGCCTCCTCACTGCTGTGCCGGTCAAGCACCTGCTCCAACTCAACCCGATCAGCCGCACTGGTGAAAGCGGCAAGCTCAGCACTGAGCCGCCGACGGGCCGACCGCTCCGCCCGTCGCCGGGACAATTCAGCGCGGATCTTGGCAGCAAGCTGCATGGCACGTTCCTCATCTGACTGGAGGGAAGCTTCTTAAAGCGCTTTAAGACCACCCTACCGACACCCCGGCCGGATGCCTACGTGACAGCCGACACGGGCGGGGTACCCGCGGGTGTGACCACGCGCCCAACAGGGAACATCGGCGGGGTGCGCCACTACTCCGTGAAACTCGACTCCCCGACGAGCAGCGCCTCCGGCACTGTCGCCGTCTATGGGCATTTCGGGCGGCCCGTGCTGGTTTTTCCCACCGAGCTGGGTCAGGCGTACGAGTTCGCGGACAACGGGATGGTCGCCGCGGTCGGTGATCTCGTCGAGGCCGGCCGGGTCAAGCTCTACTGCGTTGATTCCTTCGACGCCGCCACCTGGTCGGCCGACTACCTGCCCCTCGAGGAGCGGGCGCGCCGGCACGCCTCGTACGAGTCGTGGGTGGTTGATGCCGTGGTCCCGCATGTGCGGGCCGATTCCGGGGATGCCGTCGAGATCGCCACGGCCGGGTGTTCGATGGGCGCGTTCCATGCCTTGAATTTCGCCCTGAAGCGGGCCGATCTTTTCCCGCTCGCCCTCTGTTTCTCCGGCAATTACGAGCCGGCCGCCTGGCGCAGCTGGGGCGATCGCGGCGACGCCGTCTATTTCAACAGTCCGGTCGACTACGTCGCCAATCTGCACGGCGAGCACCTCGACTGGCTGCGGTCGCGGGTGTCAGCGCTGCTGGTGTGTGGGCAGGGCCAGTGGGAGGACACCACCGGCGCCCTCGGTTCCACTCAGCGGATGGCGCAGTTGCTCGGCGCCCGGGGTCTGCGGCACGAGCTCGACCTCTGGGGTCCCGACGTACCGCATGACTGGCCGTCGTGGCGCGCCCAACTGGCCCATCATCTGCCCCGGTTCTGCTGACCGGCGGTTCGCCGGAGCCGGCCATCGGCCGGGTCGGTGCCGACCTTTGACCGTTCCGGCCGCCCCGCGGGCCCGACCTGCGAGGTACGGTCTCCCGGGCCCACCCGCGCCCGCATACCTCCAGGAGACTCACCATGCGCCGGATCCTCGCCGCTGTCGCTCTCACAGCGACCCTGTTCGCCGCGGCGGCCTGCAGCTCGGACGACGAGAAGTCGGACAAGGCCGGTGTCGGCACCAAGGTCAGTGTCGGTGTCATCCCCATCGTCGACGTCGCGCCGATCTACCTGGGTAAGCAGAAGGGCTTCTTCAGCGGCCGGGGCATCGATCTGACGCTGGTGCCGGAGCAGGGTGGCGCCCCGATCGTCAAGGGTGTGCTGGCGGGCAAGTACCAGTTCGGCTTCAGCAACGTGACCTCGCTGATGGCGGCGAAGACCGACGGCGCCCCGCTCAAGGCGGTGGCCAACGGGGTCGCCTCGACCGGGCGTCCGGGGCGGGACTTCTCGGCGGTCGTCGTGGCCGGCGGCAGCCCGATCCGCTCGGCGAAGGACCTCGCCGGCAAGCGGGTCGCGGTCAACACTCTGAAGAACCTGGGCGACACCACCGTCCGGCAGTCGGTACGCCAGGACAAGGGCGATCCGGCCACCATCCAGTTCCAGGCGATGCCGTTCTCGGAGATGCCCGCCGCGTTGCAGAACCAGCAGGTCGACGCGGCCTGGGTGGTCGAGCCGCAGCTTTCCGAGGTGCTGACCCAGGGCGGTCAGGTCGTCGCGTCGAACTACGTCGACACTGCCCCGGACCTGACCGTGGCCATGTACTTCACCGGCACCGCGGTCATCGACAAGGACCCGGAGCTGGTGAAGAACTTCGCCGCGGCGGTCAACGAGTCGCTGCAGTACGCCGCGGGTCACCCTGAGGAGATCCGGGCGACGGTCGGCACGTACACGAAGATCAACGATGTGGTCCGGACCGCGATGATCCTGCCGAGCTGGCCCAACGACATCAACCGGTCCTCGCTGGAGCGGCTGGCCACGCTGGGCCGGGCGGACGGCATCTTCACCAAGCCGCCGGTCCTGGACGATCTGCTGCCCTGAGCCTCGGTCCGGGTCCGGGTCCGGGTCAAGTGAACGGCCTCTCGGTCCGGGTCAAGTAAACGCTTCCCGGCGCTAGGTCAACTTTCCGCACATTGTGCCCACACTGGCTGCGGAAACTATCGGGAAGCGCTTCCCGACGGGATACTTCGGACACCCGAACGACCGCCGTCGATCTGCCGATCCCCCTCGGGCAGCGGCGGCGCCGACCCGAAGGATGGCCCATGGATCGATCAAGGAAGCGTCGCGCCCTGCTGGGCGCCACCCTGACCGCCCTGCTCACCGGAACCCTCGCCGTGACAGCAGTGGGCACCGCCGCCGCGGCCACCACGATCGTGCAGGCCGAGGCCTTTGCCGCCCAGTCCGGCGTGCAGCTCGAGGCCACCGCCGACAGCGGCGGCGGCCAGAACGCGTCCTACCTGGCCGACGGTGACTGGATGCGCTACGACGGGGTGGACCTCGGCCCGGCGGGCACGCTGAGCATCGCGGCCCGGGTCTCCTCGGCCACCGGCTCGGGCAGCGTCGAGCTGCACACCGGCTCGGCCACCGGAGCGCTGCTCGCCCGCTTCGCGATCACCGCGACCGGCGGCTGGCAGAACTGGACGACCCTGACCACCACGGCGCCGACCCATCCGACCGGCCCGCAGACCGTGTACGCCGTCATGCGCAACACCGCGGGCGGCGACTTCGTCAACGTCAACTGGTTCTCGTTCGGCGACGGCGCGCAGAGCGATGCCGGCTGGGTGACCATGGACCAGGCGGCCTGGACGGCTCAGCTGGCCGCGTTCAAGGCCATGGCGCCACGCCCGGTGCCGGCCAACTCCGTACGGGTCCCCGAGTTCAACGCGTCCTGCCTGTACAGCCACTCGAAGCCGGACGACCCGATCGTCTTCCCGGGGATGGCCGGTGCCTCGCACATGCACAGCTTCATCGGCAACCGCAGCACCGACGCGAACACCACGACCGCCACCCTGCTGCGCAACGCGGGCACCAGCTGCAAGCCGGCCGAGGACCTCTCGGCGTACTGGATCCCCACCCTGTACGAGCGCGGCCGCGCGATCGAACCCAAGGATGTGGTGGTCTACTACGGCTCCCGGCTGATCGACCCGGCCGCCACGGTGCCGTTCCCGCAGGGCTTCCGGATGATCGCCGGTGACGCCCGGCTGCAGGCTCCCACCCCGGCGGGCTCGGTCAACCAGTTCTACTGCGCGGGTGCCGGCGGCGAGATCGGCCGCAGCGCGGACGGCAACTGGCCGCTCTGCGCGCCCGGGGCGACGCTGATGTTCCAGCTGGTGTTCCCGGACTGCTGGGACGGCGTGCACCTGGACAGCCCGACCCACAAGGCGCACGTGGCGTACACCTATGACGGCCGGTGCAGCGGGAACTTCCCGGTGGCCATCCCGTCCATCTCGTTCCTGATCGCGTACCCGACCAGCGGCTCGGCCGACGGTTTCGAGCTGGCCTCGAAGATGGCCTCCTCGATGCACGGCGACGCGTTCCTCGCCTGGGACAACGACGCTCTCGGCCACCGGGTGAAGAACTGCGTGGTCCAGCGGGCCAAGTGCAACACCGCCGGCGACTTCTGAGCCGTACGGCGCAGCCGGCACGCCCGGTGTCACCGGGCGTGCCGGTACTGGCACACTCGTGCTGTGGGCAACGGTGAGCTGGAGAGTCACAGCCTCGTCGACCTCGCCCTCGACCGGCTCAGCCGCGAGATCCTCAGCGGCCGCACCGATCCCGGCGAGCGCCTCGTCGAGGAGCAGCTCACCCGCCGGCTGGGCATCAGCCGGGCGCCCCTGCGGGAGGCGTTGCGGCTGCTGGCCCAGCAGGGTCTCGTGGAGCACATCCCGCGCCGCGGCGTCCGGGTGGCCACCCTCTCCGACGACGACGTCCGCGAGCTCTACGAGGTGCGTGACGTGCTCGAGCGGCACGCCGTGGCCTCGATCCGGCCCGGCGCCGACCTGTCCGGGCTGCACGCCGCGCTGGAGGTCATGAGCAAGGCGACGGACGCGGGCGACCGGCTGGCCATCGCCGACGCGCACCGCCGTTTCCACGTCGAGGTGGTCGCGCTGGGCGGCAACCGCCAGCTCTGCACCCTGTACGAGTCGGTGCTGGTCCGCCTCCAGCTCTACATGGCGGTCAACCTGCGCCGCGAGGCGGAGGTGGCGGAGCCCTCGGACGGCGTGCACCGCCACGAGCGCCTCCTCGCCGCGGTCGGGCAGGGTGACCCCGAAAGCATCATCGCGGCACTGAACGGGCACGGCGCCCGCACGTATCTGCCCTAGATCACGCAAGGAAATCCGCCCGTTACACGAGGTGGAGTTGGCCGAAACGAAACGGTCGACAATCGACAGAATGAACGATGTCTTCCGGCGCATCCGGGAACGCAGCGACGACGGGGTCTGGATCAGCGCGGTCGACGAGGCCGACCTGCGGGCCCGGGCCGCGACCGTTCCCGCCGGCCTGCCCCTGTCCGGACTGACCTTCGCGGTCAAGGACAACATCGACGTCGCCGGGCTGGAGACCACCGCGGCCTGCCCGGAATTCGCCTACCGGCCCCGGGAAACCGCGCCCGTGGTGCAACGGCTGCTCGACGCCGGGGCGCTGCTGGTCGGAAAGACCAACTTGGACCAGTTCGCCACCGGCCTGACCGGCGCCCGGTCGCCGTACGGCACGCCGGAGAGCGTCTTCGGCGGCGGCCTGATCTCCGGCGGCTCCAGCTCCGGGTCGGCCGTCGCCGTCGCCGCCGGGCTGGTCGACTTCGCGCTCGGCACCGACACCGCCGGCTCCGGCCGGGTGCCCGCCGCGCTCAACGGCATCGTCGGCATCAAGCCGACCCGGGGCCTGCTCAGCACGCTCGGGGTGGTGCCGGCCTGCCGGTCGCTGGACTGCGTCTCGATCTTCGCGCCCGACGTCAGCCGCGCGGTCGCGGTGCTGCGGGTCGCGCGCGGGCTGTCCGCCGGGGACCCGTGGGGGCGTACCGGAAGCCGGCCGTTGCGCGACCCGGCCGACCTGCGCGTCGCCACGGCGAGCTCGCTGGACTTCTTCGGCGACGCCGGGCAGGAGAAGGCGTTCGCGGCCGGGCTGGGCCGGTTCACCGACGTCCGCGAGATCGGCATAGCACCGCTGCTGGAGGCCGGCGACCTGCTCTACCGCGGGCCGTGGGTGGCCGAGCGGCTGGCCGACCTCGGCGACTTCCTGGACGCGCACCCGGACGCGGTGCTGCCGGTGACCCGCCAGGTGCTGGAGAGCGGACGGCGCTTCACCGCGGCCGACGCGTGGCGGGGCGTGCACCGGCTGCGCGAGCTGCAGGCCTGGACGGAACGGCTCTGGGACACCGTCGACGTGCTGGTGCTGCCGACCGTCGGCACGACGTACACGCACGCCGAGATCGCCGCCGACCCCATCGGCCGGAACCTCGACCTGGGCCGCTACACCCAGTTCGCGAACCTGCTCGACCTGGCCGCCGTCACGGTCCCGAACGGGTTCACCGCCGACGGCCGGCCCGCGAGCCTGACGCTGTTCGGCCCGGCGTTCAGCGACGAGACGCTGGCACTGCTCGCCGAGACGATCACCCGGGCGGACGACCTGATGACGATCGCCGTTGTCGGACTGCACCTGAGCGGGGAACCCCGCAACCACGAGCTGACCGACCGGCGGGCGACGCTGGTCGGCGCCGCCCGTACCGCGCCCTGCTACCGCCTCTACCGCCTGCCGTCCGGCGTGCCCGGGCTGGTCCGCGACGACACCGGCGGCGCGATCGACATCGAACTCTGGCAGCTGCCGGCCGCGACCGTCGGCAGCCTGCTCGCCGGTATCCCCGCCCCCTTGTCGCTCGGCCGCATCGCGCTGGCCGACGGCACCGAGGCGACCGGCTTCCTGTGCGAGGCCTACGCGGTCGGCGCAGCCCAGGACATCACCGCCGGCGGCGGCTGGCGGGCCCACCGCACCGCATCGGAAAGGCAGGACACATGACGGCGATCATCGGCCCGGTCAAGGCCGCCCCCTACCTCTGGCCCTACGACGGCTCGGTGCCGGTCGAGCGCACGGCGCTGATCTGCATCGACTGGCAGACCGACTTCTGCGGCCCCGGCGGCTACGTCGAGGCGATGGGCTACGACATCGCGCTGACCCGGGCCGGGCTGCCCGCCACCGCGCGCCTGCTGGCCCACGTACGGGATCTGGGCATGCTCGTCGTGCACACCCGCGAGGGTCACGACCCGGACCTGTCCGACCTGCCGGCCAACAAGCGGTGGCGGTCGGCGCAGATCGGCGCGGAGATCGGCGGGCAGGGGCCCTGCGGGCGGATCCTGATCAAGGGTGAGCCGGGCTGGGAGATCGTGCCCGAGGTCGCCCCCGTGGCCGGTGAGGTGATCGTCGACAAGCCCGGCAAGGGTGCTTTCTATGCCACCAATCTGGACCTGGTGCTGCGTACCCATGGCATCACGCACTTGATCCTGACCGGGATCACCACCGATGTCTGCGTCCACACGACCATGCGGGAGGCCAACGACCGCGGCTACGAGTGCCTGATCCTGTCCGACTGCACCGGGGCCACGGACCCGGGCAACCATGCGGCGGCGCTGCACATGGTCACCATGCAGGGCGGTGTCTTCGGCTGCGTCGCCACCTCCGACGACGTCATCGCCGCCACGGAGGGCTGACGCATGCCGACCGTCGAAGCACTGCCCGGCCCGTTCACCTTCGCCCCGGAGAGCACGGCGCTGCTGGTCATCGACATGCAACGGGACTTCCTGGAGCCGGGCGGCTTCGGCGAGAGCCTCGGCAACGACGTCTCGCAGCTGCGCCGCACGATCGCCCCGCTGGCCGCGTTCCTGAGCACCTGGCGGGCGGCCGGCCTGCCGGTCATCCACACCCGCGAGGGCCACCTGCCCGACCTGTCCGACTGCCCACCGGCCAAGCTCGCCCGCGGCAGGATCGGCCAGCCGGGGCCCAAGGGCCGCATCCTCATCCGCGGCGAATACGGCCACGACATCATCGACGAGCTGCAGCCCGCCCCGGGCGAGGCCGTCGTCGACAAGCCCGGCAAGGGCGCCTTCTACGCCACCGAGCTGCACGACCTGCTCGACAAGGGCGGCATCCGCAGCCTGCTGGTCACGGGCGTGACGACCGAGGTGTGCGTGCACACGACGGTCCGCGAGGCCAACGACCGCGGCTACGAGTGCCTCGTGCTGGCCGACTGCGTCGGCTCCTACTTCCCCGAGTTCCAGCGCGTCGGCCTGCAGATGATCGCCGCCCAGGGCGGCATCTTCGGCTGGGTCGCGGATTCGACATCCGTCAGTCTTGAGGAGCAGCCATGAAACTCCCCTACTGGGTACGCGGTGACACCAACGCGTTCTTCGGCTTCGGCGTCAACGTCCTGGTCAACGTGCTCACCCTGACCGGCCTGTGCATCGGCGTGATCGGCATGGACCCGGGCGACGTGTTCGGCGTCATCCTGCCGGCCCTCGGCATCGCCCTGGTGCTGGGCAACATGTACTACACGTACCTGGCCCGCCGGCTGGCCGTGAAGGAGAACCGCAGCGACGTCACCGCGATGCCGTACGGCCCCAGCGTGCCGCACATGTTCATCGTCATCTTCGTGATCATGCTGCCGATCTACCTGAAGACCAAGGACCCGATCCAGGCGTGGACGGCCGGCATCGCCTGGGCGTTCATCATCGGCATCATCGTGCTGATCGGTGCGTTCGTCGGCCCGTACATCCGCAAGTACGCACCCCGGGCCGCGCTGCTCGGCACCCTGGCCGGCATCTCCATCACCTTCATCTCGATGAACCCGGCCGGGCAGATGTGGAAGGCCGCCTGGATCGCCCTGCCGGTCTTCGGCCTGCTGCTGATCGGCCTGCTCACCGACGTCAAACTGCCCGGCAACCTGCCCATCGGCCTGGTCGCGCTGCTGCTCGGCAGCGCGATCGGCTGGATCGGCGGGGCGATGTCGGTGCCGGACGTGACCGCCGCCGCCAAGGACATCGCGTTCGCCTTCCCACACCTGAAGTTCGGCCTGCTGGTGGACGGCCTGCGCGACATGGCGCCGCTGCTGGCCACCGCGATCCCGCTGGGCGTCTACAACTTCACCGAGGCGATGACCAACGTGGAGAGCGCCGCCACCGCCGGGGACCGCTACAACCTGCGCAGCGTGCTGCTCGCCGACGGCGGCGGCGCGGTCATCGGCTCGGTGCTCGGCTCACCGTTCCCGCCGGCCGTGTACGTCGGGCACCCCGGCTGGAAGGCGGCGGGCGGCCGGACCGGCTACTCGATGGCGACCGGCGTGGTCATCGCCCTGCTCTGCTTCTTCGGCATGTTCGGCCTGCTCGGCACGATCTTCCCGACCGCGGCCATCGTGCCGATCCTGCTCTACATCGGCCTGCTGATCGGCGCCCAGGCGTTCCAGGCGACCCCGCGGGCGCACGCCGCCGCCGTGGTCGCCGCGCTGATCCCGAACATCGCGAGCTGGGCCACCGGCCAGATGGACAACGTCCTGTCGGCGGCCGGCACCAGCGCCACGGAGGTCGGGATCGGCACCCTGGCCGGCGCCGGGGTGGTCTACGACGGCCTGAAGACGCTGGGCTCCGGAGCGATCCTGGCCGGCCTGGTGCTGGGCGCGATCGTCGCCTTCATCATCGACAAACGCTTCTGGCACGCGGCGATCTTCTCCGGCACCGGCGCGGTGCTCACCTTCGTCGGCCTGATCCACGCGGAGAAGGTCCAATGGAACGCCGACGGGCAGGTCAGCCTCGGCTACCTGCTGCTGACCGTGGTGTGCGTGCTGTTCGCGCTGACCAGGCCCGCACCCCGGGTGCCGGACGAGGAGGAACTCGCCCTCGAACGGCTGCACGAGGGTGGCAACGAGTTCACCGAGGCACCCGAGGGCGGCGTACCCGTACCCAGCAAGGTCTGACCGGCGGCCCGGCGTCCGCGCCGGGCCGCCCCACCATGAGGAGACGCCATGCAGATCGACCGCCCGGACATCGTCGCCGAGGTCACCGCGGCGTTCACGGCCTACGAGGAAGCGCTGACGGCCGACGACGCGGACCGTGTGGTGGCCTTCTTCGCCCCGGGCGCGGTCCGCTTCGGGATCGCGGACCAGCAGGCCGGCCTCGAAGAACAACTCGCCTGGCGGCGGGCCCAACCACCCCTGCCGCCGGGCCGCCGGCTGAAGGACACGACCGTGACCGCGTACGGCGCCGACGTGGCAGTGGTCACGACCCTGTTCGGCTATCCGGGCTCGGACGTGCTGGGCCGGCAGTCGCAGACCTGGGTCCGGCTGCCGCAGGGCTGGCGCATCGTCACCGCCCACGTCAGCCACCCGGCGCCCTAGGAAGTCAGCGGCGATAGACGGGACGGCGATTGCCGCCGTGGCGGGAGCAGGATCCGGGCCGACCGCCGGACATGCTGAGCATGCCGTCGTCGCACTGCATCATGTAGCCCTTCCCGTCCGGGAAAGCGGGAATGCAGTCGAAGTACTCACACGCAGTGAAGTCAGGCGTCCGGATCAGCGAACCGCCGCAGAAGGTGAAGCCTGCAGAGTTCTGCGGAGCACCGCACAGTTTGACCGGCTTCGGCTTCGGTTTCGGCGTTGGTTTGGGCTTCGGCTTGGGTGGCGCGGTGCTCTTCGTGGGCGCCGGCGAGGTCGACCGCGCTGGCTTGGGGCTGGTGCCGGCGGCCACCGCGGACGGGGAAACTGGCTCGACCGCCAGCGCAGGCGGTGGTCTCGTCGCGGCGGGCGCCTCAACCGAGACCGGGGCGGCGACACCCGGCGCGTTCTTGACCGCGGCGTCGGGCAGCAGGGCGCCGATTCCGCAGACAAGAAGGAAGAGCACGGCTGCCGCGGCCAGCACCACGCCGAGCGGCGACCAGAGCGCACCGGCCGGCGCCTGGCCGGGTTCCGCGAGCGCCGGAGGAGGCGGCCGGTGCCGCGCCGACTCGGCGATGAGCACATCGAGTTTCCGGACGAGGGCCTCGCGCATCCCGACCGCATCCGCGAGTGCCAGTTGCAGCTGGAAGCGGAAGGTTGCCGCCATCGAGACATGGACCAGAAGGCCGGAGGCGGTCTTGCGGTTGCTGACCTCGAGCAGCGTCAGCGGCAGGGCCGGGTCGTGGATCAACCCCGTCAAGCTCTGGTACGACCACTCGCGGTTGCGTTGCGGCCCCACGAACACCAGCCGGCGACTCGTGACGACTGCGGTGCCGGTGGCGCCGACCCGTACGCCGGCCGGCACCGGCCCTGCCGCCGGAGTCACGGGCACGTCCTCGACCACGACCGGGGGCAGCCCGTGAGATCCAGGCGCCTCGACGGACTGGACGCCCTCGAGGACTAGATAGATCCGTTCATCACGGCGTAAGGCCATCGGCAGGGTGCCGTCGTCCAGCCGTCCGGTGAATCTTGCGGCAGTCGCCCGCAGCGCCCGTAGGGCCGCGTCGTGCAGGCGCCACGCGTCCAGCTCCGCAGCGAAGGCACGACCGCGTCGGTCGTTCTCGCGGTCCGCCCAGCGGGTTCGCCGATCGTCGGTCCTGGTCATGCGTTCGTCGTAGCAGACCTGCGGGTGGCCGGCGGATTCCTGATCGGACATCCGGCCGATCGACGCGACGGTCGGTCCGGACGGTCGGAGAGCTTGGTCTCCTCGCCGGTCCGGCCGGCGGTCCGAGGAATATTCCGCGCCGGTCAGCCTTGAACCCAGGCGAGTGCTTCGACGAAGACGGAAAGGCATCGCCATGGCCAAGACTGTGTTGCAGCCCGGACCGAGTCATCCCATCACGGTCACGCCGAACCCGGCGCGGATCGTCGTCACCGTGGCCGGCAAGGTCGTCGCCGACACCACGCGGGCGCTCACGTTGCAGGAGTCCACCTATCCTGCCGTGCAGTACATCCCGATCGAGGACGTCGACCGGTCGCTGCTGGAGCGCACCGAGACCAGCACGCACTGCCCCTACAAGGGCGACGCGAGCTACTACTCCATCCCCGCCGGCGGTGACCGGTCGACCGACGCGATCTGGGTCTACGAGCACCCGCACGACGCGGTCAAGGAGATCAAGGACCACGTCGCGTTCTACCCGGACCGGGTCGACAGCATCGAGGTTCAGGGCTAAACAGAGGGCATGAGCCCAGAAGTGATCAAGGCGGCGCTGCGGCCGCACGTGGACAGCGGCGAGCTGGCCGGTGCGGTCGCCGTCAGCGCCGGTGGTATGGACACCGACGCCGAAGTGGTCTGCCTGGGCGTACGCGACCTGGCCACCGGCGTGCCGATGACCCGCGACACGCTGTTCCGGATCGCCTCGCTGGTCAAGCCGATGGCCGCGGTCGTCGCCCTGACCCTGGTCGAGGACGGCACGCTGCGGCTGGACGAGCCGGTCGACCGCTGGCTGCCGGAGCTGGCCGGCCGGCCCGTGCTGCGCTCGCTCGACGCGCCGCTGGACGACGTCGTGCCGCAGGCCCGCCCGATCACCGTCCGGCACGTGCTGACGTACACCCACGGGTACGGCGTGGTCATGGCCCCGCCCGGCTCGTTCCCGGTCCAGCAGCGGATCGACGAGCTGGCGCTGGGGCCCGGCGCGGATCCGGAGCCGTTCTCCCGGGACGAGTGGATGGCCCGTCTCGGCACTGTGCCGATGCTGCACCAGCCCGGCGAGGGTTGGAGTTACCACGGCGGCGGCGAGATCCTCGGGGTCCTGCTGCAACGGGTGACGGGCCAGGATCTCGAGACGCTGCTGCGCACCCGGCTGTTCGCCCCGCTCGGCATGACCGACACGTCGTACGGCGTGACGGCGCCCGACCGGCTCGCCCAGACGTACCGCCCCGCGGGACCGGGCCGGCTGGAGGAACGCGAGGAGCCGGCCGGCCGTTGGTCGCCGCCGCTGCGGGTCTCCGGCGCCACCGGGCTGGTCTCCACCGTCGACGACTGCCTGACCTTCGGCCGGATGCTGCTCGACGGCGGCGGCGCGGTGCTGTCGAAGGAGTCGGTCGCCCAGCTCACCACCGATCAGCTGACCCCGGCCGAGAAGGCCGGGGCGCTCTGGCTGCCCGGCTTCTGGGACGGGTGGGGGTGGGGATTCGGCGGGGCCGTCGCCACCGGCCGGGAGGTGCCGGGGCCGGCCACCGGCAGCTACGGCTGGACCGGCGGGCTCGGCACCGCGGCCTACACCGACCTGGCCGGTGGCCGCGTCAATGTGCTGCTGACCCAGCGCGAGATGACGTCCCCGGTGCCGGAGCCCTACGCCGACGCGTTCTGGACGGCCGTCACCGCGGGAGCGTGACGTCGCACCGGGGTCCGCCGGAGTTGCTCACGCAGGCGGACGGCGTCCTGGGCCGGCGGGACGCCGTACGCCCGGCGGTATTCGCGGTTGAACTGGGTCGCGCTGGCGTAGCCGACCCGTTCGCCGACGATCGCCGCGGTCGTGTCGCCGGCGACCAGCAGGCGGCGGGCCTCCTGGAGGCGGACGACCTTCTGGTACTGCAGCGGGCTCATCCCGGTCGCGCGCCGGAAATGCCGGTGCAGGGTCGCCGTGCTCATGGTGGCCATCGCGGCGACGTCCTCGATCCGCAGGGGGCGCGCGTGGTTGTCGCGGATCCAGCCGGCGGCCCGGCGCACCTGGGTCACGTGCGAGTCGGCCAGCGCGAACTGCCGCAGCACCGGGCCGAGCGGGCCGCCGAGCAGGCGGTACAGGATCTCGCCCTCGATCCGGCCGGCCAGCGGCCCGATGTCGCGCGGGGCGTCCAGCAGGCGCACCCACCGGGTCACCGCGTCGATGAGTTCCGGGCTCATCGGCGAGCTGACCACGCCGCCCGGATCCGGCTCCGGCAGCGCGGCCGCCGACCCCAGCTCGAGCAGCAGATCGGCCAGCACCTGCTCGTCGAGCGTCAGCACCACCGAGCGGTACGGCAGCCGTTCGAAGGTCGCGGTGACCGGCAACTCCAGCGAGCTGATGAACATGTGCCCGGCCTCGACCAGCGCACTGTGGTCACCGGCAGTGGCGCGCTTGGCGCCGCTCGCCACGAAGCACAGCATCGGCGTGTACATCATGTCGACCACGGCGGGAGCCTCGTCGGCCGCCACCAGCGACAGCCGGGGCACCGCGGACTCCACGAAGAATTCCGGGCAGTGGCCGGTGACAGCGCGGGCGAGCTCGTCCAGCATCGGCTGTCCTTCCCGTGAGCGGATCAGGCAAGAGTATGCGGTTGCCGGCCCATGCCGGCCGGCCCCGGCCGACCTAGCGTCGAGGCATGACAAAGCTGGAGATCCGCAGGCTGGGCGGGCAGGGCCTGACGAGCTCGGCCATCGGCCTGGGCACCATGGGCATGACCATCGCGTACGGCGCCGGGGACGACGAGAGCAGCATCGCGACCATCCGCCGCGCGCACGAGCTCGGCGTCACCCACTTCGACACCGCCGAGCTGTACGGCCAGGGCGACGGTGAGCGCCTCCTGGGCCGGGCCGTCCAGGGTTTCCGCGACGAGATCGTCATCGCCACCAAGTTCGGTTTCGACCTCACCGACCCGGCCCGCTACGGCATCGCGCTGGACAGCCGGCCGGCACACATCCGCGAGGTGACCGAGAACAGCCTGCGCCACCTCGGCACCGACCACATCGACGTGCTCTACCAGCACCGGGTCGACCCGGCCGTGCCGATCGAGGACGTCGCGGGCACCGTCGGCGAGCTGATCCGTGAGGGCAAGGTGCGATGGTTCGGGCTCAGCGAGGCCGGCCCCGAGGTCATCCGCCGGGCCCACGCCGTCCAGCCCGTGTCGGTGCTGCAGACCGAGTATTCGCTGTTCGAGCGGGCCGTCGAGACCGACGTGCTGCCGGTGCTGCGCGAGCTGGGGATCGGCTTCGTGCCGTACTCGCCGCTGGGGCGGGGCTTCCTGACCGGGGACGTACGACCGGCGGACAGCTACGCCGAGGACGACATGCGGCGCTGGGACGACCGCTGGCAGCCGGGCAACTACGAGGCGAACCTGGCCGCCGTACGGGCGCTCACCGAGCTGGCCACCGCCAAGGGCGTGGGGGTCACCCAGCTCGCGCTGGCCTGGCTGCTGGCCCAGGGTGACGACGTGGTGCCGATCCCGGGCACCCGCAGCCCGGCCCGGCTGGCCGAGAACGTCGCCGCCACCGAGGTGACGCTCACCCCGGCCGACCTGGCCCGGATCCAGGAGATCGTGCCGCACGGGGCGGCCGGCTCCCGCTACCCGGCCGCGATGATGCCGTCCTGGTGACCTCGCGGGCAGACTGAGCCGCATGACCTTGACCGGCCGGGTGGCCACGCACGCCGATCTGCCGCAGCTCCAGCCCCTGATCGACGCCGCGATCGAGGAACTGCAACGGGGCTTTCTCGACCCCGCGCAGATCGCCGCCAGCCACGCGATCATGGGCCTCGACACCCAGCTCATCGACGACGGGACGTACTTCGTGGTGGAGGCCGACGGGGAGCTCGCCGGCTGCGGCGGCTGGAGCCGGCGGGCCACCCTCTACGGCGGCGACCACTCCGGCGGGCGGGATCCGGCCCTGCTGGATCCCGCCCGGGAGCCGGCCAGGGTACGGGCGATGTACACCCGTCCCGGCTTCACCGTTGTCGAGCACGTGACGGAGACCTCGGGCGGCGTCTCTGTACCGCTGGTCCGGATGCGCAAACACTTGCCTTGACGCCGGTGGCAAGGCCTAGCGTGCGGTGCGGACCAACGAACGAGGTGAGTCGGATGCTGATCGGGGAGCTGGCCGAACGGGCCGGGACGAGTACCCGCACGCTGCGCTACTACGAGCAGCACGGGCTGGTCGAGCCGCAGCGCGACGCGAACGGGTACCGCCGGTACGACGAGGCCGAACTGCGGGTGGTGCACGAGATCCGGGCGTTGCTGGCGGTCGGGTTCGGCCTGGACGACATCCGGCCGTTCGTCGCCTGCCTGCGGGCCGGCAACGCCGCCGGGCACGTCTGCCCCGATTCCGTCGCGGTGCTGCGCCGCAAGCTCGCCGAGGTCGAGACCTATCTGGACCAGCTCGCCGGCGTCCGGGACCGGTTGCGCGGTCAACTCGCCCAGGCCCTCGAGGAACGGGAGAAGCAATGCTTGCGGATTCGCTGACCGAGGTCACCGACGACACCTTCGCCGAGCTGGTGCTCGGCAACCCGCGGCCGGTGCTGGTGGATTTCTGGGCCGAGTGGTGCCCGCCGTGCGGGCCGGTCGCCCGCACCCTGGCCGAGCTGGCCGGCGACTTCCCCGGCGTGGTCATCGCGCAGCTCAACGCGGACGAGAATCCCGTCACGATGCGGACCTACCGGGTGCTGTCCATGCCGACGTTGCTGTTCTTCCGCGACGGCGTGGTCGTGCACACCATCGTGGGTGCCCGGCCGAAGTCCGTGCTGCGCCAGGCGCTGGGCGGGGCTTTCGAGCCGTACGCGAACCGTTAGGGCTGCTTGCCCTGGTCCAGCACCTTGGCCGAGACCTTGAGCATCTTGTGCTTCTGGGCGCCGCCGCCGACGGTGTAGATCGCGTACGTGTGGGTCTCCGTCGAGCCGACCGCGCCGCTGCAGGAGAAGGTGAACTCCTGCGTGCCGTGCAGCTCGACGGGGCCGTACGTGCCGGGCGTACCGGTCGGGTCGTCCACCGACAGCGCGGCCGAGTCGGCCCCGGTGATCTTCCACTTGATGATCAGCGGGACGGCCTCGGCGCGGAACACCGCCGTACCCTCCGCGCACTTGGGCTTCTGGACCACCTTGAACGAGACGATGCGCGGGCCGTGCGGCTTGGGCGCGTACGTCGGGGCGCTCTCGTGCTTCGGGGCGCTCTCGTGCTTCGGGGCGTTCTCGTGCTTCGGGGCGTTCTCGTGCTTCGGCGTCTTCTTCTTGGCCGAGGAAACGGGGGCGGCTTCGTCCGGGGAGCCCATACCGGCGGGGACGCTGCTGGTGGTCGGGGCGGCCGTGCCGTCGATCGCACCGCAGCCGGTGAGCCCGGCCATGACGGTGGCGGCCACTACAAGGGCGGTGGGGTGGAGCTTCATGCTCGGGCCTCCTGGCTGTTCGAGCGCCCGTACCGGGCGTGCCACTCACAGTAGGAAAGTGGTGATCGGCAGTAATCCCGGAAACGTGCCGAGGCGTGCCGCGGCAGATCGGTGGACCGAATCGCTCAAGCCGGGCCCCGGCGCGGCGATGAGGTCTCCGTGGCCACGGACCCGGGAGGAGGCGCGGCATGACCGGTACGAGTCTCGTGGAGCAACGCCCGGCCGGGCCCGCGGTCGTCCAGGTCGCCGTCCTGCTCGGCACGGCCGAGGAGTACCGGCTCGCCGGTGACTACCGCAGCGGTTCCGAGGTGGCCCGGCAGGCCGCGCGGCTGGCCGAGGCATCGGGCGATCCCGCCGGTCAGGCCCGAGCGCTGCACTCGCTGGCCACCCAGCTGCTGCGCCTGGGTGAGCAGGAGGACGCGGTCACCGCCTGCCGCGAAGCGGTCGCGGTGCTGGAGGCCACCGGCGACGAAGCCGGCATCTGCGAGGTGCTGACCCTGCAGGCGCTGCCGCTCAACGACCTCGGCATGCACGACGAGGCGCTCGACGTGCTGGCCCGCGGCCGCGACATCGCCCAGCGGCTCGGCGACCGGGAGCTGCTCTACTGGGTGCACAACCGGACCGGCGTCGTGCACGGCAGCATGGGGAACCGGCACCTGAGCACCGAGTACCTCATGCGCGCGCTCACCATGGCCGACGGGATGGACGCCGAGGCCCGGTTCTGCATCCTCAACAACGTCGGCGACAACGCCGTCCATGAGGTCAACCGGCTGCGGGGCGCCGGCGACCCGGACGGGGCCGAGCAGACGCTGCGCGGCGCGCTCGGTCACGTCGACGAGGCGCTCGGGCTGGCCCGGGCCGCCCGGCACCCGTTCCGGGAGGCGATCTGCCTGGACAACTACGGGATGCTGCTGGCCCTGGCCGGGGACTTCGCCGGGGCGGCCCGGATGATCGAGGACTCCCGGGCCATCGCCGTCATCCACGGCTACCGGTCGCTGGAGTCGGCCGCTCTGCAGCACCAGGCCCACGTACGGCTGATGCGCGGCGAGTGCGCGGCCGCGGTCGAGGGGCTGCTGGAGGCGTTGGAGCGGGCGGTCGAGGCCGGGGAGAAGCCGATGGCCATGGAGATCCACCGGGAGCTGTCGGACGCGTACGAGCAGGTCGGCGATCCGGCCGCGGCGCTGGCCCACTACCGCTCGTTCCACGCTCTCGAACGGGAGGCGCACAACCACGTCGCCCTGGCCCGGGCCCGGATGGCGGTGCACCACTTCGAGCTCGACAACGCCCGGCTGGAGGCCGACAACGCCCGGCTCGAGGCGGAGCTGCACCGGGTCCGCAGCGCCGAGCTGGAGGCGGCCAACCTGAGCTGGCAGCGGCAGGCGTCCGAGGACGCGCTGACCGGCCTGCCCAACCGGCGCTTCGCGGAGCTGCGGCTGCCGGAGCTCGCCGCCGCGGCCGGGCCGCTGTGCGTCGCGATCGCCGACGTCGACCTGTTCAAGGGGGTCAACGACCGGTTCGGGCACTTCGTCGGTGACGAGGTGCTGCGGCAGATCGCCGCGGTGCTGCGGGACAACGTCCGCGACAACGACCTGGTCGCCCGGTTCGGCGGCGAGGAGTTCCTGATCGCGCTGGACGGGCTGAGCCTGCCGGACGCGCAGGTCCGCTGCGAGCTGCTCCGGGCGCAGGTGGCCGGTTACCCGTGGGAGCTGCTGCAGCCCGGGCTGTCCGTGACAATCAGCTTCGGCGTCGCGGTGGTGCCGGCCGGCGGCGACCTGTCGGCCGCCCAGGCCCTGGCCGACGAGCGCCTCTACGCCGCCAAGCACCAGGGCCGCAACCGGGTCGTCGCTAACTGACGCCGGTCACCAGGGCACCACTCCGGCATCCTCGAAGAATCCGCCGGTCGGGCCGTCGTCGGGCAGCGTCGCCAGCCGGATCGCGGTGGCCGCGCCCTGCTCGGGGGTACGCAGCCCGCGGAACCCGTTGAGGTCGGTGGCCACGAAGCCGGGGCAGGCGGCGTTGATCAGGATGTTCGTGCCGCGCAGCTCCCGGGCGTACTGGACGGTGATGCCGTTGAGGAACGTCTTCGACGGTGAGTAGGCGACGGCCACCGGACCCGTCGTGAGGTCGTCGGCCGGACCGGACTGCCGGGTGAGCGAGCCGACACTGCTGGACATGTTCACGATCCGGGCCGCGGTCGAGCGGCGCAGCAGCGGCAGCATGGCGTTGGTGACCCGGACGACGCCGATCACGTTGGTCTCCACGACCGTCCGGATGATCTCGAGATCCACACTGCTCGGCTCCTGCGGCCGCCCCCCGGTGATCCCGGCGTTGTTGACCAGGACGTCGAGGCGCCCGGCGCGCTGCTCGATCAGCTCGGCAGCGGCCGTCACGCTCGCGTCGTCGGTCACATCCAGCGGTACGCCGAAAGCGTCGACGCCGGCCGCCCGCAGCTTCTCCACCGCGGCTTCCCGGCGCTGGTCGTCGCGGGCGCCCACACCGACGCTCCAGCCCAGCGCGCCCAGGCCGGCCGCGATCTCGTACCCGATTCCCTTGTTCGCGCCGGTCACCAGCGCGATCGTCGTCTCCGTCATGCCTGGAATCGTGTCCGCGCCCCGGTCGGCCACCAACACCGTTCGAGGAGCCATCGATACCGCGCGGGTATCGATTCCGGGTACCGTGCGGGGATGGAGACGCGGGAGCTGCGGTACTTCGTCGCCGTCGCCGAGGAGCTGCACTTCGGGCGGGCCGCGAAACGGCTCGGAATCGCCCAGCCGCCGTTGTCCCGGGCGGTCGCGCAGCTCGAACGACGGCTCGGGGTGCCGCTGCTGGAACGCACCAGCCGCAGCGTCACGTTGACCGAGGCGGGATCGGTGCTGCTGGCCGAGGGCCGGGCCGCCCTCGATGCGGTTGATGCGGCGGACCGCCGTACCCGCCGGGCTGCTCTGTCCGGGAGCGGCGACCCCGGCCTGGTGCTGGTCACGAAGGCCGGGGCGTCCAGCGAGCTGCTGGCCAAGTTGCTCGACGCGTACGCCGCCGAGCCCGGTGCGGTGCCGGTCGACGTGCTGCTGTGCGGCATCGGCGAGCAGGAACGGATGCTGCGCGACGGACGGGCCGACGTGGCCCTGCTGCACCTGCCGTTCGACTCCACCGCGGGGCTGGACACCGAGGAGCTGTGCACCGAGGGCCAGGTCGTGGTCCTGCCGGCCGGGCATCCGCTGAGCACCCGCTCCGAGGTGCGGCTGGCCGAGGTCACCGCGCTGCCCGGCCTGCCGGAGCCCCGCCGGCCCCGCCCCGACGGCACCTACCCGGACGGACCGGGCCCCCAGGTACGCGACACCGCCCAGCTCTACCAGCTGATCGCCCTGGGCCGGGCCTCGGCGGTGCTGCCGGAGTCGAGCCGGGCCCAGCTGAACCCCGGCCTCGTCGTCGTCCCGGTGCCCGACGCGCCGGCCGTGACGACGGTGCTCGCCTGGCCGCCGCACAGCCGTTCCCGGGCCCTGGCCGGCCTGGTCCGGACCGCGACCCGCCGCTGAGCCCTTGCATCTCCCACCGGGGGAGGTCGCAGAGTGGGGGCCATGACATTCCTGTCGATCGGTGAGCTGGCCCGCCGGACCGGCCTGACGGTCAAGACCGTCCGGTTCTACGCCGATCGCGGGATCGTGCCGCCGGCCGGCCGCAGCGTGGCCGGTCACCGCCGCTACGACGGCACCGCGGTGGCCCGCCTCGAACTGGTCCGCACCCTGCGCGAGCTGGGGCTCGACCTGGCCACCATCCGCCGGGTCGTGGACCGCGAGGCCACCCTGGCCGAGGTGGCGGCCGCCCACACCGACGCTCTCGACATCCAGATCCGCACCCTGCGACTGCGCCGCGCGGTGCTGTCGGCCGCCGCCCGGTACGGGTCCACCCCCCAGGAGGTCCAGCACATGCGCGAACTGGCCGGGCTCGGCGAGCGCGAACGCCGCGCCCTGATCGACGGCTTCCTGGAACAGGTCTTCGGTGGGCTGGACGGCTTCGCCGGCATCGCCCGCTCGCTGACCCCGGAGCTGCCCAAGGACCCGGAGCCCGCACAGCTGGAGGCCTGGATCGAGCTGGCCGGGCTGGCCCGGGAGCCGGCGTTCCGGGACCTCATGCGGCAGCTGGCCGAGCGGCACGCCGCCGACCGCGATCCGGGGCTGCCGCGCCGGGACCCGGTCGCGCTGGTCCGCGACGAGGCCGGACCGGCGCTGGCGGCCGGCGTCGACCCGGCATCGCCGTCGGCCGGGCGGGTGGTGACCGCGGTGCTGACCCGTCATCCGGTGCGCGAGCGGCTCGAGGCTCAGCTGGAGGCGGCCCGGGACCCGCGCCGGGAGCGCTACCTGGAGCTGCTGTCGGTGGTCAACGGCTGGCCGGCCCCGGAGCGTCTCGGCCCGGTGCTCGGCTGGTTCCTGACCGCGCTGCGGCACCGCTGACAGCTACCCGACACCGCGACGTCCTGGGTATCAGGGGCACCCGCCGGCAGCTCTGCATCCTACGGATGCGGCCGAGGGGGACGTGTCCTCGCCGCCCGTCCCTCCCCGGACGGGCGGCGACTCACTCGGGCGAAAGGTGTGCGCACTCGTGAAACGTCACATGCGCGAGAACTACTACGTCGTCGGCGAGGGAATCCTGACCACGGACGGCAAGAACGGGGTGTGTGAACGGCCGTCCACAGAGGCGTCCCTGCGCAAGTTCCGGTTCTCCCGGCTGCTGCCCAAGGGCACGACCGTCGACGCGGCCATCCTGGAGAAGGTCGCCACTGCGATGACCGTGGCACCCACCGCGCCGGCCGTGCAGCCGGTGTCGGCGGACCCGCCGGTTCCGGCCGGCTTCACCTACCTGGGCCAGTTCGTCGACCACGACCTGACCCTGGACAACACGGCCCGGGCGCTCGGCGAGCACGTCACCGTCAACGAGCTGCTGCAGGGCCGGTCGCCGGCCCTGGACCTGGACTCGGTGTACGGCCGCGGCCCCGGCGACCGCGACGACGACCGCTTCTACGCCCCGGACAAGCTCAAGCTGCGCGTCGGCATCACCGCGGCGATCGGCACCGGTGCCACCAATGTCAACCTCAACGGCTACGACCTGCCGCGGGTCACCCAGGGCTCGACCAAGGCGGAGCGGCAGCGGGCGCTGATCCCGGACCACCGCAACGACGAGAACCTGATCGTGGCGCAGACCCACCTGGCGTTCATGCGCTTCCACAACCGGGTCGTCGACCACCTCGCCGACAACGGCGTGCCCAGCGCGATCCTGTTCGAGCGGGCCCGGGAAACCGTCGTCCGGCACTACCAGTGGATGCTGCGCACCGACTTCCTGCCGCGCATCGTCGACCGGGAGATCGTCGAGGACGTGTTCACCACCGGCCGCCGGTTCTTCGAGGTGCCCGGCGACGGCCACACCAACGGTCACCAGCGGCACGCCAAGGCCGGCGACACCCCGACCATGCCGATCGAGTTCTCGGTGGCCGCGTACCGGCTCGGGCACAGCATGGTGCGGGCCGCGTACGACTGGAACCGGATCTTCTCCGGCACCCGGGGCAGCCTGAAGCTGCTGTTCACCTTCAGCGGCACCAGCGGCAACTTCGACCCGGCCAACCCGGACGTCAACGACCAGGAGTCGGGGCTCTTCGAACGGCTCCCGACCAACTGGGCGGTCGACTGGCGGCGGATGTACGACTTCGCCGCGGAGGCCTCCCGCCCCGACCTGGCCCCGCCGGCCGGCATCAACATCGCCCAGCGCATCGACACGCTGCTGGTCAACCCGCTGGCCGGTATGCCGAAGGGCACGTTCGGGGGCAACGGCACCAGCCCGCCGGCGATCCAGCTGAACCTGGCGTTCCGCAACCTGGTCCGGGCGAACATGGTCGAGCTGGCCAGCGGCCAGCAGGCGGCGGAGTTCCTCGGCGTCACCCCGCTCACCGCGGAGCAGATCATCGGGGGTACGGACGCCGGCGCGGTGCTCACCACGCTCAGCGACGACGAGCGGAACGCGTTCGCCGCCCGGACGCCGCTGTGGTTCTACATCCTGCGGGAGGCGGAGCTCAACGGCGGACGGCTCACCGGCGTCGGCGGCCGGATCGTGGCGGAGGTCTTCCACCGGGCGATGGAGGGCAGCCGCATCTCGATCGTGCGCGACCCGTCGTGGCGCCCGACGCTGGGCCCGGACGCCGACACGTTCCGGATGGTCGACCTGCTGCTGTTCGCCTTCGAGGGCCGCGTCGAGCTGCTGGCGCCGCTCGGCGACACCGACCCGACCGCACCGCCGCCCGCACCGCCGGCCGACCCGGCAGCGTCGCCGGCACCCCCGACGGCCTGAGGTCACGGGCTGGCTGAGAGCTGCTCGCGGGCCGGGATCATCGGCGATCCCGGCCCGCGGGTTCGTCACGTCGCGTCACCGCCGGGGCACCCCGTGCTGGTGACTGGGGGTGACCGCCGGACGTCTGCCATCATGGCCGGATGGTTGTGACCAGAGTCGTCCGTGCCGCCCTGGCCGTGTGTGCCGTCGCCGCCTTCGCCGGCTGCTCGTCGGACGACTCCCCCGACCCCGACGGCACGATCACCGTCGACACCGTGCGCAACGCTCTGCTCAAGCCGGCCGAGGTGGGCCCGACCTGGAAAGCCCCGCAGGAGTCGGCGGCGCCGAACCAGCTCGTCAGCATCTGCGGCGCCGACACCGCCCCGGCCGGCATCCCCGGCCAACCACAGCTGGTCACCGCGCCGCTCTCCGACGAGGGCACCGAGGGCGTGCAGAGCCTGACCCAGCTGGGCCTGGTCTACGAGGATGCTGTGTCCGCCGCCACCGCGCTCGCCACGCTGCGTACGGTCGCCGACGCCTGCGCGCCCACCGTGTCCCGGCCCGCTAAGTCCGGGGAGCGCGAGGAACCGGCGTACACGGAGACGGCCGCGACGGCCCCGCTGGAGGAGGGCGGCTGGATCGGCTTCGTCACCACCCGCCAGAAGCAGTACGACAAAGCGCACCCGGCCACCGCCGACGTGGCCGTGGCCGCGCTGGCCCGGGGCAACGTGGTGCTCGTCGACCAGTACGCGATCTACCGCCTGGGCAAGTCGGACGCGAGCGCCAATCCGCAGTTCTCCGCCGACTGGCAGAAGCTGGTCGGCACGACCGTCAAGCGCCTCGGCGGCCAGTGACGGTCAGCGGGCGCGGCCCTCGAGCATCATCGCCACCGACCGGGCCACCCGCCGGGCCCGCGTCTCGGCCGCCTTCGCGCCGGTGACCTGCAGGACGTGCCAGCTCTGGTTGCTGTAGGACAGGCCGTCCCAGAACGCCTTCGCGGCCGGCTCGGCGTCGAGTGCCGCCGCGAGATCCGCCGGCACCTCCACCTCGCGGACGGCCTTGTCCAGCACGACATCCACGTCGAGCACCTCGCCGGGCGCGATCCCGGCGGCGGCCCGGCGCTCCGCGCTGACACCAAGCCAGTACGAGCCGCTCATCCGCGCGATCGAGCCGCGCCACTCGAAGCCGTTGACGGTCACGACCGCCTTGGGCCGGCCACCGCCGTCCAGTGCGGCCACCACCTCGTCGCCGACCTGGAAGCCGGCTGTGTTTCCGCCGGTCGCCTGCAGCTCCGCACGAAACCTCATGAGCAGGGAATCTACCCGCTCAGGGCACGGGTTCGAGGTCGCGTTCCGGCTCCTGGGGGGCCGGCTCGTCGCGGACCCGGGTCAGCCGCCCCGGCCACCACATCCACCGTCCCAGGTCCAGGTTGAGCGCGGTCACCAGCACCGACCGCACGACGAGGGTGTCCAGCAGCACGCCGAACGCGACCGCGAAACCGATCTCGGCGAAGGCCACCAGCGGCAGGCTGCCGAGCGCGGCGAAGGTGCCCGCCAGCACGATCCCGGCGGAGGTGATCACCCCGCCGGTGGCGGCCAGGCCGATCAGCGCGCCGCGCCGGGGACCGTGCCCGTGCGTCTCCTCGCGGACCCGGGTCATCAGGAAGATGTTGTAGTCGATGCCCAGGGCGACCAGGAAGACGAACACGTACAGCGGGAAGGACGTGTCCTCGCCGGCGAAGCCGAACACGTGCCGGAAGATCAGCGCGCTCACGCCCAGCGCCGCGCCGAAGGACAGCACGACCGTGGCGATCAGCACCAGCGGGGCGACGATCGCGCGCAGCAGCAGGCCCAGGATCACCAGCACCACGAGCAGGACCAGCGGGATGATCAGCCGGTTGTCGTGCGCGTTGGCCTCGTTGATGTCCAGCGTCATGGCGGTCATGCCACCCACCTGCGCGTCGCCGACGGGATGCACGGCGGCGCGGACCCGCTTGATGGTGGCCATCGCGGCGTCGCTGTCCGGCGGGTCGGCCAGCAGGCCCTCGATCAGCACCAGGTCACCCTTGACCATGGGCTCACCGGCGGCGCTGATGCCGGGTGTGGCGGCGACCGCCGACCGGATCCGGGCGGCCGCGGCCGCCTGGCCGATCACCACGACCGGCTGGCCCTGGCCGGCCGCGAAGTGCCGGGCCAGCGCCTCCTCGCCGGAGACCGACGACGGCTTGTCGACGAACTGGTCGGCCTGGGCCAGGCCGTTGGCCTGGAGCTGCAACAAGCCCAGCGACATCGCGCCGAGCACAGCCGCGGTGGTGACCCAGACCAGGCGGGGCCGGCGGGCGATCCGCGTGCCGAGCCGGGCGTAGATGCCGGTGGCGGTCGGCTCGGCTGTGCCCATCGCCGGGCGCACCGGCCAGAACAGCCAGCGGCCGAAGATGACCAGCAGCGCGGGCAGCAGGGTGATCATGGCGAGCAGCCCGACCACGATGCCGAGCGCCGAGACCGGGCCCAGGCCGCTGGTTGAGTTGACCTCGGCCAGCGTCAGGCAGGACATGCCCACGGCCACGGTGGCGGCGCTGGCGATGATGGCCGGCCCGGCCCGGTGCAACGCGAGCGCCATCGCCTCGTGCCGGTCGTCGTGCCGGCGTAGTTCCTCGCGGTAGCGGGCGACCAGCAGCAGCGCGTAGTCGGTGCCCGCGCCGAAGACGAGCACCGTCAGGATGCCCGCGCTCTGCGCGTTCACCACCAGTCCGGCGTGCTTGGCCAGCAGGTAGATCACCGCCTGCGAGGTGGTCAGCGCCACCCCGGCGGAGATGATGGGCAACAGCCAGAGCACCGGACTGCGGTACGTGATCAGCAGGATGATCGCCACGATCGCCAGCGTCGTGTAGAGCAGGGTGCCGTCGATGCCCTCGAACGCCTCGGCGCTGTCCGCGGCGGTGGCGGCCGGCCCGGCGTACTGGATGCTGAGCCCGCCGCTCCCGGCGCCGGTGGTGGCCTTCAGCTGGTCGACCGTGTCGACGATCTTGTCCCAGCCGTCCGCGTCCACCTTGATCGGCACGATGATCTGCAGCGCCTGACCGTCCTTGGCCGGCACGGGCCCGGCGACGTCACCGGTGACCCCGGCGACCCGGCCCATCGCGGCCGCGTCCTGAGTGGCCTTGGCGGTGTCGGCCGGAGTGATACCGGCGGCCCGCTCGTAGACGATGACGGCCGGTGCGATGTCGTCGGCCTGGAAGGTGCCCTGCAGCTCGGAGACCTGGGTGGCCTCCGCCCCGCCGGGCAGCCAGGCAGCGTTGTCGTTCTTCTGGACGTCGGTCAGCTTGCCCGCCATCGGCGCCGCGATCATGAGCACCACGACCCAGAGGCCGAGCACCACCCACTTGCTCCAGCGTCCGCACACCAGCCCGGCCATCTCGGAACCCCCCGTGTCATCCGATGGGCCGGAGCGTAGGCCTGGCCGCAGACCACACCAAGCAGAAGAATGACAGCTCAGGGTTATCTCGGGGTCGATATCGGATGATCGGCCGGTGGGTATATCGGTTTCCCGGACCGGGCCGCACCCCTAACCTGATCAAGACATCGTGACCGAGGGGAGACTGCCGTGCGCTACCGCACCGTCGTCGTCGTTCCCTCGTCGCTCTTCGAGCTGATCCTCGTGTCCGGCCTGCCCAGCCCCGGCTGCGCCGCCGGTGCTGGACGTTCCTGACCGCTGTCGTCCCTCGCGGTCGGGCGGGCGCCGTCCGAAACAAGGATCGATCGAAGGACCATCACCATGCGTGTCCGCAATCTCGGCATCCTGGCCCACGTCGATGCCGGCAAGACCACCCTGACCGAACGGATCCTGTACGTCACCGGCGCCACCTACAAGCGGGGCGAGGTGCACACCGGGACGACCGTCACCGACTTCGACCCGCAGGAGCGTGACCGTGGCATCACCATCTTCGCCGCCGCCGTCAGCTGCGACTGGGCCGGCCACCGGCTCAACCTGATCGACACCCCCGGGCACGTCGACTTCAGCGACGAGGTCGAACGCTCCTTGCGGGTGCTCGACGGCGCCGTCGCGGTGTTCGACGCCGTCGCCGGAGTGGAGCCGCAAAGCGAGTCGGTGTGGCGCCAGGCCGACCGGTACGGCGTACCGCGCATCGCGTTCGTCAACAAGCTGGACCGTCCCGGCGCGGATCTGGACGCGGCCGTGGCCTCGATCCGGGACCGGCTCGGGGTGACCCCGCTGGTGGTGCAGGTGCCGATCGGGCGCGAGGCGGATTTCACCGGTGTCGTCGACCTGGTCGGGATGCGCGCGCTCACCTGGGCCGACGGGGTGCTGACCGAGGGACCGGCGACGGAGCCGGCGATGCGGGCGGCCCGGCAACGGTTGGAGGAGGCCGTCGCCGAGCTGCACCCGGACGTGCTGGAGGAACTGGGGGCCGTGTCGCAGGACACGCTGCGCCGGGCGCTGCGGGAGCTGACGCTCTCCGGGGCCGCGGTCGTCGTGCTGTGCGGTGCGGCGTACCGGGACCGGGGTGTCGAACCTTTGCTGGACGCGGTGGTGGACTACCTCCCGGCGCCGGCCGGTGACGCGGCCGACTCCCTGGCAGCACTGGTGTTCAAGGTGCACACCGCGGCCACCGGTCGGCTCACCTACCTGCGGATCTACGAGGGCACGCTGAGCAAGGGGAACGTCGTGTGGGACGCGGGGGCGGGCCGGGCCGAACGGGTCGCCCGGATCCTGCGCGTCCAGGCCGACCGGCACACCGAGGTGGACCGGGCGGTGGCCGGTGACATCGTCGCCGTGGTCGGCGTCAAGGCGGCGCGGACCGGGACGACGCTGTGCACCCGGGCCGCTCCGGTGCTGCTCGAAGCGCCGGCCACCGCCGAACCGGTGGTGTCCGTAGCGGTCGAGGCGAAACGGTCGGCCGACACGCAGCGGCTGGCTGTCGCCCTGGCCACGCTGATCGAGGAGGATCCGTCGCTGGCCCTGCGAACCGATCCCGAGACCGGGCAGACCGTGCTGTCCGGCCTGGGCGAGTTGCATCTGGAGGTGGCCGTGGAGAAGCTGCGGCGGGTCAACGGCCTGGCCGTGAGCGTGGGACGGCCGCAGGTGGCCTACCGGGAAACCGTCCTGCGCGGGGTGTCCGGGCTGCTCTACCGGCACGTCAAGCAGGACGGCGGCGCGGGCCAGTTCGCCCACGTCGTGCTCGACGTCGGGCCGCTGGCCGGCGACGGCTTCGAGTTCCGGTCCACGGTCACCGGCGGGCGGGTGCCGCGCGAGTACGTGCGGGCGGTCGAGGCCGGCTGCCGGGACGCTCTCGCGTCGGGTCCGCTGGGCGGGCACCGCGTCGTCGGGGTACGGGTCACCCTCACCGACGGCGCGACCCACCCGAAGGACTCCTCGGAGCAGGCCTTCCGTACGGCGGGCCGGCTGGGTCTGCGGGAGGCGCTGCGGGCGGCGACGATGACGCTGCTCGAACCGGTCGCGGAGGTCACGGTCTCCGCACCCGAGGAGACCCTGGGCGCGGTCCTCGGCGACCTCGCCGCCCGGCGTGGCCAGGTGACCGGCTCGACCGGTCCGGCCGTGACCGCCGTGGTGCCGCTGGCTGAGCTGTTCGGCTACGTGACGCAGTTGCGCAGCCGGACCCGGGGACGCGGCACGTGCACGACCCGTCCGGCGGGCTACCAGCCGGCGGCGTGAGCACCGAGGGACGGGCCCGGAGCCGACCGGTCCGGGCCCGTCTGTTGCTGCCGACCGCTCGTAGAGTGGCCGCATGCATCCCGACCCCGAGCTGCTCACCACCGCTGAGCAGGAGGCTTACCGCTTGCTGGTGCGGCTGGCCGGCGCCGGCCCGGACGAGCTGGCGCGGCTCGCCGGCACGTCCGCGCGGCAGGCCGCCGACGTGCTGGAGTCTTTGCGCGCCAAGGGACTCGTCACCCCCGGCCCGACCTTCCACGCTCTGCCACCGGACGTCGCGCTGGGTGACACGCTGCTGCGTCAGCAACAGTCGCTGGAGTCGGCGCGGCAGGTCGTCGCGGCCCTCAGTGAGGACTACCGCAGCAGCAACCGGCGGCGCAGCGCGGAGCATCTGGTCGAGATCGTCGTCGGCGCGCAGGCGTTGCGGCGGCGGCTGTTCGAGATGCAGGACACCGCCCGGGAGGAGATCCTCTGGTTCTGCCGGGCCAACCCGATCGCCATGCAGGGACCCGAGAACGAGGAGGAGGGCTCGGCGCTGGCCCGCGGCGTGAAGTACCGCGCCATCTACGAGCGGGAGCTGCTGGAGAAGCCCGGCGAGCTGGCCAGCATCGTCGAGTCGGTCAGGGCGGGTGAGGAGGCGCGGACGTTGCCCGCTCTGCCCGTACGGCTGGCGATCGCCGACCGGTCCCTGGCCATCTGCCCGCTGGTGCCGGACGAGTCGCGCGGGGTCGGCGAGCCCACCGCCGCCCTGATCCGCTCCAGTGAGCTGCTCGACGCGCTGGTGGCGCTGTTCGAGAGCTACTGGGAGCGGGCCACTCCGGTGCTCGCCGACGCCCCGCGCGGGGACCTGCCGGCACCCGAGGTGCTGCTGTTGTCGCTGTTCGTCTCCGGCATGCCGGACAAGTCGATCGCCACCCATCTCGGGGTCAGCAAGCGCACCGTGCAGCGCCGGCTGGACCGGCTCATGGCGCTGGCCGGGGTGGACACCCGCACCGGCCTGGCGTTCCAGGCGGCCCGCCGGGGCTGGCTGGCAGCCCCGGCGGACCCGGTCGGTCAGCCGCGCGGGTAGGCGCGGACCACCGTCTGCGTCACGGTGTTGCCGGCCCTGTCCTTGGCGGTCACCCGCAACGAGACCGGCGTACGCCCGCCCGGGATCAGCGCCGTGGTGCCGACGGTCACCGCCCGCTGGAACGTGACGCCGTCGTCGGCCGACACCTCGACCTTCAGACCGGTCACCTTGGCCGAGAAGTCCAGCTTCACCAGGTGCGCCCGCGTCGTCCGCGGCGCGTCGTAGCCGACGTGCAGCAGGGGCAGGGTGCCGTCGGCCCCGGAACGGAACGTTCACTCGGTCTCGGTACGCGTGCCGTACAGCCAGTCCGCACCGCCGCGTTGCGTGGTCAGGCGCAGCTTGTACGCCGCCGTCCCCTTGGTCGTGGCCACGTTCTGCCAGGCGTTCGGCAGCTCGGCGAGCAGCTTGCCGTCGCGCCACAGGGTGGCCGCGACCGGGTCGAGCGCCTCGGCCTCGTAGTGACCGTCGCTGTCCACGAACTCCGCGACGCGCAGTTTCAGCACGTCACCGACGCGGGTCGACGCGATGCCGGCCGGTGCCGCGGGCCGTACCACCGGGGCGGCCCAGCTCTCCGCCTCCTGGCCCGCGCTGTAGCTCCGCGGCAGCTCGGTGAAGCCACCCTGCAACGGCCCGAAGCTGCTCCACGGGTAGAGGCTGTGCACCCGGTGCTGCCACACCGAGTCGCCGGCCGACACCCACTCCTCCCGGATCGACGGGGTGTGCACCACGCGGGAGGTGTCGTTCCACGAATACGTCTGCCAGGGGCGCCATCCGAACCGCTGCTCCTTCACCCAGTCGAAACCGCCGTTGTCGGCGTAGGTCGTGCTGATCCGCCGGCTGTTGGCGGCGGTCACCCGGTGCACGACGCGCTCCGGGATGCGGTCCTCGGACACCTGGAAGACGTCGTAGAGGTACGGACTCGACCGGGTCAGGGTCAGGTCGATCGCCGCGCCCGGACGGGCGGCCCGGGCGAGCAGCTTCTGCCCGTCGTCGTACGCCACGGCCAGCGACGTCACCGGCAGCTGTTCGGCGTCCGGCGCGAACACCGTCCACGCGGAACGGCCGGCCGGCCGGACCAGCAGGGCGGCCGCCGCGCCGGCTCGCGCCGCCGCGTCGATCTGGTCCAGCTCGTCCCGGTCGGTCGCCGGGATCAGCACTGCTTTTCCGCGTACGGAGCCCGCGCCCCACGTGGTCAACGGGAACCGCTTGGTGCCGGCGTAGGCCGGTGAGTTGCCGAACAGGTTGAGGTCGAGCGGACCGCTGACGCCGGGCACCCTGGTCTGCACCATCGGCGCCACGAGCTGCCACCGCGACGAGAACTCGAAACTGCCCGTGGCCACCTTCCGCGTCGGCACGACGTTGACCTGCTCGACGTTGCTGAAGTGCATGACGCCGTGGGCGATGCCGCGGCCCGTGCCGGTGACCCGGTGCACGTAGTAGCTGAGCACCGCCTGCTGCTCGGCCGGCTTGGGCGTCTCGACCCGGATCGGCGTGCCCTTGCGGGCGTCGATCAGCACCTCGATGTCCCGGTCGACCCGCAGCTCCGGGATGCTCACGTAGGTGGCCTGCTCGTCGAGCGGCGCACCGTCCTCGAGCAGCGCGTCCAGCAGGTACGTCCCCTCCTGCACTTCCCAGGTACGGCCTTCGGTGCCGAACCAGCCGAGCACGTCGAAGCGGCTGTCGTCGCCGTGGATGGTCAGGGCGGGCACTGCTGCGGGCGTACCGCTGCGGTCGACGGCCTTGACCGTGACGGTGTGCCGGGGGCCGTCCAGGGTCGCGCCGATCGCGGTGGTGACTACCGTGCCGGTAGCGGTGGCCTTGAGCCAGCCGCTGAACTGGCCCTGGTCCCGCTGGGCGAAGTCGACGCTGAGCACGACGGACGCGGTGCCGGCGGCCGGCACGGTGACGCTGGGCTTGTCCGTGGTGAAGCCGGCCGGCGCGGCCAGGGCCAGGGTCACCGGCGTGCTGCCCACGTTCGTGTAGGTCACCGTCCTGGTGGCGATGCTCGGCGTCTCGCCGACCGCGTGCAGTCCGAAGTCGGCGACGCCGGTGCCGGTCACCGGCTGGGTGGTGGCCCGGGTGAGGTCGACGCGGCCGGCGCCCTGGGCGTACACGGACTGGCCGGCGGCGGTTCTCGCCGTGCTGACCAGCGCTTCCTTGATCCTCGCGCCGGTCCAGTCCGGGTGCTGCTGGGCCAGCAGCGCCGCCGAGCCGGCGACGTGCGGCGTCGCCATCGACGTGCCGGAGGCCGCGGTGTAACTCGCGTCGACCGGGTCGCCCATGGTGGTGCCGGCCGCGCGGGCCGCCACGATGGCGACGCCCGGTGCGGTGATCTCCGGCTTGAGGCCGAGGTCACCGAGGCGTGGGCCGCGGCTGGAGAAGTCGGCGAGCTGGTCGGCCCGGTCGACCGCGCCGACCGTGAGCGCGCTGGGGGCGGCTCCGGGCGTGCCGACCGTGGAGTCCGCGCCCTCGTTGCCCGCCGCGATGACGAACAAGGCCCCGCTGGCCGCGCTGATCTCGTCGACCGCGACGCTCATCGGGTCGGTGCCGTCGGTGGCCGAGCCGCCCAGGCTCAGGTTGACGACCTTGGCCCCCTGCGCCACGGCCCACTGCATGCCCTGGATGATCTCCGACTCGTAGCCGGAGCCGCTGTCGTCGAGCACCTTGCCGATCAGCAGCTGGGCGCCGTACGCGACACCCTTGCGGCTGCCGCCGGAAGCCGCGCCGCTGCCGGCCACCGTGGCCGCGACGTGGGTGCCGTGGCCGAAGCGGTCGACGGTGTCCTCGCTCGCGCTGAAGTTGCGCGCCTCGGCGATCCGGCCGGCCAGATCGGGGTGGCCGGCGTCGACGCCGGTGTCGAGCACGGCGACCTTGACGCCGCGACCGTCGAGCCCGGCCTGCCAGGCGGTGGGGGCGCCGATCTGCGCGGTGCTGCGGTCGAGCACCGGCTTGACCTTGCCGTCCAGCCAGATGTGGGTCTCCCCCGCGGTCCGGACGGCCGCGTTCTGCGCTTTCCAGAACGCGGCCAGGCTGTCCTTGGCCGGCTTGATCGCGGTCGCGTCGATGCTGGTCAGGGCGCGCGCGTCGGCGGTACGGAAGGCAGCACCGCCACCCTGGACGATCAGCGGCAGGGTCGGCGAGGCCGCGTCGCCGTAGCCCTGGGCCACCAGGTGCTCGACGTCGAACAGCTCGGCGTCGAGGCGGCCCGCGTCGACCAGCGGGATCGCGTCGGCCGGCAGCACCCGCAGGCCACCGTCGGTCTCCAGGGTGTGGAACGTGATGCCCTCGCGGCCGGGGGCGGGGCGGACCGTGGCCGCGTACCGCCGGCCGGCCTTGGTGAGTGCGACCGTGTCGCCGGTGATCAGGGTGATGGTCACGGCGCCGGGCTCGGCCCGGGCCGGTGCCGGTGCGGCCGGGGCGGCCGCCGCGGGGCCGGGTATCGCCGTGGCTCCGATCAGGACGCCGACGAGCAGACGACTCAGCATGGGGACTCCTTCGCAGCGTGATTCGCTGCACGCATCATGGAGTCCGGACATTCACCGTCGTGTTACGTGCGCCTGCCGCAGAGCGGACATGGCGTGATGTGGACAGCCCTCACTCGGGGTCGGCCGGCCCGGCCAGCCCCGCCTTCTCGTCGCGCTCGGCCCACTCCAGCAGCGGGCGCAGGTCGAAGGCGGTGTCGTCGATGCTCGCGTGCAGGTCACCCAGCTCGGCGAAGCGGGCCGGCACGGTCTGCAGGGTGAAGTCATCGGGCTCCACGGCATCGACCTCGTCCCAGCGGATCGGCGTCGAGACCGTCCCGCGCTGGTTGCCCCGCACCGAGTACGCGCTGGCGATGGTGTGATCACGGGCGTTCTGGTTGTAGTCGACGAACAGCTTCTCCGGGTCGCGGTCCTTGCGCCACCACGTCGTGGTCACCTCGGGCGAGCGCCGCTCGACCTCCCGGGCGAAGGCCAGCGCCGCCCTCCGTACGTCGGAGAAGCCGTGCTCGGGCGCGATCCGGACGTAGATGTGCAGACCCCGGCCGCCGGAGGTCTTGGGATAGCCGGTGATGCCCAGCTCGTCGAGGACCTCGTGGGCCACGTGGGCGACCCGGCGTACGGTGTCGAACCCGCAGTCGGGCATCGGGTCCAGGTCGATGCGCCACTCGTCGGGCTTCTCGGTGTCGGCGCGCCGCGAATTCCACGGGTGGAACTCGACCGTCGACATCTGCACCGCCCAGATGACCTCGCCGAGCTGCGTCACGCACAGCTCGTCGGCGTGCCGCTTGTAGCGGGGGAACTCCACCCGGACCGTCTGCAGCCAGGGCGGGGCGCCGTGCGGCACCCTCTTCTGGTGCACCTTCTCCCCCGCCAGGCCGTCCGGGAAGCGGTGCAGCATGCACGGCCGCTCACGCAGTGCCCGCACGATGCCGTCACCGACGCTCAGGTAGTAGTTGACCAGGTCGAGCTTGGTCAGGCCGAGCTCCGGGAAGTACACCCGGTCCGGGTTCGAGACGCGGACGGTGTGCTCCCCGGCATCGACCTCGATCGCCGGTGACTTGGTGGCCATAGGGCCAACCTAGCCGCTCGGCCCGCCACACGAGCCCCTTACTCTGAGCGGCATGCCGACTCCGCTGCGCGTGAAACTGCAAGAGGCCCACAGCGGGACGCTGCTCGTCAGCGTCACCCCACCCCGGCAGAGCGCCGCCGCCCGGGCCGACGAGATCGCCGCCGTCACCACGGCCCGGCTCGCCGACGTGGGGCTGGACGGGCTCGTCCTCTACGACATCGACGACGAGAGCGACCGCAACCCGGACGACCGGCCGTTCCCGTTCCTGCCGACGATGGACCCGGCGGACTTCCATGCCGGCCACCTCGGCGGTTTCGGCAAGCCGGTGGTCATCTACCGGTGCGTCGGCAAGTATCCGCGCGACGAGCTGTCCTCCTGGCTGCAGGCGGTGGACACCGACCAGGTCATGACCGTCTTCGTCGGCCCGTCGTCGAGCGACAAGGCAGTGCGCACGGACCTGCGCACGGCCCACGAGTTGCGCCGCGAGGTACGCCCGGACCTGCTGGTCGGCGGGGTCGCCATCACCGAGCGGTACATCCGGGGACGCGACGAACACCTGCGGATGGTGTCCAAACAGGAGCGTGGCTGCGCGTACTTCATCTCCCAGGTGGTCTACGACGTCGACGCCACCAAGAGCATGCTCTCGGACTACTACTACGCCTGCCGCGACCGCGGCCTCGCTCCGCGCCCGGTCATCCTGACGATGTCGGTGTGCGGGTCGCTGAAGACCCTGGCCTTCCTCAAGTGGCTGGGCGTGAACGTGCCGCCGTGGCTGGAGAACACCCTGCGGCACTCGCCGGATCCGTTGGCCGAGTCGTTCGACCAGTGCGTGCGCAACGCCCGCGAGCTGATCACCTTCTGCCGCCGGCTGGGGATGCCGTTCGGCTTCAACGTGGAGAGCGTGTCGATCCGCAAGGTGGAGATCGACGCGTCCATCGCGCTGGCCGTCGAGCTGCAGAAGCTGCTCGACCGGGGATAGTTCCGGCCTAGTCGGCCCGGTGCCGGCCCACGCGGGCCGGTTCGCGTTGCTCCGGTACGCCGTTCGCGCGCCGGCCGCCGCCGAGGTGCTTGACCGCGTACATGGCGTGGTCGGCGGCGCGCAGAGCCTGGTCCGGGTCGTCGCTCGGGGTGGCCAGGTGCACGCCGACGCTGGCCCCGATGGTGATGTCCGCGCCGGACACCGGGAACGGGCGCTCCACCGCGAGCCGTACCCGCTGGCTCATCGCGTCGGCGTCGGACTGCGCGGTGACCCCCGGCATCAGCACCACGAACTCGTCGCCGCCGACCCGGGCCAGCACGTCACCCTCGCGGACGCAGGCGCTGAGCCGCTCGGCGACCTGGCGCAGCAGCTCGTCGCCGGCCTCATGCCCGTGGGCGTCGTTGACCGGCTTGAAGCCGTCGAGGTCGACGAAGAGCACGGCCACCGCGTCGTCGCGCAACGACGTGCCCAGCGCGTCCTGCATCCGCCGGCGGTTCGGCAGTCCGGTGAGCGCGTCGTGGGTGGCTTCGTGGTGCAGCCGCTCCTGGAACGCCCGGTTCTCGGAGATGTCCCGGGCGTTGATGACGATGCCGGTCAGGGCCGGGTTCTGCATCTGGTTGGAGGCGGTGAACTCGAACCAGGTGGCGTTGCCGGCCCGGTTGAGGATCCGGGTCTGCAACCGCAGCACCGAGTCCCGCCCGCTGAGCAGCGCGGCGAAGGCCTCCCGCATCCGCGGCCGGTCCTCCGGGTGTACCAGCTCGAAGACGCTGGAACCCTGCAACGAGCCGGCCGGGAAGTGCAGCACCGACGCGGCGCTGGGGCTGGAGTACGCGACCCGGCCCTCGGCGTCGAGCACCGCGACCATGTCCGGGGCGTGCAGGAACAGGGCCTGGAACCGCTCGTCGGCGCGGCGTCGCTGAACCTGGGTGCGGTAGCCGAGGGCGGAGATGCCGACGGCGCCGATCAGGAGCATCGCCAGCAGCGTCACGTTGATGGTCTGGCTGCGGCTGTGCACCGCGCCGTCGAAGGAGGCCAGCGTCTGGGTGCGCACGTACGCCCAGCCGCCCGGCAGCGACTCGTTCTTCACGACGATGGAGATCATCCCGGTGCCGGCCGCGTGGTACTCGACGAACACCGATCCGTTGGTCAGCCGGGCCGCGGCGGTGACCACGGCGGGGTCCATCCGGGTGCCGATCCGCTCGGCCTGGCTCGTGAAACCGACCTGTCCGGTGGTGTCGACGATCGTGGTCAGGTGGGTCGCCGACTTCAACCGCGCGGTGTACGCCTGCAGAGTCGTAGCGGCGAACTTGTGATAGCCGACCAGCAACGCCGCGGTGGCACCCCCGGCCTTGATCGGCACAGCGAAAGCCTCGACCGCGACCATGTTCCCGCCGGCGTCCTTGACCTGCATGACGGAGGAGACACCGAGCTTGCCCGCTGCCAGCAACGTCCGCATCGGCTGGTAACCGGCGTCGGAGCCGGGCGGCAGCGGGTTCCCCCGGGACGCGTTCAGCACCGTGCCGTCGAGCCCGGTGATCGCCGCCCCGTACGGGAAGGAGGTGGACTTCGCGACGTACGCCTCGAGGGCATCGCGGTCCCCGACGGAGCCGGCGCCGAGGTGGAAGGGGTAGCTGTCGGCGAAGGCCTTGAGCTCCTTGGCGGAGAGCTGCTGCATCTGCCCGGCCAGGGTCGCGTTGTTGACCGCGAGCGCCAGCGAGTCGGAACGGTGCACCGTGTCGGCGGCACGCAGCGCCGACCGGTTCACCATCACGCCCACGATGCCGACGGCCACCAGCAGCAGAACGCTGACGACCACAGCGAGCCAGTTGCGCAGCCGCATCTGATTGCCTCCTCGCCGCCAACGATCGGGCGCGGAGCGGGCAAGCTGAACGAAATCGCCCGGAAGTTGCGGCTGTCAGCTCACCGCGGACCACTGGGGGTCACGGCCCAGGTAACGCAGCAGCTGCGCGGCGGCGCCGTCCTGCTCGCCGGCCCGCAGCGCGGGTGCGTAGGCGCCGTACTGGCGCAGCGGCTCGACGATCGCCCGGGCCACCGGCAGCAGCTGGGTGGCGAGGTCGTCGTCGAGCCGCACGGGCCGGCCGGTCGCGACCGCGACGTCCCAGGCGTGAACGGCCGCGTCGAGCGCGGCCGCCCCGACGGCGGTGGCGGCGGGCAGGGCACCGTGCGGCAGCGGGGTCGGCGCCGTGCCGGAGGGGTCGACGGTGGCGAAGGCGGCTGCGGACGCGGCGAGGGTGGGCTCGACCAGCTCGGCCGGGCTGCCGGTCAGCGAGCCGGACGGAGCGAACGGGTCATCGGCCGGGCCGCCGTGCCCGGTGATGGCGGCGACGTAGGCGAGCTGGTCGCCCGCCGAGTGCTGGAGGACCTGGGCCACGGTCCACTCCGTGCAGGGCGTGGGCCGGCCGAGGTCGGCTTCGGTGAGGGCCGTGGTCGCGTCGCGCAGGGCTGCGTGGGCGCGGTCGAGGACGGTCCAGGTGGTCGTCGCGTTCATGATGTCTCCTCGCCGTCTCGCGGAACGGAATGTATCGTTCCGCTGTCTCGACAGTAGCGGAACGATCTGTTCCGCACAAGTGTTAGCCTGGTCGGGATGCCGCCACCGCCGTCCGGAACGAGGCCGACCATGACGGAGCCCGAGGTCCTGAACGGCCGCCGCGCTCGGGCCGTCCGCAACGACGGCGCGATCCTCGCCGCGGCCCGGGACGTCTTCGTCGCCGACCCGACCGCCCCGATCGGCGCGGTCGCCCGAGCCGCCGGGGTGGGCATCAGCGCGTTGTACCGGCGTTACCCGAGCAAGGAGGCGTTGCTGGCCACGCTCTGCCTGGAGGGCCTGCAGCAGTTCGTCGGTGTTGCCACAGCGGCCGGTGAGGTGGCTGATCCCTGGGAGGCGTTCGTGACGTTCCTGCGGGGCGTCGTCGAGGCCGACGTGCACTCGCTGACCGTGTATCTGGCCGGCCGCTTCCCGGCCACGGCGGAGCACCGCGACCTGGCCGCGCAGGCGAGGGTGCTCACCGACGGCATCCTGCACCGGGCCCAGCAGACGGGCGCCGTCCGGGCCGACCTGGAGAGCACCGACCTGCCGATGATCTACGAGCAGCTCGCCGCGATCCGCCTCGGCGCCCCGGACCAGATCCGGGACCTGCGCCGCCGCTACCTCGACATCCACCTCGCCGGCCTACGCGCCGCCGCGACCTCCTACGGCAGCCTGCCCGGCGCCGCCCCCACCGGCGCCGCCCTCGGCGCCCGCTGGCACCGCTCCACCTGACCCGTCGCCCGTCCCCGCCCCAGGCACCGCCCCACCCGACCCAGCCCGAGCGCCCGCCGCAGGCACCGCCCCACTTGGCCCATCCCCCGCGCCCGCCGCAGGCACCGCCCCAACTGACCCGTCCCCCGCGCCCGCCGCGGGCAGGTCGCTCCGGACGGCTGTCACGGTCGCCGCCAGGCCCAGCGCCGAAGCGCAGACCAGCAGCACCACCGACGCCGAGCCGGCGTCGGCCAGCCCGCCCAGCACGTTGGTGGTGACCAGCAGCGGCACACTCTGCACGAGCACCAGCACCGCCTGGATCCGAGCCAGGTGCGTAGCCGGCGCCGCACCCAGGATCAGCGGCGCGATGTGCGCACTGAACAGCCCGGCACCCATCCCCACCACCAGCCCGGCACCGATCGCCGCCGCCACGCCGGGCGCCACCGCCAGCGCCGCCACCGCCCCCGCCGCGATCAACAGCCCGGTGATCGCCACCGCACCAGGCCGCCGTGCCGCACCCCGCGCCAGCACGATGCTCGCCACAACCGCAGTCCCGAGGGCCATGGCACCCACAAGCGCCCCACCCGCGGCAGCCGGCCAATGCCGCTGCCGAGCCAGCAACGGCACCAGCAAACCCGAAACCGGCAATAGAGACGCTGCAGCAGCCGCGGTCAGCACCAGCGCCGGTCGCAGCACCCTGTCCCGCCCAGCCGTACGCAGGCCGTCAACCGCCTGCCGCCAGAAACCACCGGCCCGCGGCGGCGCCACGCTCGCCGGACGACCCAGGTCGGGCAAGCTTCGCCGCAAGCCCAGCAGCACCAATGCCATCAGGGCGAACGTCGCCGCGTTGCCCAGAGCCGCAGCGACGATCCCCGCGGCAGCCACCACCACCGCGCCCAGCGGCGGCCCGGCAGCAGCAACGAGCTGCCCGGCGAGGTGCCGGGCCGACAACGCCCGGGCCAGGCCCGGACCGCTCACCAGCAGCCGCGGCAGCGACCCCGAGCTGGGCAGATAGAACGCGTCCACCAGCCCGACGGCCAGCGCCGCGCCCACCAGCAACCACGGCTGCTCACCCCACACCGCCCCCGCCGCCGCGACCGCCAGCATCACAGCCGTCATCACGACGTCGGCCACGATCATCACGCGCCAGGCGCCGACCCGGTCGGCCACCGCGCCGCCAACCAGCAGCAACAGCACCCGCGGCAGGTTGATCGCCGTCAGCACCAGGCCGGCGAACGCCCCGCCGCGCCCGGCCGCCACCCAGGCCATCGCGAAGCCCAGCACCTGCGTGCCGAGCAGTGACACCGTCGCGGCCGCCAGCCAGATCCCGTATCTCCGCACGGGTGAGAGCCTGGTGCCTCGAGTTGGTCGAGGGTCAAATCGTCAGCGGCGCCACGGCGGCGGCTGGCCGTGCAGCCACCATTGCAGCGCCTTGGTGACCTGCGGCAGCACCAGGTACGTCATCAGCGGCGTCAGGCACAACGTGGTCACCAGCGTGCGCACCAGCACGTGCTGCCCGGCCAGCAGCTGCCCCAGCGTCACCGCCGCCAGCAGGCTGACCGGGAAGAAGCCCAGCCAGATGATCACCGCCTGCTTCCAGCGCGGCGGCGGGCCCGGCGGCGGCGCGGTCAGGTCGTCGACCTCGTGCTCCTGCGGCGGGTCGAACCAGCCCTCGATGCCGGTGCGCCGCTCCACCCGGGTGTGCTCGACCATGCCCTGCGCCGACGACAGCCACCACTGCCGCTGCGGGGACTCCTCCCACGCGTGCAGGGCGGCGGCGTCGGCGAAGCGGTACAGCATGTGCCACTCCGTCGAGCCCAGCACCGGCCGCATCCAGCCCACCCCGAGGAAGCCGGGGAAGTCCTCGGCCAGGGTGGCGCCGGCCCTGACCCAGGCCAGCATCTCCGCGTTGCGGGACGGGTCGGCCCGGCGGGTGATCGCCACGGTGACGGCGAGCTGCGGCGTCGCGGTTTCCATACCCTCGATGATTCATGCCCGGGGTCACGAGCGGGCGGCGAACGGCTCTCCGGGACTGTGATCAAAGCCGCGCACCTCGTGACCGTCAGCACAGGTCACCGCCGGCGGGCCGGGTCCGCGCGCGGCAGGATCGTCCGTTCACCGAACCTGGTCATCGCGTTGAGCGGCGCTGTCGCCAGGCCGACCAGCCGCGCCAGGCCCGGCCGGCGCTGACGGCGCAGCAGGCGCGGTCCGATACCGGCCATCACCTCGGTGAGCGCCGGCAGCGGGCGTCCGAAGAAGGTGATCTCCCGGATCAGGCCCTCCCCGTTCAGCCGCAGCAACTGCGCCTCCTCGACCGGCTCCCGCCGGGCCATGCCGTGGTAGAAGAGCGCCCAGGTGTCGTCCGCGCCGACCTCGGTGTGATAGCGGATGTCGTGAATGACCTCGAAGGCGCTCGTCAGCACGTCGGTCACCTGGGCCGGGCCGTGGAAGCGGAACTGGGCGGTCAGCGGTGAGATCATTTCGACCTCGGCGGCGAGACAGGCCGCAGCCGCCGTCGCATCGCCGTTCTCGCCCGCCGTACGCCAGGCAGTGATCGTCGGATTCCCCATCGCCGGAATCTACCGCCTGCCGATGTCGGTGGGCCGGGGTAAGTTCCCGGACCATGACGCTGCGAAGGATCTCGATGGCTGCTCTCGCCCTCGTCACGCTGACCGCCACCGCGGGCTTCACCTCCGGGCACCCCACGCCGTCCTGGCGGCTGTCCGGCACCGGGGTCACCGCCCGGTTCCGGGGCCTGGCCCCGGTCAGTGACAAAGTGGCCTGGGTGGCCGGTTCGGCGGGCACGATCCTGCGGACGGTCGACGGCGCGCGCAGCTGGCAGCGGGTCGATCCGCCGGGCACAGCCGAGCTGCAGTTCCGCGACATCGAGGCGTTCGACGCCGACCACGCCGTGGCGCTGACCATCGGGGAGGGCGACCAGTCCCGGCTGTACCGGACGGCCGACGGTGGTCGCACCTGGATCGAGACGTTCCGCAACGACGATCCGGCGGCGTTCTACGACTGCGTGACCTTCCTGGACCGCCGGCACGGCCTCGCGCTCTCCGACCCGGTGGACGGCAAGTTCCGCATCCTGGCCACCGCCGACGGTGGCCGTTCGTGGCGGGTGCAGCCCACGGCCGGCATGCCCGCCGCGCTGGCCGGCGAGTTCGCCTTCGCGGCGAGCGGCACGTGCCTGGTCTCGGCCGATCGCCTCGGCGGCGGCAGGGCCTGGTTCGCCACCGGCGGCGGCGAGCGCGCCCGGGTCTTCACGACCGTGAACGGGGGCCGGTCCTGGCGGGTCACGGACAGCACGATCCCGAGCGGTCCCAGCGCCGGCGTCTACAGCCTGGCCTTCCGCGACCCGTGGCACGGCATCGCGGTCGGCGGCGACTACGCCGTGCCGGAGACCGCTCCGGACGCCGCGGCGACGACCCGGGACGGCGGCCGCACCTGGCAGACCGCGCGGGCCGAGCCGGGCGAATACCGGTCGGGCGCGACCTGGCTGGGCCGCAGCACGGCGCTCGCGGTCGGGCCGACCGGCAGCGACATCAGCCGCGACGGCGGCCGGACGTGGACCGAGTTCGACGCGGGCAGCTTCGACGCGGTGCTGTGCGTGTCCGGCGCCTGCTGGGCCTCCGGCGAGCAGGGCCGGGTCGCGAGGCTGACCTGGCGCCGCTGACCTCGGGGGTTCGACTGCGCTCGATACAGTGGGCGCCGATGCCCGGACCTGTCCGCTCGCACCGCCGAGCCACTCCCCTGATCGACGCGCTGTTCGTCGGCGGCCTGGTCTTCGGGTTGCTGCTCACCTTCGTCCTGTTGCGGGTCGCCTTGTTCGCCCTGAGCGGGGTGTTCGGCGGCATCGGCTTCCTGGTGATGATCGGGGCCATCAGCGTCGCCGTCTTCGGCCGCGCGTATCTGCGGGGCCGCCGCAAGCAGCGGGCGGCTGACGAGCTACAGCACTGGGAACGCACAGCCGGCTGGGAGCCCGCGGTCTGGCGCTGGCCGTGGCAGTCGCTCGTGCGCTGGCCGGACACGGTCACTGTGCTGCGGGCGTACGCGAAGCGGGTTGATGGTTTTCCGGTGCGCACCGGGCTGCTGGAGTTCGACGACAACGGCCTGGGCACGACGGTCGACCGGCGGGCCGGGCGGGCCGCCTTCGCGATCGTCGCCCTGCCCCGGCCGATCGCGTCGATGGGCGTGCGCGTGCACCGCATCCCGGGCCGGCTGCGCGACGGCGAGGACGAGTTCCTGCACCGCTTCCAGCCGGTCGGCACGGACACCGAGCGGCTCGGCGATCCGCTGCTGCGCGCCGCCCACGTGCGCGGTGACATTCCACCCTGGACGGTCACCGATGACGAGCTGTTCGCCTTCGTGCCGCTGGACGCGCCGCTGCGCCCGCACGACCTGGAGGAGACCGTCCGGAGAGCGATCCAGGTGGTGCGGCTGCTCGGGCTAGCCGTTGAGGTAGGTGAGCACGGCTAGCACCCGGCGGTTGTCGTCGTCCGACGGTGGCATGCCCAGCTTGGTGAAGATGTTGTTGATGTGCTTGCTGACCGCCTTCTCGGTGACGAACAGCTTGGCCGCGATCGCCGCGTTGGACCGGCCCTCGGCCATCTCCCCCAGCACCTCACGCTCGCGCGCGGTCAGCACAGCCAGCGGCTCGCGGCGGGCGAGCAGCTGCGAGACCACCTCCGGGTCCATCGCCGTGCCGCCGTCGGCGACCCGGCGCACCGCGTCGACGAACTGCGCCACGTTCGAGATGCGGTCCTTGAGCAGATAGCCGACGCCGCCCTTGCGGTCGCTCAGCAACTCGCGGGCGTACAGCGGCTCGACGTGCTGGGAGAGCACCAGCACCGGCAGGCCCGGGATCTCGGCGCGGGCCGCGATGGCCGCCTGCAGGCCCTCGTCGGTGAAGGTGGGTGGCAGCCGCACGTCGACCACGGCCACGTCCGGCCGGTGCTTGATCAGCGCGGGCAGCAGCGCCGGGCCGTTGTCCACGGCCTCGACCACCTCGAACTCGAACGCCTCCAGCAGGCGGGTCAGCCCGTCGCGGAGGAGGGCGAGGTCTTCAGCGAGGACAACGCGCACGGCAACTCCATCGATACGACCGTCGGTCCACCCGGCGGGGAGGACACCGACATGGTGCCATCGAATGCGGCCAGGCGGCGGGCGATGCCACGCAGTCCGGTGCCGTGGGCCGGATCGGCGCCGCCCACGCCGTCGTCGCTCACCGTCAGCAACAGCAGGTCGTCGACGTGCTGAACGTAGATCTGCACGGTCCGGGCCCGGCTGTGCCGCACCACGTTGGCCAGCGCCTCGGCCGTGGCGAAGTAGGCGGCGGACTCCACCGGGGTCTGCGGCCGGCCGGGCAGGTCCATCTCGACGGTCACCCGCAACGGCAGGCTCATCGCCAGGGCCCGTACCGCGCCGTCGAGGCCACGCTCGGCCAGCACCGGCGGGTGGATGCCACGCACCAGGTTGCGCAGTTCGAGCAGCGCCGTACCGCTGGCCTCGCGAGCCTCAGTGAGCAGCTTGCGGGCCGCGGCCGGATCCCGCTCGATCATCTCCTCGGCCAGGCCGATGGTCATGCCCAGCGAGACCAGCCGGGCCTGCGCCCCGTCGTGCAGGTCGCGCTCGATCCGGCGGAGCTCGGCGGCCTGCGCGTCGACGGTGTCGGCCCGGGTGACGGTCAGCTGGGTGACCCGCAGCCGCAGACCGGCGGCCTTGGTCGGGGCCAGGAACAGCTTGGCGAACTGGGCGTTGACCTCCAGCAGCCAGGGTGCTGCGCCCAGGCCGAGGGCCAGGAACAACACGCCCTGCGGCATCGAGAGGATGGCCTCGCTGAAGTTCGCGATCGGCCAGAAGACGCCGTAGCCGTACCAGTCGATGCTCAGGTAGAGCCAGAGCGGCAGCAGTGAGATGCCTTCCAGACCGTAGAGCGGGATGACCACCGCGAGCAGGCCGAGCACGAAGGCGACGATCGCGCCGGGGAGCAGCCAGGCCAGGTCACGCCAGGTCGCCGGGTCGGTGGCGATCCACCGGAAGCGTTTCCAGCCGCCGGGCAGCGCCCGCGCCGGCGGCGGCTCGTACGGGCGGGCGATCGCGATGCCGGCCCGCGCGGCCAGCCGGCGTTCCAGGTTGGCCCGCATCCGGACCAGGTTGGTGGCCCAGGGCAGCAGAGCCAGGCCGAGGAATGGCACCGGGGTGAGGGCGAGCGCGACCAGCGACATCGCCAGCAGCGGCAGGTTGGTGACCGCGAGGCCCACCGCGAAGACGCCACCCGCGATGGCCCGCAAGCCGTCGCGCATCCACGATCGCGTCTCCATAGGCCTCATTCTGCTCGGTGGTCCCGGCACAGCCGGTGTCAGAGCACCACCATGTGCACAATCCCCCAGGAGATGCCGGGGTGCTAGCACCACTATTGCCGGGGATCTGGCACTCCTGACCGTTCGGCCCCTTGCGGGAATGCTGAGAACATGACGACAACGACGGAGCGGCCGCGTTCCACGGCCGGTAGTGACTTCGCCGAGTTGAACCGCCGGGTCACTCGCGCGGGCCTGCTCGAGCGCAAACCGGCGTACTACGCCGTCAGGCTGACCGCGGTCTCCCTGATGCTCATCGGCGGCTGGACCGCGTTCTTCCTGATCGGCGCCTCGTGGTGGAACCTGGCCACGGCCGTGTTCCTCGCGGTGGCCTTCACCCAGGTGGCGCTGGTGGCGCACGACCTCGCCCACCGGCAGGTCTTCCGCACCAAGCGCCCCGGTGAGATCACCGGCCGGATCGCCGGCAACCTCGGCGTGGGCATGAGCTACGGCTGGTGGATGGACAAGCACACCCGCCACCACAACAACCCCAACCACGACGACCTCGATCCCGACGTCGCCCCCGAGGTGCTCATCTGGGCAACCAAGTCGGCCTGGGGCCGCCGCGGGCTGAAGGGTTTCGTGACCCGGCACCAGGCGGGCCTGTTCTTCCCGCTGCTCACGCTGCTCGGCATCGACCTGAAGATCTCCAGTGTCAAGGCGCTGATCCGCGGTGACATGAAGCGCCGCAACCTCGAGGCCGGCCTGCTGATCATCCACGCGGTCTGCTACCTCACCGCGCTGTTCGTGATCCTCTCGCCGCTCCAGGCGGTCGCCTTCCTCCTGGTGCACCAGGCGCTGTTCGGTGTCTACCTGGGCATGACGTTCGCCCCGAACCACAAGGGCATGCCGCACCCGGACGGCACCGAGGACTACCTGCGCAAGCAGGTGCTGACCTCCCGCAACGTGACCGGTGGCTGGCTGACCGACGCGGCCATGGGCGGCCTGAACTACCAGATCGAGCACCACCTCTTCCCGGCCATGCCGACGCCGAACCTGCGCAAGGTGCAGCCGATCGTCGAGGCGTACTGCGCCGAGATCGGCGTGCCCTACGAGTCGACCAGCCTGGTCAACTCGTACCGGCAGGCGCTGCGGCACCTGCACGAGGTCGGCGCCCCGCTGCGCGAGGCCAGGGCCGGGTAACAACTCCCGCTCTGTGAGAGCGTGGGGGGCATGGACCTACAGCTCACCGGCAAGGTCGCGGTCATCACCGGCGGCACGGTCGGCATCGGCCTGGCGATCGCCCGCGGCCTCGCGGCCGAGGGCGCTCACCTGGCCCTCTGCGCCCGCGACGAGCAGCGGCTGCGGGCCGTCGTGGAGCAGCTCCGAGAAGAATTCAAGGTACGCGTCATCGGGGTGGCCGCCGACGTCGGAGGACTCGACGGCCCGGCCCGGCTGGAGCGCGCGGTCGCCGACGAGTTCGGCGGGGCCGACATTCTGATCAACAACGCCGGCACCGGCAGCGAGGAAACCATCCTCGAGGCCGGTGACGAGCGCTGGCAGGCGTACTGGGAACTGCACGTGATGGCCGCCGTCCGGCTGGCCCGCCTCTTCGCGCCGCTGATGAAGGCCCGCGGTGGCGGGGTGATCCTGCACAACGCGTCGATCTGCGCGACCCAGCCGCTGGGCTACGAACCGATCTACAACGTCACCAAGGCGGCGCTGGTGATGTTCTCCAAGTGCCTGGCCAACGAGCTGATCGGCGACAACATCCGGGTCAACGCGGTCAACCCGGGGCTGGTCATGACGCCGGACTGGGAGAAGACCGCGAAGGCGCTGACCGCCGGCACGGACCGCTCCTGGCAGGAGCACCTGCAGCAGATCGCGACCGACAACGCCCCGATCGGCCGGTTCGCGGACCCGGCCGAGATCGCCGACCTGTTCGTCTTCCTGTGCTCCCCGCGAGCGAGCTACGCGGTCGGCTCGACGTACTACATCGACGGCGGCTGGTTACGCACGACGACGTAGCAACTGGCCCTATAGTGACGATGGTGACCGTTCCCGCCGGAATCGACGCCAGCGTCCCGAACGCCGCCCGCATGTACGACTACTGGCTGGGCGGCAAGGACAACTACGCCGCCGACCGGGCCGCCGCCGAGGCGGTGCTGGCCGTGGCGCCGGAGATGCGCGAGGCCGCCCGCTCGGGCCGGGCGCTGATCAAGCGGGTGGTCGAGCACCTGGTCCGCGACCGCGGCATCCGGCAGATCCTGGACCTGGGCTCCGGCCTGCCGGCGGCCGAGAACGTGCACGAGATCGCCCGCGAGATCGACCCGTCGGTACGCGTGGTCTACGTCGACTACGACGACGTCGTCTGCATCCACGGCCAGGCTCTGCTGTGCGACCCCGAACGCGCGATCATCCTGCGCCGCGACATCCGCGAGCCGAAGACGATCCTCGAGGATCCGGAGCTGCGCGGCCTGCTCGACCTGGACCAGCCGGTGGCGGTGCTGATGATGTTCCTGCTGCACCTGATGCCGGACGAGGACAAGCCGCAGGACGTGGTGGCGGCGTACCGGCAAGCGCTGGCGCCGGGCAGCTTCCTGGCGATCTCGCACGCGGCCAACGACGCCCGGCCGGACTACATGGCCCGGATCAGCGCCATCTACAAGGGCGCCAACGCACCGTTCACGCCCCGGCCGAGGGCGGAGATCGAGGCGTTCTTCGGCGACTTCGAGCTGGAACCGCCGGGCCTGGTCAACGTGTGGCCGTACGAGCAGCCGTCGCCGGAGATGGACCCGGACCTGGCCCGGATGGGCTACGGCGCGGTGGGCCGCAAAGCCTGACCGTGGTCGCAGGCCCCGGTGTCGAACCGGGCCGGCCGCCCTTATGAGGGGCGGATGAGCAGCCAACGCTCCGCCTGCGGTTGCAGGGGTGGGATTCGAACCCACGACCTCAGGCCTATGAAACCTGCGAGCACTCCGAGCTGCTCCACCCTGCGCGTGCGCCGCCGGGGAATCGAACCCCGAACCCTCCGTTTAAGAGACGGATGCTCTACCTGTTGAGCTAGCGGCACTGGTATCTGCTGAAGACATGAAAAAACCGCCCTCCCGAACCGGGACGGGCGGCACGCTGAACGCAGCGTCAGCCGCGTCGCCGGCCCGGTCCGGGGCGCTTCATCCGACCGTTCATGGCGCGGACCATCATCGGACCCCCTTCGGCCGGTCACTTCGTGCGGTGTGATTCCCACAGTAGGGATCACCGGGGAAGCCCTCAACGCATTAATCCGGGCTTTGGGGAGCACGCAGCTGGCAGGGTCCGGGTGCCCGGTCACGAGCCGCCAGGCGAGTGGGCACCCGGGCCCGGTCTCGGCGGGAGCGACGGTCAGCACCATGCACCCACGCACGACATCCCGCTCCTGATCCTCGGTTCGAGGTTCCTACTTCGGCGCGTTGAGGGCGTCCAGGGCCGCGACCGCGCCGCGGTGCAGGACCACCGGGTCGGTCTTGCGGGCCTGGTCCAGGGTGATCTGCTTGGCCGCCGCGTTCGCCTGCTCCAGCTGCGGTTTGCGGTCGAAGAGCGTCTTGGTCAGCACGCAGGCCACGTCAGCGTCGAGATTCTCCCGGACCAGCAGAAGATTCGGCACGACGATGGCCGGCACGTCCGCCGCGGTCTTGTAGGTGGCCGCCGGGATCGTTCCCGTCTCGTAGACCGGGTTGATCTTCTTCAGCTCCGGCAGCATTCCGGTGATGTCCAGGAACTCGACCTGGGCCGCCGAGGTGGTCAGCAGGTCGGTGATGCCCGGGGTGGGCAGGCCGCCGGACCAGAACAGCGCGTCGATCGAGCCGTCCTTCATGCCGTCGACCGTCTTGACCAGGTCCAGCCGCTGCGCCTGGACGTCCTTGTCCGGGTTGAGGCCCGCCGCGGTCAGCACCCGCTTGGCGATGACCTCCGTGCCCGACTTGGGCGAGCCGGTCGAGACCCGCTTGCCCTTCATGCCCGCCACGTCCTTGATGCCCGCGGCCTTGCGCACGATGACCTGCGTGTAATTGGTGTGGATCCGGGCGAGCGCCTGGATCGGCTGCTTCGCGGTGAAACTGCTGGTGCCGTTGACGGCGTCGGCGGCGCTGTCGGCCAGCGAGAACGCGACGTCGAACTTACCGGCGACGAGCTGCTGGATGTTCTGCACCGAGGCGCCGGTCTCCGCCGCCGTGGCCTTGACCTTGCCGCCCGTCGCGGCGATCTGCTCGGCGTAGGCGTTGCCGAGAGCGAAGTAGACGCCGGTCGCGTTGCCGGTCGCGATGCCGATCCGGGTGTCCTTGGTGACATTGCAGGTCACGTCGCCGCCGGCGTCGACCGTGGCCGCGTCCTGCTTGCCGCCGCAGCCGGTCAGCGCGGCCGCGGTGAGCGTGCCGGCCGCGGCCAGTGCGAATGCCTTCCTCATGAGGTGATCCTCCCCGTTCGATCGATGATGGCGATCCCCGCCGCCAGTGCGAGCGCGACAGCGCCGGCCGCGATGGTCAACGGCGCCAGGTAGAGCAGGAGCAGGCCGGCGACTCCGCCGAGGACGCGGCTGGCCGGCCCGGCCGCACCGATGCCGGGCACCCAGCCGCCCGTGGCGACAGCCAGGCCCAGGACCGCGAGGGCCGCGACGCCCGTGGCCCAGACGATGCCGGTGACGGGCCCGCGGGCCAGCAGGTATTCACCGGGATCGGTGAGCACGAAGGCGATCGGCGCCAGGAAGGCGGGCAACGCGTACTTCAGCGTCTGCCACATCGTGGGCACGGTGCGGCCGCCGGTGATCGCGCTGGCCCCGACCGCCGCGAGGGCCGTCGGCGGGGTGACCTCGGAGAGCACGGAGTAGTAGAAGACGAACATCGCGGCGGCGGGCGCCGAGACGCCGAGGGCGAGCAGGGCCGGCCCGATGATCACCCAGCCGATGATGAAGCTGGCCGTGACCGGCACGGCCAGCCCGAGGACCGCCAGCGCGACCGCTGCCAGCACGACCGTCAGCGCGAGCACCACGGTCTGGTTGTCGCTGACTGCCCGGGCGCCGTCGATCAGCAGAGACGCGAGCTGGGCCCCGAGACCGGTCTTGGTGGTGGTCGCCGTGATGATGCCGGCCGCGGCGCAGACCGCGACGACCGGCAGCACACCGCGGACACCGGCCGACAGCGCGGCGAAGAGCCGTCGCGGGGTGAGCCAGGCCCGCCGGTCCAGAAAGGAGAGCACCGCGGCCAGCAACGTCGCATAGACCACCGCCCGAGTGGCGCTCTGCCCGACGGCGAGCAGGAGCACGATGAGCACGAGCGACGAGAAGTGGTAGCCGAAGCGGCCCAGCAGCCGCCACGCGCTGGTCGCCGGGGGGTCGATCGGCCGTACCTGGAAGCGCCGCACGTCGATCTCGACCGCGAGCAGAATGCCCAGGTAGTAGAGGACGGTCGGGATCATCGCCCAGCCGAGCACGGTCAGGTAGGAGACGTCGAGGTATTCGGCCACGATGAACGCGGCGGCGCCCAGGGTCGGCGGGGAGAGGATCGCCCCGACACCGGCGGCGGCCAGCATGCCGCCGGCCTGCTCGGCCGGATAGCCGGCCCGGCGCAACATCGGCCAGGTGACGGCGCCGACACTGACGGCGGTCGCGGTGCCGGACCCGGAAACGGTGCCGAGCAGAAAGCCGGCGGCAACAGCGGTACGCCCGGCGGCGCTGCGCGACTTACGGAACGCCGCGACGGACAGGTCGACGAAGAAGCGGCTCGCCCCGGACAGATCAAGCACGGCACCGTAGATGGTGAACAGCACGATGTAGGTGGCGGCGACGTCGAGCGGAGTGCCGTAGAAGCCGCTACCGGAGTTGCAGAGCGCGTCGACGATCTGCGCGAAGTCCAGCCCGGAGTGGGCGATGGACCAGTTCTGCGGGAGCAGGCCGCCGTAGTAGCCGTAGGCGAGGAAGGCCAGGCAGACAATCGGCAGGGCAAGCCCGGTGGTACGGCGGCAGGCCTCGACGACTAGAACGAGCATGACGGCGCCGGCGATGACGTCGGGGGTTTCGAGCAGGCCTTGGCGGTTGAGGAACTCGTTGTAGCCGCCGTTGAAGGGGTTCACCGGGTACAGGCAGACGAGGAGGGTCAGGACGGCCAGCGCCCAGTCGAGAGGCGATGGGAGGTCGCGGCGGGCTGTCATGCCGTTGGGCTGGGCCGGCTTCCGGTCGGGGCGGGCTGTCATGCCGTCGAGCTGAGCCGGCTCCCGGTCGGGGCGGGCTGCATCGCCGTCGGACTGGACCGACTCCCAGTCACGGCGGGCTGCATCGCCGTCGAGCTGGACCGACTCCCGGTCGGGCCCGGCTGCAATGCCGTCGGGCTGGTTTGTTTTTCTCGGTGGGAAGCCGGATCGGTAGACGAGGAAGACGAGGGGCAGGGTGCCGGCGAGGAAGATGATCAGATAGAACTGGCTGCCCTGGGCGAGGGGCCGGAACACCTGCCAGAGCACGAGCAGCGCGGCGGCGAAGGCGACAACCGCGACGGCCATGCCGACGGAGCCGGTCAAGGCCCGGGCGGGACGCTCCTCGTCGTCGAAGTGGACGGCCGCGGGATCGGCGAGCGGGCTGTCCGGAGGCCGGTGCTCAGCCACCGCGGAAGGCGGACCGTCGGGGCCCTCATCGGCTGCCGTCCGGCCGGTCCGATATCGACGGTCGACCATGAACGGACCGTACTATGCACCGTGCGGCTTGTAACCTGCCAATAACGCGACTGTGGATAACCTAGGACACCGTCTCGTCACAAATCGGGCAAAAGTAGTTTCCGCTCCGGGTCCGGACCGTTGATACCGGTTATGGTGCGTCGCTCTTCACTGCAGGACATCCGCGAACAGACCTACAAGGTTCGTGACGCGTGGTGGACCGTCCTGCTCGTCGATCCGCTCGCAGCCAGGCTGGTCCGCCTGGTCGCGCCCTACCGGTGGATCACCCCGAACCTGCTGACCATGGTGGCGATGCTGCTGGGGGTGGGTTCGGCGGCCTGTTTCCTGGCCCAGGACCGCTGGTGGCTGATCGCCGGTGCCGTGCTGTTCCACCTGAGCTTCGTGGTCGACTGCATGGACGGGAAGGTGGCCCGGCTCAACGGAACAGGATCCCTGTTCGGAGCCTGGTTCGACTTCATGTTCGACCGCCTCCGGGTCTTCATGTGCGCAGCGGCCCTGTTCGGCGGCCAGTACGCACGAACCGGCCACGTGGCGTTCCTGTGGACGCTGGTCGTAGTGACGTTCCTGGACCTGTTCCGCTACCTGAACTCGCAGCAGATGGCGAAGACCCGGCAGAGCATGCGGGACATGCTGGAGGAGGCCCGCGGCCCGGCGCCGCAGGAGCCGAACACGGCCAAGCCGATGCCGCCGCAGGGGCCGCGGGCGCGCTTCCGGGAGGCTCTGCTGCAGCGCCGGATCCGGACTCACCTGTTCAGCGGCATCGAGTTCGAGATGACCGTGTTCATCATCGGCCCGCTGACCGGTCAGGTCATCGCCACGTCGGTGGTGGCCGGGACTCTGCTGGTGGGCTTCGAGTTGCTGTTGATCGTGAAGCTTTGGAGGGCTACCCGAAGCTTCCCGGTGGCGTTGGCCAAGGCAGAGGCGACGGCGAAGCTGCGCCGGCAGCCGCCGATTCGGCCGGAAAGCCGGGACGAGGAACTGGAGCTCAGCGAGACAACGTCGTCGCGGTAGACGTCGCCGCGCCGCGGCGCCGTAGCGCCGTAGCGCCGTAGCGCCGTAGCGCCGTAGCGCCGTAGCGCCAAGCACCGCAGCGCCGTCGCGGCAGGCACCGCATCGTTTCGGTTCTTGATCGCCGGGCTGGTCAGCTCTGTTGGTAGGTGACGGCTGCGATGCGGCAGCCGGCGTGCAGGAAGATGTAGTCCGCCCCCTCCCCCCAGCCCATGTCGGCGCCGCCCACCAGGCCGATGTAGTCCATGGTCATGCCGCAGCTCGGGCACTGCGGGTATTCCGCGTCCTGGATCCAGTCCGGGACTCCACCGAGCGTAGAGCCGCCCTCGTCACCGGCGCTGGCCAGCCGCGGACTCGCCCGCATCGGGCCCAGCTCGGGGAGCATCGGAGGCGGCTCCTCCGTCGAGGTACGGAGATAGTCGGGGCGCTCGTTGCACGCGGACCAGACCGCACCGCCTTCCGGGGTGACGTCGGTGAACAACGTCGTGTAATTCGTGCAGAGGAAGCAGGTGGTGATGCGCAGCCGGCCTGACCAGCCGGTGTGCGCCAGTGCTCGGGCGACGTCCGGATCCGCCGTATCAAAATCGAGGACTGTCCAGATCGGCGACGCGCACCACGGGCAGACATTGTCGCCGTCCGCCTCAGCTTCCTCGGTGTCCACCATGAGCAGCTCGTAGGCGACGGGGCCGCAGAGCTCGTGGTTCGTACCGTCCGGACGCAGGTCCCAGCCGCCCTGGCGCGCGTACGCCAAGGCGTCGATGTGCAGCCGGTCCATGCCAGACGGCGGGCTGTCCTGCCAGCGCCGGAACGCCGTCGCGGCGGACGCGCTGCGGACCTCGGCCAGGATCAGCAGCAGGTGGCCCAGCCGCTCGTCACCGCCGTCGATCCGGGTGATGATCTCTTGCACCGCGCCTTCGTCCGCCGCCGCGAACAGAACCGGTGGCCACAGCAGCCCTCGGTCCAGCAGCTCTCGTAGGTGCGGACGCAGAACCGCCGGATCGGCCCTGGCGATCTGCTCCAGCTCGTCCAGCGCCTCCCAGTCGTCGGTGGCGGCACGGGCGATGAGTGTGATCATCGGCGGATCCTAGCCATCGCCGAGATATTTGAGCACTGCCAGAACCCGGCGATGGTCGGTGTCGGTCGGCGGCAGGTCGAGCTTCGCGAAGATGTTGCTGACGTATTTCTCGACCGCGCTGTGACTGACACCCAGCGTGTCAACGATGCCGTTGTTGGAACGCCCCTCGGCCATCAACCGCAGCACCTCCAGCTCGCGTGGCGTGAGCCGCTCCCGGAAGTCCGGCCGTCGGCGCACCATGAGCTGGGCGACCACTTCAGGGTCCAGGGCAGTGCCGCCCTCGGCGATCCGGCGCAGCGCGTCGAGGAAGTCACGGACCCGGGCCACCCTGTCCTTGAGCAGGTAACCGACCGAACTCGTGGCCGCCGACAACAGATCGTTGGCGTACCGCTCCTCGACGTACTGCGACAGCACCAGGATGGCGATCTTCGGATATCGGTGACGGATCGTCAGAGCTGCGCGGATGCCCTCATCGGTATGGGTCGGCGGCATCCGCACGTCGACAACCACCACCTCCGGCTCGTGCTCCGCCACCGCACGCAGCAGCTCCTCGCCGTCGCCCACGGCGGCCAGCACCTCGAAGCCACCGTCGCTGAGCAATTTCGTCAGGCCGGCGCGCAGCAGCACCGAATCCTCCGCGAGGATCAGCCGCACGGCAGAACCACCTTGATGACAGTCGGCCCACCGACCGGACTGCTCAAGGAGAGCTGCCCGTCGACGGACGCGGTTCGTTGGATGAGTCCGGCTATCCCACCACCGGGCTTCGCGGTGGCACCACCGCGGCCCTCGTCAGCGACCTCGATATGCAATTCGCTCCCTCGGCGAGTCAATGTCACGGAGGCGATCAGTGCTGAGGAGTGCTTGGCCACGTTCGTCAGGGCCTCCGAGACGACGAAGTAGGCGACCGCTTCGATCGACGCCGGGCAACGCGGCTGCACCTGCACCGAGACGTGGATCGGGATCTTGGCCCGGGCGGCCAGTCCGGAGATGGCGGCGTCCAGCCCGCGGTCGTTGAGCACAGCCGGGTGCAGGCCCCGCACGAACTGCCGTAACTCGCTGAGCGCCGTGAGCGCCTCGTCATGCGCTGCCACGATCGCATCGGCCTCGGGTGAGGGCGCCGTGATCGCCTCCCGGGCCATGCCCAGATTCAACGCCAGGGACAGCAACCGCTGCTGGGCGCCGTCGTGAAGATCGCGTTCGATGCGCCGGCGTTCCTCATCGGTGGCGAGGACGATCGCCGCCCGGCTGCTGCGCAGCCAGTCGACCCGCTGCTTGAGGATCTCGACGTTGGTGGGCCCGAGCAGACGATCGGCGGTCTGCCGATCGTGGCGCACGAAGCGCCGGGCCGCCGGCGGAGCGACGATCAGCACGGTTGCCGGGACGGCGATCAGCAACGCCCAGGCGTGATACATCAGCTGCCGTCCCGTGCTGCGCAGCGTCCAGGCCGGCTCGGGGATGGTGATCTCCACCAGCCGACGGAACCGCAACCGGTGCAGCACGGCGACCTCGTGCACGAACCAGGCGAAGACCAGAGGCAGAGCCAGCACGGCGACGACGTAGAGGACGACGAGCACCACGCCGCCGTCCGGGCCGGTGACGAGGCTGAGCAGCGCGGCACCCCACAGGGTCACCAGCAACCCGAACAGCCCGGCGGCCAGCATCGACAGCACGGCGCCGGCCAGGAGATGGCAGATCGATCGCCCGGTCGTCACGCGGTCCGTCGGGAAGAAGCGGATGTCCACGCCGTCGACGGTAGGGATCGGGGACCGGCCTGACCATCCGGAAAACCCCGGGCGTGGGGTGAGGAAAACCCCACCCTCGGCAGCGCGCACACCCCACTGACGCGAAACCGTCGGGCCGGAAACCTGGGAGGCGACCACGGAAGGAGCCATCATGATCGAGGCAAAGGGCCTGACCAAGCGGTACGGCGGCAAGTGCGCGGTGGAGGACCTGACCTTCACGGTCAGGCCGGGGGTCGTCACCGGCTTCCTGGGACCCAACGGCGCCGGCAAGTCCACGACGATGCGCATGATGCTGGGGCTGGACCGGCCGACCCGCGGCTCGGTGACGGTCAACGGCAAGCCGTACGCGGCCCATCGCACGCCGCTGCGGGAGGTCGGGGCGCTGCTGGACGCGCGAGCTGTGCATCCGGCGCGCAGCCCGTACCACCACCTGCTCGCTCTGGCGCAGTCCAACGGCCTGCCGCGGGCGCGGGTGCTGGACGTGATCGACGAGGTCGGCCTGGCCGACATCGCCAAGCGCCGCGCCGGCCGGTTCTCCCTCGGCATGGAGCAGCGGCTGGGCATTGCCACCGCGCTCCTCGGCGACCCGCACACGCTCATCCTCGACGAGCCGCTGAACGGCCTGGACACCGAGGGCATCCGCTGGGTCCGCGGCCTGCTGCGCGATCTTGCCGGGCGGGGCCGCACGGTGTTCGTCTCCTCCCACCTCATGACCGAGATGGCGCTGACCGCTGACCACGTGGTGGTGATCGGCAAGGGCCGCCTGGTTGCCGACACGAGCCTGGCGGGCCTCGTGGCCGATTCGGGTCACAGCTCGCTCGAGGACGCGTTCGTCGACCTCACGAGCTCGGCCGTCGAGTTCACCTCCCCGACCCGGAACGGAGACCACCGATGAGCGTCATGCGCGCCGAGCTGACCAAATTCCGTTCGGTCCCCTCCACCGCCTGGTCCCTGCTCAGCGCCCTCGCCCTGATCATCGGCTTCGGCATCCTGTACGCGATGGTCCGCGTCACCCGCCCGCCCGCTGATCCCACCAGCTTCGACGCGGTGAGCGTGAGCCTCTCCGGCATCCAAGTGGCCCAGCTCGCCGTGGGAGTCCTCGGGGTCCTGGTGATCACGAACGAGTACGCGAGCGGCCTGATCCGCACCACCTTCGCGGCCGTCCCCAGGCGGAGCCGGGTGCTCTGGGGCAAGGCCGCAGTGCTGTCGATCGCAATCTTCGCGTTGTGTCTGCCGGCCGTGTTCGGTGCTTTCCTGACCGGCCAGTCGGTGCTGTCAGCCGAGCACCTCGACATCTCACTCGGTGCGCCCGGGGTGGCACGAGCGGTCGTCGGGGCGGCGCTCTATCTGACGGGGGTCGCGGTGATCGGGCTGGGTCTCGGCGCGATCCTGCGTCGTACAGCCGGCGGTGTCGCGGCGGTCATCGGGATTCTGTTCGGACCGCAGATGCTGGCCGGCTTCCTACCGTCGGAGCTGGCCGACGCCGTCTACCGCTGGCTGCCGTCCCCGGCCGGCCTGGCGATCACCACGACGCGCCCCGACTCCACGCTGTCGTCCCCCTGGGCCGGGTTCGCCGTCTTCGTGCTCTACACGGCCGGTCTGCTGGCAATGGCGGCCTGGCGCCTCCGACGCAGCGATGCCTGATCTCTCACCCCACCACCTGCTCACGCCAGGAGTCCACACATGCTGACCGTCGCCACCATCATCACCGCGCTGTCCCTGACCGCCGGCCTCTCCGGGACCGCACTCCCCACCGAGCCCCGGATCAACGCAGGCCATAGTCCAGGACTTTCCTGGCATCCCTGTGCTGTCGGACCGGACGACGCTGAGGGCCAGTCCCTGGACAAGGCCGGCGTCGAGTGCGGCGACGTGACTGTGCCGCTGGACTACGCCGAGCCGCGCGGCCGCTCCATCACCGTGGCGATCGCCCGCAGCCGGGGCAGCGACACCGCGCACCACATCGGTCCCATGATCATCAATCTGGGTGGCCCCGCGTCGCCCGTGGTGGACAGCGTTCCGCTCGCCCGGGCTGCGATGGGCGCGACGGGCGAACGCTTCGACCTGATCGGCATGGACCCGCGCTTCGCCGGGCGCAGCACTCCTGTCGACTGCACATGGCCCGCCTATTGGCTGCCACGCTCGGCCGGCGCCGACCGAGCGGGATTCGACGCGATGGTCGCCCTCAACCGCGACCTTGCCGGGCGCTGCGGCAGCGCGGAGCGGAAGCTGCTCCGGCACGCGTCCACCGCCACCATGGCCCGTGACATGGACCGGATCCGGGCCGCGCTCGGCGCGCCGAAGCTCTCCTACCTGGGCTACTCGCAGGGGTCCTATCTCGGCGCGGTCTACACCCAGCTGTTTCCCCGTCGAGCCGATCGGATGGTCCTGGACAGCGCTGTCGATCCGGCGTTGTCCGGAACGCGCGTGTTGCGGGATGCCGCTGACGGACGCGAGGCCGGGCTGCGGGGGTGGGCTGCATGGGCGGCGGCACGCGATGCCGACTATCACCTGGGCAAGACAGCCGACGCTGTCCTCGGCACCGTGCGACGGGTTTACGCGGCCTCGGCCAGGCGTCCGCTGACCGTTGGTGCGTACCAGGTGGACGACACTCTGTTGCCTGCGGTGATCGTCACGCCGCTCACCGACGACACCGAGAACGGCGAGTTGGCCACCGTGGTGCGGATCCTCGCGCGGGCAGCCGACGGACTGCCGGCCGAGCCCACCGAGGGCATGACCGAAACGCTCGCGAGCCTTGTCGACGGCGCGGGTTCGGCGACGCACACCGCTCAGACCGCGATCCTCTGCGGTGACGCCGCCGTCGCGCGGGACCCAGGGGTCTACTGGCGTGACATTCAACGGCACCGGGCCTCTTCACCGCTCTTCGAGCCGCTAGCTCGCACGATCACGCCCTGTTCCTTCTGGCCGTACGCGCCGGCGGAGCGACCGATCGACGTGCACAACGGCACGCCTGCGCTGATCGTCCAGGCCGAGAAGGACGTCAACTCCCAGCTTCCCGGCGCACGGGCGTTGCACCGGGCGCTGACCGGCTCGCGAATGATCGTGTTGTCCGGGGCGCGTACCCACGGCGTCTATCTGTTCCGGGGCGCGAGCTGCGTTGACGAGGCAGTCGACGCGTATCTGGGCAGCGGTCGCCTGCCTGCCGGCGACACGACCTGTTCCGAGTGACCACGTCCGCCACCCCCGCGCGGGGGTGGCGAGCTCCCCGGCAGCGGGGCAGTCTGACCCAGATCAGCCTGAGGAGGAGAAATGGCGGCGACTGACGGTACGGCGGCGTTCCGCGAGGCCCGGGACTTCCTGCTGGAGCATCGCGAGGACTACGCCGAGGCGTACGCGCAGTTCGGCTGGCCGCAGCTCGGCGCGTTCAACTGGGCGCTCGACTGGTTCGACGTCATCGCCGAGGGCAACGACAGCCCCGCCCTGTGGATCGTCGAAGAGGACGGCTCGGAGCAGCGCTACTCCTTCGCCGAGATGGCCGGCCGCTCCAACCAGGTCGCCAACTGGCTGCGGGAGCGTGGCGTCGGCCGCGGCGACCGGATCGTAATGATGCTCGGCAACCAGGTGGAACTCTGGGACACCATCCTCGCCGTCATGAAGCTAGGCGCCGTCATCATCCCCGCGACGCCGCTGCTCGGCGCGGCCGACGCCCGGGACAGGGTGACCCGCGGCGGCGCGCAGCACGTCATTGCCCTCGCCTCGGCGGCCGAACGGTTCACCGACGTCGGTGCGGAGGTCACACGCATCGCCGTCGGCCCGCCCACCGACGGCTGGCATGCCTTCTCCGACGCATACGCCGGCTCCACCGGGTTCACGCCGGACGGCGTCACGCAGGCCAGCGACACCCTGCTGCTCTACTTCACCTCCGGTACGACTGCGCGTCCCAAGCTGGTCGAGCACACGCATGCGTCGTACCCGGCGGGTCATCTGTCCACGATGTACTGGATCGGACTGCAGCCCGGCGATGTCCACCTCAACATCTCGTCGCCGGGCTGGGCGAAACACGCGTGGAGCAACGTGTTCGCCCCGTGGAACGCGCAGGCGTGCGTGTTCATCCACAACTACACGCGGTTCGACGCGCCGCGACTGCTGCGCGAGATGCAGCGCTGTGGGGTCACGAGCTTCTGCGCTCCCCCGACCGTGTGGCGGATGCTGATCCAGTCCGACCTCACCGCCCTGAAGAAACCGCCGCGGCTGGTGGTCGGTGCCGGTGAGCCGCTCAACCCCGAGGTCATCGAGCAGGTCCAGAAGGCCTGGGGCGTCACGATCCGCGACGGCTTCGGCCAGACCGAGACCACGGTCCAGATCGCGAACACCCCTGGTCAGAAGGTACGGCCGGGCTCGATGGGCCGCCCTGTCCCCGGCTATCAGGTGGCGCTGATCGACCCGCTGACGGGTGAGCACGCGGACGAAGGCGAGATCTGCCTGCAGCTCGATCCTCGCCCACTGGGGCTCATGGTCGGCTATCACGGCGACGCCGAACTGACGGCCCAGGCCATGGCGAACGGCTACTACCACACGGGCGACATCGGCTCCCGGGATGCGGAGGGCTACATCACCTACGTCGGCCGCACCGATGACGTGTTCAAAGCGTCTGACTACCGCATCTCGCCGTTCGAGCTGGAGAGCGTGCTGATCGAGCACGAGGCAGTCGTGGAGGCTGCCATCGTGCCGTCACCGGACGCACTGCGGCTCAACGTGCCAAAGGCCTACGTGGTCCTGGCCGAGGGGTGGCCGGCCAACGACGAGACCGCCCAGGCAATTTTCGCGCATTGCCGTGCGCACCTCTCGCCCTACCAGCGGGTGCGACGGATGGAGTTCGCCGAGTTGCCGAAGACGATCTCCGGCAAGATCCGGCGGGTCCAACTCCGCGAGGCGGAACGCACCAAGCATCAGTCCGCCGACGCAACGCCCGACGGCGAATACCTGGACCGCGGCTGACTCTGTGGCCACGGACGAAATGCGGGGGACGACGGCACCCGGAAGGAATCGCGAATGGAGTCAGGCGTTGCGGATGCCGGCGGCGTCATGGAGGTTCAGGATTTCCACTGCCTGCTCTCGCATCTCCACCTTTCGCACCTTCCCGGTCACTGTCATCGGAAAGCCGTCCACCACATGCACATACCGCGGAACTTTGTAATGCGCGAGCTTTCCCTGACAGAAGTCGCGGACCGCTTCGGTGGTCAGCGGCGTCGCTCCCGGGCGCATCACCACCCAGGCCATCAGTTCCTCGCCGTACCTCTGGTCCGGGACACCGATCACCTGGACGTCCGACACGTCCGGGTGGGAGTAGAGGAACTCCTCCACCTCCCTCGGGTACACGTTCTCGCCGCCCCGGATCACCAGGTCCTTGATCCGGCCGACGATGTTCACGTAGCCGCGCTCGTCCATCGTGGCCAGGTCGCCCGTGTGCATCCAGCGGGCCTCGTCGATCGCTTCCGCGGTGGCCTCGGCCTGATCCCAGTAACCGAGCATCACCGAGTAGCCGCGAGTGCACAGCTCCCCCGCCTCGCCGCGTGGCGTCGGCAGGCCCGTCGCCGGGTCGACCACCTTCGACTCCAGGTGCGGCATCACGCGGCCCACCGTTTCGGTTCGGCGGTCCAGGCCGTCGTCGCGGCGGGTCATCGTCGAGACCGGGGAGGTTTCCGTCATGCCGTAACAGATCGCCACCTCGGTCATGTGCATCTCGGCCACCACCCGCTTCATCACCTCCACCGGGCACGGCGAGCCCGCCATGATTCCGGTACGCAGCGACGACAGGTCGTACTCGGCGAAGTCGGGCAGACCCAGTTCAGCGATGAACATGGTCGGGACGCCGTACAGGGAGGTGCATTTCTCCTGGGTGACCGCTCGCAGAGAGGCCGCGGGGTCGAAGCCCTGAGCCGGCAGCACCATGCACGCACCGTGCGAGGTCGCCGCCAGGTTGCCCATCACCATCCCGAAGCAGTGGTAGAGCGGCACCGGGATGCAGATCCGGTCATGCTCGGTGTAGCCGACCAGCTCGCCGACGAAGAAGCCGTTGTTGAGGATGTTGTGGTGCGACAGCGTCGCGCCCTTCGGGAAACCCGTCGTGCCGGACGTGTACTGGATGTTGATCGGGTCGTCGAAGGCCAGCGACGCGGCGCGTTCCTCCAGCGAACGGCCCTGGCCGGCGACGATCAGGTCGTCCCACTCCGGGGTGCCGATGAAGATCGTCTCGGTGAAGCCGACCTCGGCGATCATGCCGCGGTAGTCGCTCGTCTTGAACGCGACCACGCTGACCAGCAGGCGCACGCCTGCCTGCCGGATCACATAGGCCAGTTCATGGGTGCGGTACGCCGGGTTGATGTTCACCAGAATCGCGCCGATCTTCGCGGTCGCGTACTGCGTGATGACCCATTCCGCGCAGTTCGGCGCCCAGATCCCCACCCGGTCGCCCTTGTTGATGTCGCGGGCCAGCAGCCCGCGGGCGACCTCGTTCACCGCGGCGTCGAACTCGGCGTACGTCCAGCGGCGACCGGCTGCCACGTCCACCAGCGCCTCGCGGTCGCCGTGGGCCGCGACCGTGCGTTCGAGGTTCGCGCCGATCGTCTCGCCGAGCAGCGGCACATCGGAGGTCCCGGAAGCATAGGAGAGCATTTCTGCAGCATGAGCCGGTCCGCGAGGCGGCGCCACCCCCGTTCAGGGGTGGACCGCGAAGCCGGTCCGCGACATGCTGATGACGTGCTCGAAACAGCCGATCTCTCCGCCGCGCTGGGCCGGGTCCGGCGGGTGACCGGGCTGCCGGTCGCGTTCGGCGGGGCGGTGACCGCTGACGGCCGGGCCATGCGGCTGACCGACTTCGCGGGCACGGTGACCGGCGCGCTGCACGGCCTGGTGGTCACCGCCGGAAATGGTCTCGGCGGGCGGGTGGTCAGCACGGCAAGGCCCAGCCGGGTGGAGGACTACGCCACCGACCCGCGGATCAGCCACGAGTACGACAAACCGGTCACTGCCGAAGGGTTGCGCGCGATCGCCGCGGTGCCGGTCATGATGGGCGGTTCCGTCCTGGCGGTGCTGTACGCCGGCACGCGGGAGCCGCTGTCGGTGGGGACCCGCGCGCTCGACGCGATGAGTCAGGTGGCGGTGCGTGTCGGCACCGAGGTGACCGTACGCCGGGAAGTGCAGCGCCGGATCGCCGAGCTGGAGACGACCGCGGCCCTGACCCGGGCGGCGCCGACGGCCCCGGAATGGGAGGACGTCCGGCAGGCGCACGCCGACCTCCGCACGATCGCCCAGGAGGTCGACGACCCTGCGCTGCGGTCCCGGCTGCAGGAGGTGTGCGCGCTGCTCGCCCAGTCCGGCGGCTCGGCGCGGTCGCCCAATCCGTTGTCGCCGCGGGAGCTCGACGTGCTGGCAATGGTCGCGGTCGGCTGCGGGAACGCGGAGGCTGCCCGGCGGCTGGGGCTCCTGCCGGAGACGGTCAAGAGCTATCTGCGCAACGCGATGCGCAAGCTGGGCACGCACGGCCGGATGGAGACAGTCGTGACGGCCCGGCGGCTCGGCTTCCTGCCTTGACCGGCGGCAACCGGACAGCCATGGCGGCAACGGGACTGGTCGGGGACGCCTAGGGTCAGGAGGGTGAAGAGACCGACGATCGCCGATATCGCCCGCGAGGCCGGGGTCTCCAAGGGCGCCGTCTCCTACGCGCTGAACGACCGGCCCGGCGTCTCCGAGGACACCCGCGCGCGCATCCTCGCCATCGCGGACCGGATGGGTTTCCGGGCCAGCGCTGCCGCCCGGGCGCTCGCCGGGGCACCGGCCAAGGTCGTCGGGCTCGCGCTGCGCCGGCCGGCCAGCACGTTGGGGGTCGAGCCGTTCTTCATGGAGCTGGTCAGCGGGCTCGAGGCCGAGCTGTCCACCCGCTCGTACGCGTTGCTGCTGCAGATGGTCCCCGACGATGACCCGGCGGCCGAGATCGAGGTCTACCGACAGTGGTGGATCGAGGGCCGGGTCGACGGGGTGCTGCTCTGTGACGTCCGCGCGGACGATCCCCGGGTGCCGGCCGTGGCGGAGATCGGGCTGCCCGCCGTCGTCGTGGGGCCGCCCACCGAGGGTGAGCTGCTGCCGAGTCTCTGGTCCGACGACGCGGTCTCCGTGACCGAGGCGGTCGAGCACCTGGCCGGGCTCGGTCACCGCCGGATCGCCCGGGTCGCCGGAATCCCCGAGCTGGCGCACACCGGCGCCCGCAGCCGCGCCTTCGCCGAGAATTGCGAACGGCTGGGGATCAGCGAAGCGCCCCCGGTCTGGACCGACTACACCGGGGAGGCCGGCGCCCAGGCCACCCGCGACCTGCTGCACACCCGGCCGCGGCCGACCGCAATCGTGTACGACAACGACATCATGGCGATCGCGGGGCTGGCGACAGCGCAGGCACTGGGGTTCGCCGTGCCGGCCGAGCTGTCCATCGTCGCCTGGGACGATTCGCCGGTCTGTGGGCTCGTGCATCCGCCGCTGACCGCGCTCACCCGCGACATCGTCGCCTACGGCGAGAACGCGGCCCGGCTGCTGCTGGCGGTCATCGCGGGCGACGAGGTCGCCAGCCGGCTCGACGAGCCCGCCCACCTGGTCGCCCGGGCGAGCACGGCCCCGCCGCCGCCCGCGGCCACGTAAGACCAAGGGCAGAGGAGTACGGCCACCACTGGCTGAGTCCGGCGAGCGGCAGGCGCTGGCTGAACACGGGATGCCGGAAGTGGAGGCTGAACGCGGGAGGGACGCGCAGCACGGATCGCGCGGCACAAATCGCGCAAGGCAGCGCGAAGGCGCAAGACGCTAAACAAACGCCCCGTCAGGCAGGCCCAGTACTCCCCCGCACCTCAAGGCGCCCACCCTCGGCCTGCACCGGCGCCCGCACATCCCCGTCCAGCGCCGCGAAAAGCTGAGCCACAGCCAACCCCCCATAAGCCGCGATATCCCGCCGCACAACCGTCAACGGCGGCCCCACCACCTGACAGAGCGGCGAATCCTCACAAGCCACCACCGACAGATCCCCCGGCACCGCGACCCCCCGCTCCCCCGCGACCCCCAGCCCAGCCACCGCCATCACGTCGTTGTCGTACACGATCGCCGTCGGCCGCTGCGGCCCGGCCAATAGCTCCCGGGTCCGTTCCGCCCCCGCCCGGCCCGTGTAGTCAGCCCGCACGATCGTGAGCGTCATCCCCCGCTCCGCGCACGCCCGGGCCATCGTCTCGTCCCGGATCGCCGTGTGCACCATTCCCGCCGGGCCGCTCACCCGGGCCACCCGGACGTGGCCCAGTTCAGCCAGGTGCTGCACCAGCTCCAGCGTCCATCCCCGGTCGTCGCTCCACGCGCCGGGCATGCCGTCGTCCGGCGTGCTCGCGATGAGAGCTGCCGGCAGGCCCAGCCGGCGAACCGCCGCCAAGCGCGGATCGTCCACCCGGGGATCGCAGATCAGCACGCCGTCGACCCGGCGTTCGGCGCTCCACCGGCGGTGGACCTGGGCCTCCTCCTGCAGGTCCGCCACCAGTTGCAGCGCCAGGCCGAAGCCGCGGACGGCCAGCTCCTTCTGGATGCCGGCGATCAGCTGGCGGCGGAAGACCTCCACGGTCAGCGCCGCCGACGAGCGCAGCAGCACCAGTCCGATCGCGTTGGCCGCCGCCCCGTGCAGCGCCAGCGCCGGGCCGTTCGCGCGGTAGCCGAGCTCGCGGGCGATGCCCAGGATGCGCTCGCGCAGGTCCGCGGAGACGCCGGGACGGCCGTTCAGCGCGTACGAGACGGCGATCCGGGACACGCCGGCACGCCGGGCGATGTCGGCCATCGTCGCTGCACGCACGGCTTAGCGTAAACCCAGGTCCTATGCTCCAGCCATGATGCGTGTCGTGGTGCTGCCGGACGGGGTCCAGGTCGTCGAGGCGGCCGTCCCGGAGCCGGGACCGGGTGAGGCACAGCTGCGGATGGTGGTGGCCGGGGTCTGCGGCTCCGACACGCACGCCCTGCATGGCCGGCATCCCAACGTTCATCCGCCGTACGCGCCCGGGCATGAGGTGGTCGGGGTGGTCATCGCGGTGGCGGCCGGTGTGACCTCGGTCCGGGTCGGGCAGCGGGCCACCGTCGAGCCGGATCTGCCCTGCTGGGAGTGCAAGCAGTGCCGGGCCGGGCGGCAGAACCTGTGCGAGCGGCTCGGGTTCTTCGGCTGCGGGTCCGTGCAGGGCGGGATGGCCGACGTCTTCACCATCGACGCGCGGCGCCTGCATGTCGTGCCCGACGACTTCGACGATGCGACCGCGGCCCTGATCGAGCCGCTCTCGACTCCCGTGCACGCGATCCGGCTGGCCGGCGGGGTCCGCGACCGGGCGGTGGCGATTCTCGGGGTGGGGACCATCGGCCTGCTGACGCTGAAGGTCGCGCGGGCGCAGGGCGCCCGGCGGATCGTCGTGACGGCCCGCTCGGCGGCCAGCCGCACGCGGGCGCTGGCTTTCGGTGCGGACGCCGCCGTGGACGCGACGGCCGAGGACGCGGCTGATCAGGTACGGGCAGCGCTCGGCGAGAGCGCCGACGTGGTGTTCGACTGCGTCGCCGAGCAGTCGACGATGACGCAGTCGCTGGCCATCGCCGACAAGGGTGGCACTGTCGTGGTGGTCGGGGTGCCGGCCGGCGAGGTGCTGATTCCGCTCGCGTTGCTGCAGGACAGCCAGTTGCGGATCCAGGGCAGTGCGACGTACCTGCCGGAGGACTACGCGGACGCGATGGTGCTGCTGCGCGACGGCGTGGTGACGGCGGCCGATTTCGTGACGGCGGTCCGGCCGTTGAGTCAGGCCGCGGCGGCCTTCGCCGATGCCGAGAGCGGGGAGCACATCAAGGTGCTCGTCAAGTCTGGTTCGATCGGCGTCGACGTGATGAGCTGAGCGGCATGACGGACTACGACATCGTCGTCGTGGGCAGTGGGTTCGGCGGGAGTGTCACCGCGTTGCGGCTGACCGAGAAGGGTTACCGGGTCGGCGTGCTCGAGGCCGGCCGGCGCTTCACCCCCGAGACGCTGCCCAGGACGTCCTGGGATCTGCGGGCCTTCCTCTGGGCGCCCGCGCTGGGCCTGCGCGGCATCCAGCGGATCACCCTGCTCAAGGACATCGTCGTGCTCTCCGCGGCCGGTGTCGGCGGCGGTTCGCTGGTCTACGCGAACACGCTCTACCAGCCGCCGGCCGCGTTCTTCGCCGACCCGCGCTGGGCCGGCATCACCGACTGGGCCCGCGAGCTGGAGCAGCACTACGCCCAAGCCTCCCGGATGCTGGGCGTCACCGTGCAGCCGTCGATGACGCCCTCCGACGAGGTCATCCAGGCCGTCGCCCAGGACATGGGAGTCGGCGGCACGTTCCGGCGTACCCCGGTCGGGGTTTTCTTCGGTGAGCCCGGCAAGACCGTGCCGGATCCCTACTTCGGCGGGGCCGGCCCGGCCCGGACCGGGTGCATCGAGTGCGGTGACTGCATGATCGGGTGCCGCCTCGGGGCCAAGAACCGGCTCGACCTCAACTACCTCTACCTCGCCGAACGGGCCGGTGCGGTCGTGCACCCGGACACCACCGTCTCGGCGCTGCGGCCCGTCGGCGACGGCTGGGAGCTCACCACCTCGCAGGGGACGTTCACCGCGCGGGAGGTGGTGCTGTCGGCCGGGGCGCTCGGCACGCAGCGGCTGCTGCACGCCATGCGGGACACCGGGGTGCTGCCCGCGCTCTCCGCCCGGCTCGGTGCGCTGACCCGCACCAACTCCGAGGCGCTGCTCGGCGCGCAGTCTGTGTCCGTACCGGAGAAGCCGTTCTCCCGCGGGGTGGCGATCACCTCGAGCTTCCACCCGGATGCCGAGACCCACATCGAGCCGGTCCGCTACGGGCCCGGCAGCAACGCGATGGGCCTGCTCACCACCCTGCTGGTGGACGGCGGCGGCCGCGTGCCGCGGCCGGTCCGCTTCCTCGGCCAGGCGCTGCGGCACCCGCGCACGCTGCTGCGGTCGCTGTCGAAGCGGCGCTGGAGCGACCGGACCATCATCGCGCTGGTCATGCAGACCGTGGACAACTCTTTGACGGTACGGCGCACCAAGCGCGGCCGGCTCACCACCGGGCCCGGCCACGGCCCGGTCAACCCGACGTGGATCCCGGTCGGTCACGAGGCGGTACGCCGGATGGCCGCCAAGATCGGTGGTCATCCCGGCGGCTCGGTGGGTGACGTCTTCGACATCCCGATGACCGCGCACATCCTCGGCGGCGTCACCATCGGCGACTCCCCCGCGACCGGCGTGGTCGACCCCTACCAGCGGGTGTACGGCTACCCCGGCCTGCACGTGGTGGACGGTTCGGTGATCCCGGCCAACCTCGGGGTGAACCCGTCGCTGACCATCACCGCGCTGGCCGAGCGGGCCCTGTCGCTGTGGCCCAACAAGGGTGAGGCAGATCCGCGGCCCGCGCTCGGCGCACCTTACGAACGCGTCGAGCCGGTGGCCCCTCGTTCTCCCACGGTCCCGGCTCACGCCCCCGCGGCCCTACGGATAACGCCGGCCGCCCCGCCGCCGGGTTGATCGGCGACGGGGCGGGGCTGCTGTGATGCTGGTGGGGATCAGGCCCGGGTGCAGGCCGACCCGTTGAGGGTGAACGCGGACGGGCTGGTGAAGGTGCCGCTGTAGGTGCCCTGGAAGCCGAACGAGGTGCTGCCGCCGGCCGGGATGCTGCCGTTGTGGCTGGCGTTGCGGGCGGTCAGCGCGCCGCTGGTGCCCGACAGCGTGGCGTTCCACGAGTTGGTCACCGTCTGGCCACCCGGGAGGGTGAAGCCGAGCGTCCAGCCGTTGAGCGCGCTGCTGCCGGTGTTGGCCACGGTCACGTTGGCCACGAAGCCGCTGCCCCACGAGTCGGCCGAGTAGGTGACCCGGCAGCCGGCGGTGCCGGACGGCGGCGGGGTGGTGGTGGCCGGCGGCGGCGTGGTCGGGTTGCCGGGGTTGCTGCCGCCGCCGTTGATCGCGGCCGAGAAGTTCGTCACGGCCAGGCCGGTGCCGCCGATCCACGGCTCGAAGCCGGCCTGGATGCTGGTCAGGTACCACGAGCTGGTGATCGCGCCGCGGTTCTTCACGTCGTTGATGAAGTCCAGGACGCTGAAGTTCCAGCTGGAGATCGCCGACGGGGCCACGTACGAGATGACGTTGTTGGAGCCGTTGCTGCCCTGCCAGACCTGCCAGGTGCGGCCGCCGATGGTGGTGGTGCCGACGACCGAGCCGATCGGCTGGATCGAGCCCTGGCGGTTGAACCAGATCATGATCTCCATGGCGTTGACGCCGTCGCGCTTGGGCGTCGGGTCGAGCCAGATGTCGTACGCCGCGTCGTAGGTGGCGCCGGAGACGTAGTTGTAGCTGATGCTGCTGGTCGCGCTGCTGATCGAGCTGACCTGCATCGGCAGGTTGGTGCCGGGCGAGCAGTTCGTGTAATGGCAGCCGACGAAGATGGCCGGGTAGGACACCGGGGCCCCGCTGGTGCTGCCGACGCCCTGCTGACTGGTGATGGCGAAGCCGGTGCTGGTGACGTTGATGCACTGCTGGGCGGAGGTGCCCCAGCGGTTGTTCATCACGACGTAGCGGCCGCCGATGGTGGTGGAGCCGTACTGCTCGCAGATCTGCGTGTCGGCACTGGCGGGATCGGCGACCACGAATGTCGTGATCGCGCCCGCGGCGAGCAGAGCGGCGGCCGTGACGGCCCGGATGACACGTCTCATGACTGCTCCTGGTGGTGGGGGTGCCCCGGGGAAGGGCGGCGTGGGAGCGCTCCCACGCAACGTACAACACATTGACAGGCGTGAGAAGTGTTGCGGAGAAGTTTCGTAAAGTTCTCCGCCCCGGTGCCCTGCCCAGCCCCGGTGCGCCGGGCCATTCGCCGGCGGCAGAGGGCACCGGACCGGGAGAATGGGACGGATGATCTGCGCGACATGCAGGGCGGACAATTTGCACACGTCGGCACGGCCCGACAGAATGAATACGCAGGAATTCTCATAGACAATGGCACCGTCCCGGGAGCAACCACATCATGGCCAAGCAGGTAATTACCCTTCTGACCGATGACCTCGACGGCGGCGAGGCCGACCGCACCGTCGAGTTCGGACTCGACGGTGTGAACTACACGATCGACCTGTCGGAGAAGAACGCCGGCAAGCTGCGTAAGGCGTTGGACCCCTACCTCGCGGTGGCGACGCGGGTCGGCCGGTCCGGTGTCGAGTCGCGTTCCGCCCGCCGCGGCGCCGCCCCGGCGAGCACCGGCCGGGCCAGCCGCGACCAGAATCAGGCCATTCGCGAGTGGGCCGGTAAGAACGGCTACGAGGTCTCCGAGCGCGGCCGCATCCCGAGTTCGATCGTCGAGGCGTACCACAGCAAGCGATAGCCCGCGCACCAGAGAATCGGCGCCGCCCGGTGGGCGGCGCCGATTTCTGCTTAAGGATGGTTAAGGCGTTCTCAGCCCAGGTGCGGCAACAGCTTGTCCAGCCGCACCGGCAGGTCCCGCACCCGGATGCCGGTCGCGTGCCGCACCGCGTTCACGATGGCCGCCGGTGAACCCACGATGCCGATCTCGCCGATGCCCTTGCTGCCCATCGGGTTGACCGCCCGGTCGTCCTCGGACAGCCAGGCCGCCTCGATCGACTCGACGTCGGCGTGCACCGGCACGTGGTACTCGGCCAGGTCGTGGTTGACCCAGTCGCCCATCGCCGGGTCCAGCACGCCCTCCTCGTGCAGGGCCATGCCCATGCCCATGGTCATGCCCCCGATGAGCTGGCTGCGGGCGGTACGCGGGTTCAGGACCCGGCCGACCGCGTACATGCCGAACAGGCGCGACACCCGGACCTCGCCGGTGTCCGCGTCCACCCGCACCTCCGCGAAGTGCGCGCCGTACGCGTGCTTGCCGTCCTTCTCCTGCCGCTGCACCTCCTCGGTGCTGTCGTAGACCGCCTCGTCGCTGCCGGAGCGGCGCAGCTCGCGGCAGGCCCCGGTGACCGCCCAGCCCCACGAGGCGCTGCCGGACGATCCGCCCGCCACCGACGCCATGGGCAGCGTGCTGTCGCCGATCCGGACGTGGACCCGGTCGACCGGCACGCCGAGCTCGTCCGCCGCGATCTGGGTGAGGATGGTCCGGGCGCCGGTGCCGATGTCGGTGGCGGCCACCGCCACGTCGTACCGGCCGTCGGGCAGCGCGCGGACCCGGGCTGTCGAAGGCTGGGCCATCGTCGGATAGGTCGCGCCGGCCACGCCCAGGCCGACCCACCAGTTGCCCTCCCGGCGGCTGCGCGGCCGGGGATCGCGGTCGGCCCAGCCGAACCGCTCGGCTCCCTCGCGCAGGCACTGGACGTATTGCCGGCTGCTGAACGGGACGCCGGACTCGGGCTCGACCCGCGGCTCGTTGCGCACGCGCAGCTCGATCGGGTCCAGGCCCAGCTCCTCGGCCAGTTCGTCCATCGCGCACTCGAGGCCCACCATGCCGGGCGCCTCGCCCGGGGCCCGCATCCAGCGCGGGGTCGGCATGTCGAGGCGGACCAGGCGGTGGCCGGTGTGCCGGTTCGCGGCGGCGTACATGTGCCGGGTCGCGACCGTGGTCTGCTCGGCGAACTCGAACAGCCGGGAGGTGTGCTCGACGGCCTCGTGGTCGATGGCGGTCAGCGTGCCGTCGCGCTCGGCGGCCAGCCGGATCCGCTGGATGGTCGGCGTGCGGTGGCCGACCATGCTGAAGAGGGCCTGGCGGGGCAGGGCCAGCTTGACCGGCCGGCCCACCACCCGGGCGGCCAGTGCGGCCAGCACGGCGTTGGGGCGGGCCGAGCCCTTCGAGCCGAAGCCGCCGCCGACATGCTCGGTGATCACGTGGACCCGCTCGGCGGGCAGGCCGAAGAGGGCACCGACCGCGCCGGCCACTCCCGGCGGGTGCTGGTTCGAGTCGTACAGGACCAGGTCGTCGCCCTGCCACACCGCGATGGTGGCGTGCGGTTCCATCGGGTTGTTGTGCAGCGCCGGGGTCCGGTAGGTCACGTCCACCTTGACCGGCGCGGCGGCGAAGGCCTGCTCCACGTCGCCGGAGCGGGTGTCGGCCGGGAACGCCGGGTTGACCTTCTCCGGGGTGTAGATCTCCGGGTGGTCGGCGGTCAGCAGCGTGTCGTGCGGCTCCTCGGTGATCTCCAGCCCGATGACCTGCGCGGCCCGCCGGGCGGCTTCCAGCGTGCGGGCGACGACCAGCGCGACCGCCTGACCGCGGTAGCTGATCCGCTCGGACTGCAGGACGGCCAGCTCCGGATCGTCGGGCTGCTCCAGCCGCGGCGCGTTGCCGTGCCAGAGGACGGCCAGCACGTCGTCGTCCTCGGTGGTCGGATCGACGATGACGGCGTCGAGGGTGCCGCGGGCCACCGGCGACTGGACCACCCAGGCGTGGGCGACGTTCTCCACCGGATACTCGGCGGCGTACCGGGCCGCGCCGGTGACCTTGGCCGGGCCCTCGATCCGGCCGAGCGGCGTGCCGACGGCGGATGCGGTGGTGGCGGTCATCGGGCGGCTCCCGTCAGGCCGGTCAGCGTCGCCGCGACCAGATTACGGATCAGCGTGACCTTGAAGGCGTTGTCACGCAGCGGTTCGGCGGCGGCCAGCTCGGCGTCCGCCGCGGCCAGGAAGGACTCGCGGGTGGCGGGGCGGCCGAGCAGGGCCTGCTCCGCCGCGTACGCCCGCCACGGTTTGTGGGCCACAGCGCCGAAGGCCAGCCGTACGTCATGCACCACGCCGTCCTCGGCGTGCACCGCCGCGGCCACCGATCCCACGGCGAAGGCGTAGGAGGCCCGGTCCCTTGCCTTGCGGTACGCGGACACCCGGGCCGCCTCCAGCACGGGCAGGTCGACCGCCGTGATCAGCTCCCCGTGCCGCAGCACGGTGTCGACGTGCGGGGTGTCGCCGGGCAGCCGGTGCAGTTCGTTGATCGGGATACCGCGCTCACCGTCCGGCCCGGTCACCCGCACGGTCGCGTCCAGGGCGGCCAGCGCGACGGCCATGTCGGACGGATGGGTGGCGACGCAGTGCTCGGAGGCGCCGATGATCGCCAGGTTGCGGTGGTCGCCGTCGCGGGCCGGGCAGCCGGTGCCGGGCGCGTGCTTGTTGCACGGCTTGGTGGCGTCCATGAAGTATCGGCAGCGGGTGCGCTGCAACAGGTTGCCGCCCGTGGTGGCCATGTTGCGCAACTGCCCGGAGGCGCCGGCCAGCAGCGCCTGGCTCAGCACCGGGTACGACCGGCGGACCTCCGGGTGCGCGGCCAGGTCACTGTTGCGGACGCCGGCGCCGATCCGCAGGCCGCCGTCGGGCAGCGTGGTCACCTCGTGCAGCGGCAGGCGGTTGATGTCGACCAGCACGTCCGGGGTGGCGACCCCGAGCTTCATCAGGTCGACGAGGTTGGTGCCCCCGGCCAGGAAGGTGCCGCTGGGCGCGCCGGCCAGCAGGGCGACGGCCGAGGCGACGTCGTCGGCGGGTGCGTACTCGAATGTCCTCATCGGCCGGACGCCTGCGCGATGGCCGGGACGATGTTGGCGTACGCCCCGCAACGGCACAGGTTGCCGCTCATCCGCTCGCGGATCTCGGCGTCCTCGAGGCGTACGTCGTCGCCGCGGGTGACCGCGCTGGGCCAGCCGCGGGCGACCTCGTCGAGCATGCCCACCGCGGAACAGACCTGCCCGGGCGTGCAGTAGCCGCACTGGAAGCCGTCGTGGTCGAGGAAGCCCTGCTGCACCGGATGCGGCTCCTCCTCGGTGCCGAGGCCTTCCACGGTGGTGATCCGGGCGTCCTGCTGACTGATCGCCAGGATCAGGCAGCTGTTCACCCGGCGGCCGTCGAGCAGAACGGTGCAGGCGCCGCACTGACCGTGGTCACAGCCCTTCTTGGCCCCGGTGAGCTGGAGGTGCTCGCGCAGAGCGTCCAGCAGGGTGGTGCGCGGGTCGAGGTCGAGCGTGTGCTCGACGCCGTTCACGACGAGATCCATGGACGGGCTCCTACCCGGGCCCCGGTGGTTCAACCGCGGCCCGCCGGGTACCAGCACACGATGCGAGTGGTGATCGTCGGAGCGACCGGGAACTCAGGCACGGCCCTGCTGCGCAGGCTGCGGAACGAGCCGGGCGTCGACCTCGCCGGGGTGGTCCGCCGGCTGCCGCCCAGGGTCGAGCCGTACGACGCGGTGGAGTGGCACTCCTGCGACATCGGGGCCCCGGGCGCCGCGCAGCAGCTGACCGAGATCTTCCGGGGCGCCGACGCGGTCGTGCACCTGGCCTGGCAGATCCAGCCCAGCCACGACCAGCGGCTGCTGTTCCGCACCAATGTGCTGGGCAGCCGGACAGTGGTGGAGGCCGTGCTGCGCGCCGGGGTGCCGACGCTGGCGTACGCCTCCTCGGTCGGGGCCTACGCGCCCGGCCCCAAGCACGCGTTCGTCACCGAGGCGTGGCCCCGCACGGGTGTGCTCGGTTCCTCCTACAGCCGGCACAAGGCGCTGGTCGAGGGCCTGCTGGACCGGGTCGAGTCGGATCACCCGACGCTGCGGATCGTCCGGCTGCGGCCGGGGCTGATCTTCCAGCGGGACATCGGTACGGAGATCGGCCGGTACTTCGCCGGGCCGCTGCTGCCCGCGCGGCTGTTGAAGTTCGGGCGGATCCCGGTGATCCCCTCGCATCCGGGGCTGCGGGTGCAGGCGGTGCACGCGGACGATGTGGCTGACGCGTACGCCCGGGCTCTGCTGGCCGATGTGCGCGGCGCCTTCAACGTGGCCGCGGGTCCCGTGCTGGATCCCTCGGTCGCCGCGGCCGCGTTCCAGGGCCGGGAGGTGCCGGTGCCGGGTTTCGTCCTGCGTGGCGCGGCCGACCTGAGCTGGCGGTTGCGGTTGCAGCCGGTCGACGTGGGCTGGGTCCGGCTGGGGCTCAAGGCGCCGCTGATGTCGTGCGACCGGATCAAGGCGGAGCTGGGCTGGCGGCCTCTGGTGGACGCGGTGCACACCCTCAAGGAGCTGGTGGCCGGCCTGGCCGACCGGGCCCACACGGACAGCCCGCCGTTGTCCGGTGATCCCGCGCTGCCGGGTCGCCTGCGCGGGGTGCTGCGCGGCCGGCTGCCCGGCTCGGGCAACCCGTACTGACCTACAGCGGCAGGCCCGGCCGCCGAGGCATCCGGGCCTGCTGGAACACCGTGTGTCGGGTCAGCGCCGGCCACTCCCGGCGCCGATGATGACCACAGCACCGCCGCCGCCTCCGCGGTAGCGGTAGCAGTGCCGGCGGTAATCGTCGCGGCTCGGCGCGGTAGCGCTCCAGTGGCCGCCACCGTCCCAGTCGTCGTCCCAGTCGTCGTACCAGTTGTGGTGCCAGGGGAACCAATGGCCGTTCGATTGATACCAGCAGTGGCGCCGGTGGTCAGGCGCGGAGCCGGTGGCGGAGGCGGGGGCCGCGATAGCGAGACTGGAGCCGGTCGCCAGCAGCACGCCGGCGAGGAGCAGGCCCGGACGTCGCATGATGTGTCCTTTCAGGGTTGGTCGGTGGACACCCGAAAGTCTTTCGCGTTGTTCCTGGGGCCGAGGGCGCTTCCGTATAAAAATAAAATGCAGTGGAAAAGTCAGGCCACTGCCAGCGGCAGCGGGTTCCGCAGCCAGGCCAGCGCCTCGGTCGCGTCCAGCGGTGCCGAGTAGTAGTAGCCCTGCCCCAGCGGACAACCCAGCTGGGCCAGGATGAGCCGGTGGGTGGCGTCCTCGATGCCCTCGGCGACCACCGTCAGGTTGAGCGTGCGGGCCAGGCTCACGATGCCCGCCACCAGCGCCAGCTGCTGCTCACTGCCGACCATGTCGTCGATGAAGGTCTTGTCGATCTTCAGTACGTCGATCGGGCGCTGCCGTAGGTAACCCAGCGACGAGTAGCCGGTGCCGAAGTCGTCGATCGCGATCCGCACGCCCAGCTCCTGCAACACGGCCAGGTCAGCCCAGATCTGCTCGTCGTCGCCCATCAGCAGGGTCTCGGTGATCTCCAGCATCAGCGCCCGGGCCGGCACCCCGGCGTACTCCAGCGACGCCTTGACCTGCTCGACGAAGCCGGACTGACGGAACTGGCGAACCGAGACGTTGACCGAGACGTACGGCTGACGGGCGCGCGGCAGGATGCGCCGCCACTGCGCGACCGTGTGCAGCGCCTGGTCGAGGACCCAGCGGCCCATCGGGACGATCAGCCCGCTCTCCTCGGCCACCTCGATGAACTCGTCCGGCGCGATGACCCCGCGCTGCGGATGGTGCCAGCGCACCAGCGCCTCGAAGCCGACCGCCTCGTCCGTGGCCAGATCGACGATGGGCTGGAACTGCAGCAGGAAGTGCCCCTCGTTGACCGCGTGGTCCAGTGCCGAGCGCAGCTCCAGCCGCTCCACCATCGCGCTGTGCAGGTGCGACTGGTAGCGCCGCCACTGGTTCTTGCCGGCGCCCTTGGCCACGTACAGGGCCAGGTCGGCCTGGCGCAGCAGCGCGTCGGCGGTGTCCGCTTCCGGCGTGGTGGTGATGCCGATGCTGGCCACGGCCTGCAGCGGCCCGCCGTCGACGATGATCGGCTCGGACAGCGCGGCCAGGATCCGGGTGGCCGTCTCCTCGACCGCCCCCGGGTCCTGCACGTTCTCCACCAGCGCGGCGAACTCGTCGCCGCCGAGCCGGGCGGCCGTGTCGTCGGCCCGCAGCGCGCCGGCGATCCGGCCGGCCACCGCGATCAGCAGCTGGTCGCCGGTCGCGTGGCCCAGGGTGTCGTTGACGACCTTGAAATCGTCCAGGTCGATGAAGAGCACGCCGACCACCGAGCCGTCCCGGGCGCCGCGGGCCAGCGCGTGCTGCAGCCGGTCGGCGAAGAGCACCCGGTTGGCCAGCCCGGTCAGCGAGTCGTGGAACGCCTGGTGGGTGAGCTCGCGTTCGAGCTGGCGGCGCTCGGTGACATCGCGCAGGGTGACGACCAGGCCGGCGACGGTCTGGTCCGCGCGCAGGTCCCGGCAGTGCATCTCGAGCATCACCTCGGTACGGCGCCGCCCGACAGCCCGGAAGTCCAGCCCCTCCTGCGTCCCCTCGCCACCACGGACGGCGGCGAGCACGCCGGCCAGCCGTAGCCGGTCACCGGGGTGGATCAGGTCGGGCAGGGACACGCCCACCGGGTCGGCGCCCAGCACATGTCCCGCGGACGGGCTCGCGTACCGGACCCGGTCCTCCTCGTCGATGATCAGGATGACGTCGGAGGTGTTCTGCACCAGCGTGCGGAAGTAGGCCTCGCTGTTGCGCCGGGTCACCTCGTGGCTCAGCGCGATCCGCTCCAGCGCCAGCGCGACCTGGGTGGCCAGCACCTCCAGGGCCCGCTGCAGGCCGAGCAGAGCCCAGGTGGGGCCGCCCACGTGCAGCACCCCGACGAGCGGATCGCCGGTCGGGCGGTCCTGCAGCACCAGCGGGCAGCGCAGCACCATGTTGAACTGGGTCAGCCGGACCGCCACCGCCCAGTCGACGTCGCGGGTGGCGACCAGGCGGGCGGCCGTACCGGTGCCGCGGTCGTGGTCGGACTGGGCCGCGGCCTCGGCCGAGACGGGCTCCTCCGGCTCGGTGATGGCCATGGCGAGCACCACCCGGTGCGGCACGTCGGCCGGCAGCAACTGGGCCACGGCCGTCCGGACAGCGTCGCCGACCTCGTCGGCGTCGGCCGCGGAGACCAGCGCCGCCGAGGCCTCGCGGAGCCCCCGCTCGCGGGCCAGGGCCAGCCGGTGGCTCGCCATGATGCCCGCCATCCGGGCCAGGACCAGCAGGAACGTGCAGGCGCTGAGGACGGCGACCACGTCCAGGTCGGGCACCTCGCCGTCGACACCCATCTGGAGGATCAGCACGGCCGGGGCGACCAGCGAGGCGAGGGCGAGCAGGGCGAGCCGGACCCGGCCGAGCTCGGCCAGCGGGGTGGCGACCGGCCGGGTCAGCGCGGCCATCGAGGGGCTCAGCGCGGCCAGGCCGACGGCGGCGTACAGCGGGACCCGGCCGAAGGCGGCCAGGAACGCGATGTCGTCGCGCAGAGTGACGAGATTGCCGCCGACGTCGGCGAGCAGCAGGGCCAGGACACCGGCGGCGAGCCAGCTGCCGGCCGGCAGCCGCCGGCCGGAGGCGGTCAGCAGCCGGGTCAGCAGGGCCAGGCAGAGCAGGTCGCCGACCGGGAACGCGACCGCGATCCACTGCCCGACCGACGACAGCTCGGTGTCGCGCAGGTGCGGGCCGATCACGAAGGTCCAGGCCAGCAGGGCCACGCCGGAGGTCAGGGTGAGGGCGTCGAGCAGTCCGCCCCGGTCGCGGCGGCCACCCGTGCGGAGCCGGACGAACCAGTAGAGCACCAGGGCCAGCGCCGGGTAGGCGGCGAGCAGCATGCCCGTACCGATCGAATGCAGCCCGGCGACGACCGGCAGGGCCTCGGGCCCGGCGCTGTAGGCAGCCGTGCCGAGGACCGAGAGCACGACGGAGAAGGACAGCAGGTGCCACGGCCCGCGCCGGGCCGGGTCGTGCCGGCGCAGGCCGGCGACCACGGCCAGCACGGCGGAGACCCCGGCGACCAGGTGTACGGGCATCTGCCAGGCCGGCTCCACCGCGAAGACGGCCCCGAGCAGCACCATCCAGCCGGCGAAGAGGACAGCCGTCACTCTGGTCGGCATGCTGCTCCTCTCCGCGGGCTGAAAGCCGGACGCTGCCCTGATCGGTCCCGCACCGGAGCAACTGAGCAGAATCGGTACGTGTCCACCGACTTCGTCCGCGCCAACACACGGCTCGCGCCCGTGCCCTTCCTCCCCGAACTGGTGCTTCACCAGGCCGAGGAGCCGATCGAGCTCTGGGAACGCACCGAGGCGGCCGGCGCCGAGCAGCCGCCGCCGTTCTGGGCGTTCGCCTGGGCCGGCGGCCAGGCCCTGGCCCGGCACGTGCTCGACGATCCCGGCCTGGTCAGCGGGCGGGCGGTGCTGGACCTGGCGACCGGCTCGGGCCTGGTCGCGGTGGCGGCGGCCCGGGCCGGGGCCCGCACGGTGACGGCCAACGACATCGATCCGCTCTCCCTGGCCGCCGCCGAGGCCAACGCCGAGGCCAACGGTGTGCCGATCCGGCTGGTGGAGGGTGATCTGCTCGCCGGCGGGTACCCGGACGCCGACGTGATCCTGGCCGGGGACGTGTTCTACAGCCGGGAGATGGCCGGACGGGTGCTGCCGTTCCTGCGGCGCGCGGCCGGACGCGGCGCGTTGGTGCTGGTCGGGGATCCGGGGCGGGCGTACCTGCCGGTCGACGGGATGATCCGGCGGGCGACGTACGAGGTGCCGGTGCTGGAGGCGCTGGAGTCGGTGCCGGTACGGCGGACGAGCGTGTGGCAGGTGGATTTCACGAGCCGGTAATCGCGGATTGTTCAACAACTCTTGTGGGATCGTTGAACAATCCCTACCGTCAGGGGTGCCTCCATCGAACTACCCCGATCCGAGGAGTGCCCATGACCACGCAGACGCCCACCCCGGCCCGTACCCGCCGTACCGCCCTGATCGGTGCCATCTTCCTGATGGCGACCAGCGCCATCGGGCCCGGATTCATCACCCAGACCACCACTTTCACGGCGGCCCTGGGCGCCGCGTTCGCGTTCGGCATCCTGATGTCGATCGTGGTGGACTTCGTCGTCCAGATGAACATCTGGCGGATCATCTCGGTCAGCGGCAAGCGGGCGCACGAGCTCGCCAACGCCGTCGTGCCGGGCGCCGGCCACCTGCTCGCGGCGCTGGTCATCCTCGGTGGCCTGGTCTTCAACATCGGCAACGTGGCCGGCTCCGGACTCGGCCTGAACGCGGCCCTGGGCCTGGACCCGAAGCTCGGCGGCCTGATCAGCGCGCTGATCGCGATCTCCATCTTCCTGGTCAAGCGGGCCGGGATGGCGATGGACCGGCTGCTCATCGGGCTCGGCCTGCTGATGATCCTGCTGACCGTGTACGTCGCGATCGTCTCGGACCCACCGGTCGGTGAGGCGCTGCGCCAGACCGTCCTGCCCGAGGAGATCGACTTCGCCGCGATCACCACGATCATCGGCGGTACGGTCGGCGGCTACATCACCTACTCCGGCGCGCACCGGCTGCTGGACAGCGGCACCACCGGCCCCGAGCACGCCCGCGAGGTGACCCGGGGCGCGCTGACCGGCATCGCCGTCACCGGCCTCATGCGCTTCCTGCTCTTCCTGGCGATCCTCGGCGTGGTCAGCAGCGGCGTCGTGCTCAACACCAAGGGCAACGCGACCGCACAGGCCTTCGAGTCGGCGGCCGGCGAGTTCGGGCTGCGGGCGTTCGGCGTGATCCTCTGGGCGGCGGCCATCACCTCCGTGGTCGGCGCGGCGTTCACCTCGGTGTCGTTCTTCGACGCCTTCTCCAAGCGTTTCAGCGAGCCGCGCCCCCGGTCCTGGGCGACGGTCGCGTTCATCGCCGTCACCACGACGATCTTCCTGCTGCTCGGCACCGCGCCGTCGGCCCTGCTGGTCTTCGCCGGCGGCTTCAACGGGCTGATCCTGCCGATCGGGTTCACCATCCTGCTGTACGCCGCCTGGCGCCGGCGCGAACTGCTGCGGGGGTACGCGTACCCGGTGTGGCTGCTCGTCCTCGGTGCGCTGGTCGCGGCACTGACCTGGTACATGGGCATCACCTCGGCCCGTTCGATCTTCGATTACCTCGCCGGCTGACCTGGAGGAGAAAAGATGGATCTCAACAGCGACCTCGGCGAGGGCTTCGGCACCTGGCAGCTCGGCGACGACAACGCCATGCTCGACGTGGTCAGCAGCGCCAACCTCGCCTGCGGCTTCCACGCCGGCGACCCGCGGACCCTGCTGGCCACCTGCGAACAGGCCGTCTCCCGGGGCGTCGTGATCGGCGCCCAGGTCGGCTACCGGGATCTCGCCGGTTTCGGGCGGCGCTTCATCGACTACGAGAGCGCCGAACTGACCGCGGACGTGATCTACCAGCTCGGCGCGCTGGACGGCCTGGCCCGGGCGGCCGGCGACCGGGTGCTCTACGTCAAGCCGCACGGCGCCCTCTACAACACGATCGTGCACCACGAGCAGCAGGCCGCCGCCGTGGTCGACGCCGTCCGCCGGTACGACCCGGATCTGCCCGTGCTCGGCCTGCCCGGCTCGGTCTTCCTGCACCTGGCCGAGGAGGCCGGGCTGGCCACCGTCCGCGAGGCCTTCGCCGACCGCGGGTACAAGCCGGACGGCACGCTGGTCCCGCGGCGTGAGCCCGGTGCCCTGCTGCACGACCCGGCCGAGGTCGCCGAGCGGATGCTGCGGCTGGTCACGGACCGGACCCTGGTCGCGGTGGACGGCTCGGTGATCAAGGTGGAGGCCGACTCGATCTGCGTGCACGGCGACTCGCCGGGTGCGGTGGCGATGGCCCGGGCCGTTCACGACGCCCTCTCCGGCGCCGGCGTCCCGATCACCGCGTTCGCCGGGACCGGCTCGTGAAGCCGGCCGCCGACCTGCGGGCGACGTTCCGGGCCGGGCTGGTCCGCCCGACCGCCGGACTGGCCCCCGGCGTGGCCCAGGCCAACCTGATCGCCGTGCCCCGCGACTGGGCCTGGGACATGCTGCTGTACGCCCAGCGCAACCCCAAGCCCTGCCCGGTGCTGGACGTCAGCGACCCGGGCTCACCGGCCACCGTGCTGGCCGAGGGCGCCGACCTGCGCACCGACCTGCCGCTGTACCGGATCTGGCGGGACGGCCGGCTCGTCGAGGAGGTGCCGGACGCCACCGCCGCCTGGCGCGACGACCTGGTGGCCTTCCTGATCGGCTGCAGCTTCAGCTTCGAGGCGTCGCTGACCGCCGCCGGCATCGACGTGCGGCACATCTCGACGGGCCGCAACGTGCCGATGTTCCGTACCTGGAGGAACTGCCGCCCGGCCGGGCGCATGCGCGGTGAGCTCGTCGTCTCGATGCGGCCCGTCCCCGCGGAGCGGGTGGCCGACGCGGTCACGATCAGCGCGCGCTTCCCGGCCGTGCACGGCGCCCCGGTGCACATCGGTGACCCGGCCGGGCTGGGCATCACCGACCTGGACCGGCCCGACTTCGGCGATCCGGTGGAGATCCACCCGGGCGAGGTCCCGGTGTTCTGGGCCTGCGGCGTGACCCCGCAGGCGGCCGTGATGGCATCCCAGGTGCCGTACGCGATCACCCACGCGCCCGGCCACATGTTCGTGACCGACGTCCCCGACACGGAATATGAGCGATGACGAGTTTTCTCCGCTGCGGCCGCGAGGCGCTACTGGCCGAGGTCGACGACCTCGACGCGGCCCTGGCCCTCTACGCCGCGCTACGGGCGGCCGCCCTGCCCGGCGTGGTCGACCTGGTGCCCGCTGCCCGCACAGTGCTGATCAAGATCGACCCGGCGGTCACCTCGCCGGCGGCCGTCCGGGAGGCCACGGCCGGCCTGCGCATCGACGCCCAGCGCGAGGCCGGCACCGGCACTGTGGAGATCCCGGTGCGCTACGACGGCCCCGACCTCGCCGAGGTGGCCGAACGCACCGGGCTGAGCTCCGACGAGGTGGTCGCTCTGCACACGGGCTCCCGGTGGACGGTGGCCTTCGCGGGTTTCGTCCCCGGCTTCGGCTACCTGACCGGCGGCGACCCCCGGCTCGACGTGCCCCGGCGCGACTCGCCGCGCACCCGGATCCCGGCCGGCTCGGTCGGGCTGGCGGGCCGCTTCTCGGGCGTCTATCCCCGTGACAGCCCGGGCGGCTGGCAACTGATCGGCAGCACCACGGAACGCATGTGGGACCTGGACCGGCCGGAGCCGGCCCTACTGGTCCCCGGCGTCGAGGTGATCTTCAAGGCGGTGGACCGATGACCATGACGATCCTGCGCACCGGGCCCCTGACGGTGGTCAAGGACGAGGGCCGGCCCGGGCACGCCGGGCAGGGCGTGGCGCCCTCCGGGGCGGTGGACCGCGGCGCGTACGCCCGGGCGAACGCGCTGGTCGGCAACCCGCGCGGGGCCGCCGCCCTGGAGTGCACCCTCGGCGGCCTGCGGGTCCGCTTCGACGAGCCGGCGACGGTCGCGCTGACCGGTACGGACGCGGTGCTCACTGTGGACGGTACGCGGACCGCAGTCGAGGAGGTCGTCAGCGTCCCCGCCGGGGCCGAGGTGACGGTGACCATGCCGCGGCGGGGGCTGCGCAGCTACCTCGCCGTCCGCGGCGGTCTCGCGGTGCCGCCGGTGCTGGGGTCGCGCTCGACCGACCGGCTCGCCGGGATCGGCCCGGCCCGACCGGCCGCCGGCGACACCCTGCCGATCGGCCCGGCCCCGGCCGCGCCAAACCCGCCCGCGCCGTCACCCGCCGCCTCGCCGTCCGTCGAAGGCTCGGCGGGGCCGGCCGATGTGGACGCGCCGCTGGAGGTCGATCTCGGGCCGCGGGACGACTGGTTCACCGCCGCGGCGATCGAGACCCTGCTCAGCGCGGAGTTCACCGTCTCCCCGAGCAGCGACTCGGTCGGCCTGCGGCTGGACGGGCCCGTGCTGGCCCGCGCCCGCACCGAGGAGCTGCCCAGCGAAGGCGTGGTCCGCGGGTCGGTGCAGGTGCCACCGGACGGGCATCCGATCGTCTTCCAGGCCGACCATCCGGTGACCGGTGGCTACCCGGTGATCGCCGTGCTCACCCCGGCCGCCGCCGACCGCGCCGCGCAGGCCCGCCCGGGCGCCCGGCTGCGGTTCGTGGTCGCGCCCGCGTGACGGGCCGGCCCCGGCGGCTGGTTGACTGACCCGGTGACGACGGTGGAGAAGCCCGGCTCCGCGGCCCGGGCGGTGGAGCAGCTGCGCAGTTCGATGATCAACGGTGAGCTGGCCCCGGGCACCCGGCTCTCCGAGTCCTCGCTGACCGGTCCGCTCGGCGTCTCCCGCAACACGCTGCGGGAGGCGTTCTCGACGCTGATCGAGGAGGGGCTGCTGGTCCGCCGGCCGCACCGGGGCGTCTTCGTGGCCACCCTCAGCTCGGCGCAGATCGCGGACATCTACCGGGTGCGCGTCCTGCTGGAGTGCTCGGCGCTGGAGCAGGCCCCGACCGATCCGCCCCGCGCCGCCGGCATGCGGGCCGCGGTCGACGAGGCCCGGCGCGGCGTCGCGGCCGGCGACTGGCGTGCCGTCGGTACGGCCAACATGCACTTCCACGAGCAGGTCGTCGCGCTGGCCGGCAGCCCGCGACTGGACAGCTGGATGCGCCAGCTGACGGCCGAGCTGCGGCTGGCCTTCGCCGCGGCGCCGAACATCGAGGCGCTGCACCGCCCGTTCGTCGCGATGAACGACGAGATCGCCACGACCTACGAGGACGGCCAGGCCCGGGAGGCGGCAGAGATGCTGCGCGACTATCTGTTGACTTCAGAACGCGTGGTCCTCGGCCACCTGCCCTGACCGTCAGCGCACCGGCAGCAGGTCACGCAGGCCGAAGCCGTCGTCCACCACGGCGTCCGGCTCCGGGAAGGCGGCCGGATCTTCCCGGTCGGTGCGCGACGACCGCATCAGGATGACCGCCGCGGCGTCGGCCCGCCGGGCACACACCACGTCGCGCTGGCGGCTGTCCCCGACGAACCAGCATTTCTCCGCGCGTACCCCGAGGTCGCGGGCGGCGCGCCAGATCATCTCCGGGTTCGGCTTGCGGACGCCGGCCTCGTCGCTGTAGATCTGCACGCCGAAGAGACCGCCGACGCCGGCCTTGGTGAGGAAGTCGCGGTGCGCGGCCCCGCAGAGCGTGTTGCTGACAACAGCCATCGGCAGCTCCGCGGCGCGGGCGGCCCGCAACGCCTCCGGGATGCCCGGGCGCAGGGCCCACGTCGAACGCCAGGCCCAGTCGTAGCTGAGCTTCGCGGCGTGCAGGCGTACGGCGTCCTGGGCCCGCCGCGGCCACTCCGCGGTGACGAAACGCCGCCAGACCTCGGCGTGCTCCAGCTCATCGGGATGGTCCTCGTCCCGCCAGGCCGCGTACGCGTGGTGCCCGGCGGTCAGCGACCGGTTGATCTCGCCGGGCGTCAGCACCCCGTCGGTCAGGTTGTAGAGCCGCAGTACCAGCTCGGGTGGCGCCGGATCCTGCGGCGGGGCGTCGGCGAGCACCCCACCGAAGTCGAGAAGCAGGGCGGCCGGGACGCTGAGCATGCCCCCAACCTATCGAGGCGAACCTATCGGACGCCGTCCGCCCGCAACGTCCACGCCCGGACCCCGCCGACGATGCCGGCGGTGTTGGGCACCACCACGACGTCGTCGCCCATCCGGGCCAGCTGGGCCGGCGTGATCAGCCGCGAGTTGCCGCCGCCCAGGTAGATGCGGTCCCAGAGGAAGACCGGGCGCAGCCCCTCCACCACGTTGCGGACCCGCCGCGACCAGAGCGCGTCCCCGAGCCGGCGCCGTTCGTGCTCGCCGATGTACGTGTCGTAACTCATGCCCCACCGCACCGGCGCCTGCGACATCTCCAGGTGCGGGGCGAGCTGTCCGCCGTCGAACAGCGCGCAGCCCAGCCCGGTGCCCAGGGTCAGGATCAGCTCGCAGCCGGTGCCCGCGACCACCCCGGCGCCGTGCACCTCGGCGTCGTTGAGCACCAGCGTGGGCAGCCCGAACGCCTCGGCCAGCGCGGTCCGCGCGTCGAAGCCGTGCCAGGCGTCGACCAGCTCCGGATCCACCTTCGTCCGGGGGCCGCTGCGGGTCACGTAGTGCGGCGTAGCGACCACCACCCCGTGGCGCAGCATGCCCGGCATGCCGACGGTCACCCGGTCCGCGGTCGGCAGCCGCTCACCGAGCTCGACCAGCGTCTTGACGAACAGGTCGGGGGGTAGCGGATACGGCGTCGGGACACGCAACGGCTGGGCGCGCATCGTGCCGGCCTCGTCGAGCACCGACCCCTTGATGCCACCGCCGCCGCAGTCGATCGTCAACGTGAAAGCCACGCCCCAGTGTGCAACGTGCGTCCGGCGGATGACAGTCAGAACCTCGCGAACGATCGGATCGGCATCCGGGGGCCGAACTTGGGCGCGCTGATCCCGCCGGAAGCGAGCAGGTCGCACACCCGCCCGCGGTGCCCGGCGTACGGCTCGAGAAGCTCCAGCATCCGGGCGTCGGTGCCGCGGGCCTCGCCGGCCAGCGCCCAGGCCACCGTGTTGGGGATGTGGAAGTCGCCGACGCTCACCGCGTCCGCGTCGCCGTACGTGGTGCGGACCACCTCGGCCGCCGTCCACGGGCCGATGCCCGGGATCGCGGTGAGCCGGCGGGTGGCCTCGGCGCTGTCGGCGCACTGCTCCAGCCGGGCGGCGACCACGGCCGCCCGCTGCAGGGCCTGGGTGCGTCGCTGCTCGACGCCGAAGGGATGGAAGACCCAGTACGGCGTCGCGGCGACGGCCTGCGGGTCGGGCGGCAGCACCAGCCCGGCCGGGCCCGGCGCCGGCTCGCCGAAGTGCTTGACGATCGCCCGGTACGCCCGGTGCGCCTCGATGCCGGTCACCTTCTGCTCCAGGATCGCCCGGAGCAGCCGGTGGAAGACCTGGCCGGTGGCGGGGAAGCGTACCCCGGAGAAGGTCCTGGCCAACCGTGCGACCAGCGGGTGCGCGGCCGCCCGGGCCGGGAAGTCGCCGAGGTCGTCGCGCAGGCCGGCGATCGCGTCCGCGCGATCGACCAGCCAGGCCGCGCCGGGCCCGTGCCCGGTCGCGGTGAGCTCCGCGCCGGCGCGGGCGAGGTGCAAAGAGCCAGGACCCTCGGGGGTACGCGCGGCGAGCCAGAAGTCGCGGTCGTCGCACGTGCCGCAGGGGTCGTAGCGGACGACGAGCAGAGACCGCACCGTACGGGTGAAGTGGTAGCCGTCCGGCAGCTGCAGCCGGCGCGTCGTCATCACCCGGGACACTGTGCCACCTTCTCGGCGCCCGGCCAACCGTCCCCCGGGGTGCGGACATGCCGATGGCCCTGACCGCGCTCCTGGTCAGGGCCATCGGTGCGGGTTGGCGGACACCCGAGTCGGTCCGCGTCACCCGGTAGCGGAGCTGCGTAGCCCGGCTCGAGCGGTCCCGCGCCTCCTTTCGTCAGCCGATTCCTTACTCGAACCGCCTGCCGCAGGTCTTGCCGTCCTCAGGGGGGTGGACGGCGGCCGGTCCCGACGGGGGGTCCCTCGCGGAGCGACGTCACCTCAGGTGGCGTGCCCCGCGGGGTTCGGTCCCGGTGCGGCAGGGCTCCGTACTCAGTTGTTCTGGTTCTGGTCGTTCTGGTTCTGGTCGTTGTTGTTGCCACCCTGCCGGCCGCCCTGCTGACCACCCTGGTCCTGCTGACCGCCCTGCTGGCCACCCTGGTCCTGCTGACCGCCCTGCTGGCCACCCTGGTCCTGGTTGCCGCCACCGCCGACCTCGATGCGAACCGCGTCGAAGGCGGGGGTCTGGTTGGCCCGCTGCATCATCGGGATGCGGTGCGAACCGTCACCGGCCCACGAGGCGCACTGCGCGGTGCCCTCGGTGGGCAGCCCGGCGACCTGGATGGTCACGGTGTCGGGGGCGCGGCCACCCTGCTTGTCCTCGGTCGCCACGAAGAACGCGGGGACCGGAGCCGGGTCGGGAGCCTCGTTGGTGCTGGCCAGCATGCGGCAAGCGGTGTGGAAGTGACCCCGGACGATCCCGCCCTGCAGAACCGAGCTCTCCACGTAGTACCCACCCTGGCCGGCCGCGAGGAAGCGGTCGCGGATCAGGTTGCGGGTGCTCACCTTGAGGGTGAACGGCGTGTTCGGGGCCACCTGGGTGGGCGCCTCGGTGATCAGCAGCGAGGGGTTGTTCTCCTGCGCGCCGACCTCACCGAACTCGGTGGAGACGCAACGGTTGCCGTTCTGGAAGCCGTCGTGCGCGGTCAGCTGGCTGTTCTCGCAGCTGTTGGCCAGGATGCCCAGACCGGCGCCCGGAGGCGGGGTCGCGGCGCCGCCGCCGTTGTTGCCACCGTTGTTGTTCCCGCCGGTGTTGCCACCGTTGTTCCCGCCGGTGTTGCCGCCGCCGGTGTTGCCACCCTCGCCGGCGTTGGTGCCGTTGCTGGCCGAGGGGGCCGGGGACGCGGCGCCACCGTTGTTGTTGCCGCCGTTGTTGCCCTTACCGCCACCGGTGTTGTTGCCGGCGTTCTGCATGACCCACTGCCGGCAGCGGGCGCGCATCTGCGCGGTCGTCGGCACGTCGCCCGCACCGTCGTCCGCGTGCTGGGTCACCTTGCCACCGTTGGTGGTGTAGGTGCCCTTCTTGGTCTTGGTCGACAACTTCGACGACTTCGGGGCCTGGATGTTGTTGCAGGCGGCCAGAGCGCGCTGGGTGGAACGCTTGGTGCTCGCGTCCGACACCTGCGTGACGGTGACGATGCCGCCGAAGGCAACCAGGGTGGCTACCGCGGCGATGATCCGGCGCCGACCGGTGAACCACTTTGATTTCGAGGATTCGCGCCGGTACTGCGACCTTCGCATGGTGACACCTTTCTCTGTCGCACACGTGGCGGGCGGTGGAGCAGCCGCCTGGGGGTGATGCCGTACGGCCTGGTCGGCTGGCCAGGTCGGACCGTCCGCGGGCTATCGCGTCCGGAAGATGCGCATGGTGGTGATCACACCGGCCACGAGGGCACCGGCGAGAACGAGGAGGATGACCGAGGTGTTGACGCCCGGTACACCGCCGGCGCCCGCCGCGGCGAGCATCTGGTTGTCGACCGGCACCGGGCCACCACCGGCCGCGGCCGGGGCCGGGGCGGTCGGCAGGGAGCCGTAGTCGACGATGCCGCTGCTCTCCAGCAGGGTCATGTGGGTCATCACGAACTGGTTCGCCTGCTGCGCGAGCTTGCGCACCGAGTCGTTGCGGGTGCTGGCCCGGATCGTCGCGATGGCCGGGAAGATCTTGCCGTGCGCGGCCCGCAGCCGGTCGATGTAGATCTGGTCGAAGGTCGCGGGCGACGAGGCGTTCTTCATCTCGTTCAGCCAGCCCTGCTGGTCGCTGTTCGGCTGGTTCGGCAGCGCGATGCCCAGCTTCTTGGCGACCGCGATGTCGAGCTTGTCCAGCACCACGTGCTGCTGCGAGATCGATTCGCCGATCTTCTTGACGCGGGGGTCCTCGGACTTCTCCACGGCCATGTTGCCGGCCGGGATCTCCCACAGACCGGCGAGCCGGACCTTGACGACGAAGTCCCGATCGGCGGCAGTGACGGCGCCGGCGCCCTTGTCGGTCAGACCGGTGTTCGGCGGGACCGGGACGGGGCCGGGTTCGGCGGCGCGAGCCATTCCGGCCGGCGCCAGCAGGACCGTCAGGACCATTGCCAGGACGCCCACCAGCCAGCGGTGCAGCCGGCGCGAGGAGCGGGCGGCAATCATCTTTCACACCTCCGACAAAGATTCGGGTAAACAATTCCGGTGGCCTGTCGGCCGATCGAGCGAACGCTACGAGAAGCGTTTCCTGACGGGCCCGTCGATGCGATGTATTTAGGCCCGATTTAACGAAGACTTATAGCGGTTCCGGTCTTTGAAGGTGGTAACCGGCCGACGCCGTGGACGTCGACCGGCCGCCACCCGTGCAGGTCGGTCAGTAGCTGTAGTCGGAGCCCGAGTCGGCGGCGCCGGCGTCACCGGACGAGTCGCTGCCGCCCTCTTCCTTGTCGTCCGCGGGCGGTGCGACAGCCTTGGACGGGGCCGGGAGGCAGGTCAGGTTCTTCTTGCCTTCGGGAGTGATGACGAACCACTTCTTGCCGACGTTCTGGCCCTTCCACTGACCGGCCTTCTTGTCACCGATGTAGGTGTAGACCGGCCACTTGTCGATGGTCAGCTGCAGCGTGCCGTCCTCGCGGGTGACGGTGCCGACCTTGTCCGCGTCGACGCCCTTCAGCTTGGGCTTCTCACCCTTGTTGATGACCGCGGGCGGCCACACCTTGGCGCAGTCACCGTTGCACTCGGAGACGACCTTCGGCTTCACCTTGTCGTCGTCGAAGCGGTAGAGCACGAAGCCGTCCTGGTTCTGGACCGTCTCGCCCATCCGCTTGACCTCGGCCCCGTTCAGCTCGGAGGTGACCTCGTCCTCGCTGAGCTCCGGGGCATCAGCCTCGTCGCCCTCGGGGGCGTCGCCCTCCGGCTCGTCGGTGGGCGACGGGGTGGCGGTCGCGTCGACCGCGTTCGCCGCCGGCTCCGCGCCGTAGTCGCTGGCATTGTCCAGTCCCGCCGGGGCGCAACCGGTCAGCACGAACGCCGCCGCGATAGAGGCGCCGACGACCTTCAACTTCCGCTTCTCCGGTACCACTGGTGCCCTCCAACTGGGATCGTCGATCTCCGTGTCCGGGCTGTAGTACGCGCCGGCGCCGCCGGCGGTTGAAGAATCGGGCCAATCAATTTCTCTGAATCTGGATTGAACCGAACGCCGCCGCGGTACGTGATTGAGTGGCCCGTCCGCACCTTTGTCGCACAGCGTGCCGAGCCTATTAGCAATCAGTAATTGACCGACGAGCATCGTTCATTTTCGCACCGGAAACAGCGAAGCCCGGCCGCGCTGACGCGGCCGGGCTTCGTCGTTCGTCTCAGGTCAGGGAACGCGGACGAGGGTCTCCGTGCCGCCCTTGTCGTCGACCGACTGGATCTGCAGGAAGGCGATGTCCGCCCGCGGCAGGGCCGTGACCGCCTGCAGCAGCAGCGGCTCGGGCTGCGCGGCCGTGCCCCAGCCCTTGTCGCCGACCTTCCAGGACGACAGGACCTCCGAGGCGCCGTCCCGCCGGACCACCACGAGCCGGCAGGTCAGCGGTCCCTTGATGTTGGAGACCGCGAACGACACCTGGGTGCCCCAGTCCTTGGCCTCCAGGCCCACGTCGGCGCTGACACCGCTGCGCGGATCCGTGCCGCCGAGCCGCTCGCCCACCAGGTCCGGCCCGCCGATGCCGGTGCCGCCCTCGGCGGCCGGCAGCGGATCGAGCTGCTTGCTCGACCGGGCCTGCTGGCTCGGGTTCTGCGGGTCGTTGTTGCCGAGCCACTGACCGCCGGCGAAGAGAGCGCCGATCGAGAGCATCGCGAAGACCACGACCGCCGCGGCCAGCGAGTAGAGCCGCCGGCTGTTGGCCCGGCGACGCTCGCGCTTCACCTCGCCGATCATCGTCTTGAGCATCAGGCCGTCGCGGCGGGACTGCTCGGTCGCCACCAGGGCGTCCGCGTCCACGTCCGAGAGGATGTCCACGACCGGCAGCAGCGACTCGAGCTCGATGGCGCAGGCCGGGCAGTCGATCAAGTGATCCTCGAAGCGGGAGGCGTCCCGCTCGTCGAGCACGCCCAGCGCGTACGACGCGACGTCGAAGTGTTGTTCCTGTGTCATTCCGTCACCCCCCGCTGCTGCAAGGCCGTACGCAGGGCCCGCAGGGCGTAGTACACACGAGACTTGGCAGTGCCCAGCGGCAGGCCGAGAACCTCGGCTGCCTCCGGAACAGTCTTGCCGCGGAAGTACGTCTCGACCAGGATCTCACGGTGCGACTGGCTGAGCGTACGGAGCGCGTCGGTCACGGTCATGAGCTGCAACACGCGGTCGGTGTCGTCGGCGGTGCTGGGAAAACTCTCCAGCTCGCGGTCGTACGTCTCCGGTGGCCGGGCGCTGACGCTGCGGTGGTCGTCGATGGCGATGCGCCGGGCGACGGTGACCAGCCACGGACGCAACGACTGCTGACCCTGGGCCCCGAGCCGGTGCGCGTTGCGCCAGGCCCGCAGGAGCGTCTCCTGCACGATGTCCTCGGCCCGTTGCCGGTCGCCGCCGGTGAGCCGCAGCACGAACATCAGCAGGGGACCCGCGTGCTCCTCGTACAGCATGCGGACAAGGGTGTCCTCGTGGCTCGCCGTCTCCGACGCAGCCCCGTGCCGGGCCTGTCGTGGAATCACGGCATCATCATTGTCCGCACCACGGCCTCCGTCGAGAGCCTGCCACCTACCACCGGACCGCTGCTGCGTCATCGCGCACACCCTGTCCGGCGTGAGCCGCTCCATGACCAACGCATGCATCGAATCCTCCAGCCGGTGCTTTCCCCGTCGCCTGTCATACGGCCCGGAACACCGGCCGGGATCAAAGCGAACGGGAAAATTTCCGGAAGCCCGAGGGGCCGGCCGGCAGCGAGGCGCAGTTGCAAGAGATTCCTCCGGGTCCAAGCCACGAGGGGGCGCGACTTTCATGCATAGACACCGATATGTACTCGGGGGCACGCGAATAATACTCAGCAAGCCGGTGAGGACGACAGACGCGGAGTGCGCCATCGACCCGCGGGTGGGTGGTCTTGGTCGCGGCGGGTGCGGTGGCGCTCACCGACTGTTGGCATTTGGCCAAGAGGGTGGGCGGGGGTGGAGTCTGGTGCGGGCGGCGCTGGGCCGCGTGGCCAGCGGAAACCGACCGGTCCGCCACGGCGGGGACGCGAACGGTCAGCGGCCCATCCGTCCCGGAAAACTCACAAAGATTCCGAATCGCCCAGTGGGCCTGTTCGCGGCTGGGGCCGCGCGTGGCTGCAGACCTCGGCCGGCCCGCCTGGCGGCCCGCCAGTCGCCGACGCGCTCCTGGCCCGCGGCAGAGTTCGCAGCCCCCGCCATCCGCCCGCCCCGCTGCAACCGGCCCGGGACCAGGCTCGGCAGCGAAGCGAGCGGCCGTCACCATTCCACCCTGCCCAGCCGCAACCAGCCCGCCGCCAGCACCGAGCAGCGGTGCAAGCGGCCCTCGCCATCCGCGCGGCCGCGTCCCAGCCGGCCCGGCACCAGCGCCGAGCCGCGAAGTAAGCGGCCGCCACCATCCCACCCTGCCCAGCCGCAACCGGCCCGCCGCCATCGCGGGGCAGCGAAGTTCACGGCCATCACCATCCCGCCCAGTCCAACCGGCCCGCCGCCACCTTCCAGCGGACTGAGCGGTCCGACTGTCCCGCTTGGCCCAGTTCCCACAGGGCCGCCGCCAGCACCGCACCGGAGGGCCACGGCCATCCCACCCGGCCCAGTTCCCACGAACCCGGCGCCAGCGCCGAGCAGCGAAATGCACGGGCGACACCACCCCGCCCTGCCCAGTCCCGACCGGCCCGCCGCCAGCACCGGACAGCGAAGTGCCGCGGACCTCATCAGCCCGCCCCAATCCTCCCGAGCTCGGCGCCAGCACCGAGCAGCGCCGGCTATCCCGCCCGACCGGGCCGGCGGGTTCGGTAAAGCCGCCGTACCGGGCGGCCAGGCTCAACCGCTCCCCGGCCGTTCGGGGTGGTTGTCGTTTCCGTCCAAGACGGCGCCCGCAGCCACGGTCTAGCGTGAACCCGACCTCACCCCGAGCACGAGGAGACAGCACCATGCGTGACCTGGTCTACACCGGTTTCATGTCGCTGGACGGTGTCGTGGACTCACCCGGCGGCGGGCCGGGCGAGGAGCATCGCAGCGGCGGCTGGGTGTTCAAGGACCTCGAGTTCGTCCCGGAAGCCTGGTCGCTGAAGGGCGAGGAGCTCGCCGACACGACAGCGCTGATGTTCGGCCGGCGCAGCTACGAGGCGTTCGCGCTGACCTGGCCCGGCTCCGCGGACCACGCCGACTACAAAGAGCTGCCCAAGTATGTGGTGTCGAGCTCGCTGGCCGACGACGCCCTGGTCGACGGGTGGGGTCCGACGACGGTTCTGCGTTCGACCGAGGATGTCGCTGCGCTCAAGCGGGGCGAGGGCGGGGCGATCTTCATCCACGGGAGCGCGGAACTGGCCAGGCGGCTGTCGGACGCGGGCCTGATCGACCGGTACCACCTGCTCGTCTTCCCCGTGCTGCTCGGCGCCGGCAAGAGTTTGTTCGGCCGGGCCGACCGGGACAAGCACATGCTCACGCTGCGCGAGTCGGAGAGCTACCCGAACGGGATCCTGAAGCTGGTCTACGACGTCAGGCGCTGATCCAGGTCGAGGGCGATCGCGCCGCCGGCTCCGTCGCGCAACTGTCCGGCGGTGCGTCCGACGTAGCTGCGCAGTGCCCGGGCCAGGTGCGGCTCGTCGAAGTAGTCCAGCTTGGCGACGACGTCGGCGGCCGGGTCGCCGCCCCCCAGCAGCTCCGCCGCTGTGCGGGCTCGCTCGATCTGCCGGACCGCACCCCGGGTCAGTCCGGTCGCGGCACGAAACCGGCGTTCGGCCGTACGCCCGGAGACCGCCGGGCGGTGACCCCGCAGCAGCTCGGCGACGAGGGGGTCCCGGACCACGGTCCCGGCTCGGACCAGCCGGGTGACCAGGGCCTCCGCGTCGTCGGGGCCGGGCGTCTCCCACCGCGCGCCGTCCAGCCGGAACGTCCGGCGCGTGGTGTCGGGAAGCTCGACACCGCCGTCGACCAGCGCCGGCGTGGGCACGGCCCGTAACGAGGTGCCCACGGCGAACTCGATGCCCGTGAAGGTCGCGCCCGCCGGCACCGGCGCCGTGCCGGTGCGGGTCTCCGGACCGGTGATGCCCGCGTACGCCCGGCCGGCCCGCGCCCAGAACACCAGGCCCCAGCGCACCCCGGCGACGGACGTCATCGCAGTGACCTGGTCACTCGCGCAGGTCCACACGGCGTCGACCCACGGCGAGTCCGACCGGCGCGTCTCGAACCGGAGTCCCACGGGCAAGAAGATACGCCGACGGCGGCGGCGAGGTCAGCGGCTTCGAGCGGTGGCCAGGGTCAGGGCTCGGTGCAGCACCCGCGCGTCGCCCAGCATGCCGCGCAGGCGCCGCTCCAGACCCGCGATCGGCACCAGATTTTGCGGTGCGCGGGGGTCCTTGTAGGACGATGAGGCGAACCTCGGCAGCGTCGCGGACGACAGGTCGGCCAGCTCGATCGCCTCGGCCGGGGTCAGGTCCGGGGAGCACTCGATCCGGACGATGCCCGACCACGGCGCTCCTGAGGCCCCCGGCAGGCGCAGATACCAGGACCAGCCGCCCCAGACCGTGCCCATCTGGAAGACCGGTGTGCGCTGGGTCGGCCGCAGCGAGGTCACCACCGCGGTCAGAGCCGCCGGCAGATACTGCTTCTGCTGCGTCTTCACATAGCCGATCGTGCGGGGCAGCTGCCGCCGGTTACGCAACGGCCCGTCCACCACCAGCAGATCGGCGCCGTCCGTGCCGCCGTCGCGGGCCGCGCCCGAGATGTCGATCTCCAGGGCGGTCAGGGGCGCCTGGACCGCGGCCGGCAGCTTGCTCGCCTCGCCGGTGCCGCTGACCCGGTGCACCTCGTAGCGGACCGAGCCGGCTTGGAGGTCCTCGGCGCTCGGCGAGGCGGTGAACAGACCCCGGGCCACGCGCGCCCCGGCGAGCTCGGCGACGCCGTTGCGCAGGTCGCAGCGCACCACGCCGGCGGCGTACGAGGCGGCCAGCCCGGCGTACGACATGCCGTCCTCCTCGGCCGTCCACAGGCCGGCGTCGTTGCGGCGGACGCCGTCGACGAGGAACACCACGTCGGGGCAGCGGACCCGGGACGAGACGTCGATCGGGGCCCACTGGTCGGCGGGCACCTCGACGTCCGTGTCGACCTGCGCGCTGCTGGGCGACGCCGGCCCGTCCGACGAGTCGCCCTCGAACGACGCCCCGTACGACGGATCCCAGGCGTCGACGAACATCCGCGTCACAGACCAACCCTTTCCACATGAGCCGTACGGGCGTCCTTGTGCACCTCGAACCGCACCGGTACGCGTTCCGCCAGCGCGTTGACGTGGGTGACCACCCCGACCATCCGGTCCCCGCGGGCGGCCAGGTTTTCCAGGGTCGCCGCCACCACGTCCAGCGTCGCCGCGTCGAGGGTGCCGAAGCCTTCGTCGAGCACGATGGACTCCAGGCTCGCCGCCGTGGTCGACATGCCGGCGAGCTGCTCGGAGAGGGCGAGGGCCAGCGCCAGCGACGCCTGGAACGTCTCGCCGCCGGACAGGGTGCGTACCCCGCGCCGCAGGCCCGCGTCGTGGTGGTCGATGACGAAGAACTCACCCTTGTCGTGCATCAGGTCGTACTGTCCTCCGGTCAGCTCGCGCAGGATCCGCGACGCGCCGTCGACGAGCAGATCCAGCGCCTCCTCCAGCAGCCAGCGCTCGAAGTTGTTGGCCCGCAGGTGCCCGGCGAGGGCCTTGGCCACCCGGCCGTCGCGCAGCAGCGTGGCGCGCTGCTCGGCCAGCTCCCGGGCCTGCTCGCGGCGGTCGACCAGCCGCTGCCAGGCCGCCTCGGCCCGTTCGGCGGCCACCGCGGCGGCCCGGATGAGGTCGGCGTCGGCACCGCCGGACGGTGCGTTGAGCCCGGCGTCGGTGAACAGGGTCAGCACGGCCGCGCGGGCCTGCTGGGTCTCCGCGTGCGCGGCCTCGACCGCCGCGGCGGCCTCGGCGCGGGCTGCCTCCCGCTCCCGGGCGGACGTCCGCGCCCACTCGACCAGCGTGGACCAGGCCGCGGCTAGGTCGTCACGGTCGGCCGGCGGGGGCGAGAACCGGGCCACCGCGTCGCGGACCGTGTCGAACGAACGCCAGGCCGCGCGCTGCTGCTCGTCGGCCGCCGCGACCGCCGCGTGCGCCCGCCGCTGCGCGTCGCGGGCCTCGCGGACCGCCGCACCGGCGTGGTCGAGCTTCTTCTGCAGCTTGGTCAGCTCCTCCAGCTGCCGGCGCAGGGCCTCGACGCCGGGCGAGTCGGCCAGCGCGGCGCGCACCTCGGTGAGCCGGGACCGGTGCTGCTCCAGCTGGGCGCGCTTGCGGTCGAGGCCGCGCTCGAGCTCCCGCGCCACGGCGTCGCGCTGCTTGAACGCCGTCGAGGCCACGTCCGCCGCGGCCCGGGCCGCCTTGCCCGTGCGCTCGGCGGCCTGGACCGCCGAGCCCTCCGGCATCGGCGGCACCTCGGTCACCGGCTGGGCGCACACCGGGCAGTCATGACCGACCGTCAGGTGCGCCCGCAGCGCGGCCGCGCGATCCAGGGTCTGGGCCTCGGCGTATTCCAGGCGGGCCTGCTCCAGCAGCTGCTCGGCGCCCGTGTGCGCGGCCCGGGCCAAGTCGGCGGCCGCCACGGCGTCCTGGTATTCCACCTCGGCCACGGAGACCTCGCCCGCGAACCACTCCGCCTGGCCGGTCAGCCGGTCCAGTTCGAGGTGGCGGTCCAGCAGCAGGCCGAGCGAACCCGCGTCACCGGCGGCGGCCAGCTCACCCCGTACCTTTTCTTCGCGCTCCTCGGCCGCGCGCACGCCCGCCGCCGCCTCCTCGGCGCCGGCCCGGGCGGCGGCCGCGGCCTCGGCGACCTTGGCGCTGCCGGCCGGCATCCTGACCCGGGCGAGCACGGCCAGCTCGCCGGCGATCGCGTCGCGGGCCGCGGCCAGCTCGGTCTCGCGGGCCCGGACCACGCTGAGCTGCGGCACCGCCTGCTCGACGGCCCGGGTCAGCTCGCGCATCGCGGTCAGGCGCGTCTCGGCGGCGTCGACCGCCTCGTCGTCGGCGTCGGTCAGCCCGGCCAGCAGCTGGTCGAGGGTGGCCAGCTGGGCCTCCGCCTTCGTCGCGCGGGTCGAGGCCTTGGCCTGGACCTCCTCGTAGACGTGCAGGCCGAGCAGGTTGACCAGGATCTGCTGGCGGGTGGCCGGCTTGGCGTGCAGGAAGTCGGCGAACTGGCCCTGCGGCAGGATCACGCAGCTGGTGAACTGCTCGTACGGCAGCCCGACCGCCTCGACGATCGCGGCGTCCATCTCGGCCGGGGTCCCGGCGAGCACGTCACCGAGGTCCTCCAGGCTCATCCCGGTGTCGAGCCGGGTCACGTCGAAGCCCGGCGGCATGAGCTGCAGGCCCGCGCCGGCCGTCTTGACGTTGCCCCGGCCGTCGCGGCGCACCACCCGGGTCGCCACATAGCGCGAGCCGGCGGACTCGAAGACGAGCCGCACCCGGGCCTCGGTGGCCGAGGGCGCCAGCGCGTTGCCGATGCCGCGGCTGCCGCCCCAGCGGGGCACGCTGCCGTAGAGGGCGAAGCAGATGCCGTCGAGCACCGTCGACTTCCCGGAGCCCGTCGGGCCCACCAGCGCGAAATAGTCCGCGTCGGTGAAATCGACCGTGGTCTCCTCCCGGAAGACCGTGAAGCCGGCCATGTCGAGCCGTAGCGGCCTCATGAGTGGGTGCTCACCTCGTCGTAGAGCTCGTCGAAGAGTTCACGGACGCCCTCCTCGGCGTTGCCGCGACTGTCCAGATAGTCGCCGAAGAGCTGGCGGGGGCTGCGCCCGGCGCGCTGGGCCATCCGCTCCCCGGCCCGGTCGGGCACCATGTCCGGATCGATGCGCACCTCCAGGGCGTTGGGCAGGAGCTCCTGGACGTCCTCGCGCAGCCCGACCCGTGGCGTCTCACGGACGAATACACGCAGCCAGGCCTCCGGAAGGTTCACCGTGGCGAGCTGGTCGAGCGAGCCGCGTACGGTGCGCAGCGTCCGGGCCGAGGTCACGGGCACATCGCGGACCTTCGCCGCCTTCTCGGCCGAGACGTCCACGATCGCGACAGAGCTGATGTTCTCCTCCTCGCCGAAGTCGACGGCGAGCGGGCTGCCGCTGTAACGCACCGGGCAGGGGCCGATGACCGCCTGGGAACGGTGCAGGTGACCCAGGGCGACGTAGTGCGTGCCGGGCGGGAAGACGGTGGCCGGGACCGCATACCCCATCACGGTGTGGGCCTCCCGCTCGCCGCCACCGGCGCTGGCACCGACCACGGTCAGGTGGGCGGTGAGCAGGTTGACCACGCCGGGCTCGCCGAAGTCCTCCGCCAGCCGGGCGATCAGCCGCGCGATGTGGTCGGCGTACGTCTGGCTGGCCTCGGCCGCGGTCAGCTCGTACATCTCCACGGCGCGGATCGCATAGCGCTGGGAGAGGAAGGGCAGAGCGGCCAGCCGCCAGCGCTCACCGCCGGCGGTCGTCCCGGTCAGGATCAGGTCGTCGGGCTTGTCGCGCACGGAACCGCGCAGCGTGATGCCGGCCGCCTCGGCCCACGGGCGCAGCGCGTCCAGCGCCTGGCCGTTGTCGTGGTTGCCGCCGATCGCGATCACCGTGGCACCGGTCTGCCGCAGGGCGGACAGCGCCCGGGTCACCACGCGGACGGCGTCCGGCGACGGCGCGGCGGTGTCGTAGAGGTCACCGGCGATGATCACGAGGTCGGGCTGCTCGGCCCGGGCGATCTCCACGACCTGGCCGAGCACCTTGATGTGTTCCTCGTGCCGGGTCCGGCCCTTCAGAACCTTCCCGACGTGCCAGTCGGACGTGTGCAGGATGCGCATCGCTCTATCTTTCGCCGTTTGGTGGTGACGTACGCCGGAGGCGCCCTGGAAGGCTAGAACGGGATGTCGTCGTCGGACGAACCGCCGCGGCCGCCGACCACCGCGAACGGGTCGACCCCCTGCACGATCGAGCGCATCGTGGCTGCCGGGGGCGGTCCCGACTCGGATTTGCGGGTGGCCCAGGCCGGGAACGGGAACTCGACACACAGGGGGACGGGGATGTCCGGCTGGTTGACGAACATCGTGCCGGGCCGGGCCAGCAGGGCCCGCTGGCGCATGGCCGGGGGCAGGAAGCCGTATTCCGGGCGGGACGCCTCGGCCGGGTCGAGGCGGCCGACCACCCGGATCGCCGAGTTGGTGACGATCCGCCGCTCCACCTCGCTGGCGGTCTGCTGCGCGCCGATCAGGATCACGCCCAGCGAACGGCCGCGCTCGGCGATGTCGAGCAGCACCTCCTTGATCGGGGACGAGCCCTCGCGGGGTGCGTATTTGTTGAGCTCGTCGAGCACGACGAACAGCAGCGGGCGGCCGGTGCCCGACTTCTCCTTGTCGTCGAACTCCGTCTTGAGGGTCACGCCCACCACGAAGCGCTGCGCGCGGTCCGGCAGATTGTGCAGGTCGACGACGGTGACCTGGGCGCTCTCGGCGGTCTTGATCTGGTGCGGGTGGCGGGCGGCCAGGTCGCCGCGGATGAGCCGGGCCAGGTCGCGCTTGCTGCCGATCAGCCGGCGGGCGAACGCGTTGACCGTGCCCATGTTGACCGCGCTGCCGGCCCAGGTGGAACGGGTCTCGTCGTCGGTGAGCTGGTCGACGACGTGGTCCACGAGGTCGCCGTACGACGACAGCCGCCGCCCGTCGATGCTGATGCCGCCCTCGGCGGGCACCGCGTGCCGGGCCAGGTGCGCGGTCACCGAGTGGACGACCATCGTGTACTGCTGGCGTTCGTCGTCGGCGTCGGCGAAGACGTACGGGAGCAGCCGCTTCTCGCAGAACTCCTCGAGCGTCCAGTAGAAGCTGTCGACCCCGGTGAGCCGGCTCTGCACGTCGGGCGCCCCGGAGGAGTCACCGGCCCGCGGCGGCGCGTAGACCCGCACGTCGGGGAACGGGGTCGCGGGCAGGCCGAGTCGCGCGTACGCCGCCTCGGTGGCCTCGTCGAGCTTGGTGTTGGGGTGGTCGAGGAAGAGCAGGTCCTCGCCCTTGACGTTGAAGATCAGGGCGCGGGCGTTGACCGCGTCGCCACCGAGCTGCCCGGACCGGAACACCGAATAGAGCAGGAACGTGGCGAAGCTGGTCTTGGTGGCCACGCCCGAGATGCCGGAGATGGACACGTGGGCGCCGCGGGTGCCGTCGAGGAAGTCGGCGTTGAGGAAGACCGGCACGCCGTCGCGGCCGGTGCCCATCGGGACCCGCCGCTCCATCCGGTCGAAGTGCAGGGCCGCATCGCGCGCGGCGCCGGAGGCCCGGTGCACGACGGCGCCGGGCGCGGGCGGCACGTAGAGCTCCGGGTCGACCCGGGTGGTCGTGATCTCGGCCGCCTCCTGCACCAGGGCGGGCAGGGTGCCCTCGGCGATGGCGAAGACGTCGGAGTCGAACTGCGCGCCCTCGTGCCGGGCGCGGACCTGGGTCACCACGCCGGCGATGGTCACCGGCTCGCGGCCGGGCAGCTCGCGCTTGGTCACCACGACGTCGTCGAGCTGCAGGTAGCTGCCCGGCGTGACCGCCGTCCAGAACTGCAACGGGGTGGCGTCGGCGGTGCCGAGGACACGCCCGACCGGTTCGCTTACTTCGACCACTTCGTCAGACACGCCGATCATGTTGCACCAGGCGTATGACAAACGACGGACGGCACGTCGGTTGGCACGCGTTGTCCACAAGTTCTAGGGGTCGTCCACAGGGTTGTCCACAACTTCTAGCGGCTGCGGGCGTACCGGAGAAAAAGCATGTCCCGGTCAGCCAGGATGCCGGCCACCGACATCTCCCGCGGCGGGCCGTCGGGCCCGGCCGCGATCCGGCCGGCACCCCCGGCGACCAGCCGGGGCGAGATCGTCAGGCACAGCTCGTCGACCAGATCCGCGGCGATCATCGCCCCGAACAGGTGCGGGCCGCCCTCGCAGAGCAGCTGGGTGGCACCGCGCGCGTGCAGCTCGCGGACCGCCGCGGCGAGGTCGACCGATCCCTCACCCACAGTGATGATGTCGGCCACCTGAGCCAGGGCCGTCCGGCGATCGGCGGGTGCTCCGGCATGGGTGACGATCAGCGGGCGAATCGGCGCGTCCGAGAAAACGAGCTGCTCCGGGTCCAGGTCGAGGGAGCCGGAGACGACCACCATGAGCGGGAACTCGCTGAGGCCGTGGGCCCGGCGCCACTCCCGTGCCGGCTCGGTCAGCCGTAACGCGTCGTAGTTCTCGGTGCGGACCGAGCCCGCCGCGACCACCAGCGCGTCGCAGAGCATCCGCAGTGTGTCGAAGATCATTTTGTCGCCCGGGCCACCGAGGCCGGCGGACTTGCCGTTGACCGTCACGGCACCGTCGATGCTGGCGACGAAATTCACCCGCAGGGTGGGCTCGGGACGACGCGGATAGCAGGCGACCAGGTCGGCGTCGTGGACGTCGATCACGGTGCAGCCGGGCCCGTGACCGGCGGGGTCGGCTCGACGGGACGGTGCTGGCAGTCGCACCACGACCCGCCCCGGCAGTCCTCGTGACGGCGCTCGCGGCAAGCGTGACAGATCATCCCTGAACCCTAGGCGCGCGGCGTCGCGCGGGCAGCCCGGAAACCCGGCAAGGTCAAATCTGACAGCGTACGGGCGAGACATCGGCGGTCCTGAGGGCGATAATGCCCGGATGACCAGGCAACCCGTCCGTGCACCGGGGCGACCGACGCTCGACGCCGTCGCGGCGCGCGCCGGCGTCGGCCGCGGCACCGCATCGCGCGTCCTGAACGGGTCGTCGCAGGTCAGCGCGCAGGCCAAGGCCGCCGTCGAGGCCGCCATCCAGGAGCTGGGCTATGTCCCCAACCGGGCGGCGCGCTCCCTGGTGACCCAGCGGACCGACTCGGTGGCCCTGGTCGTCTCCGAGTCGCAGGAGCGTGTCTTCGGCGAGCCGTTCTTCGCCGGCGTGCTGCGCGGCATCAATGCTGCGCTGCTCGAGACGCCGCTGCAGCTGTGGCTGGCGATGGCCGCCTCCCCCGAGCAGCGCGAGCGGGTCGAGCACCACCTGACCGGCCAGCACGTCGACGGCGTCCTGCTGCTCTCCCTGCACGACGACGACCCGCTGCCGGCCGTGCTGCGCGAGCGCGGCATGCCGTTCGTGTTCGGCGGCCGGTCCGCGCGCGCCGCCGAGAGTGACTTCCTGGTCGACGTCGACAATTCCGCGGGCGCCCGCAAGGCGGTCGAATACCTGATCGGCAACGGCGCCCGGCGGGTCGCCACGATCGCCGGGCCGCAGGACATGGAGGTCGGCCGGGCCCGGCTGGCCGGCTACCGCGCGGCGGTCAGCGGGCCGGAGCTGGTGGCGTACGGCGACTTCAGCGAGGCCGGCGGGGCCAAGGCGATGCGTGCCCTGCTCGACCGCGAGCCCGACCTCGACGCCGTCTTCGTCGCCTCCGACCTGATGGCCAGCGGAGCGTTGCGCGCCCTGCGTGACGCGGGCCTGCGCGTGCCGCAGGACGTGGCGGTCATCGGCTTCGAGGACGCACCGGTGGCCCGCCAGTGCGAGCCCCCGCTGACCACGGTCCACCAGCCCGTCGAGGAGATGGGCCGGCGCATGGCCGAGCTGCTGGTGTGCCGGATCCGCCGCGAGCCGGTCGAGATTTCCCACGTTCTGCTCGACACCCATCTGGTCCGTCGCGCCTCCGCCTGACCCGTCCTACCCTGAAGTGTGATTCCGGGCATATCTGTGTCCCTTGACGGCCGGGACACGGCGCCGCAACCGGTGTGAAACGCCGCTTGGGCAATCTGGGCGCATGGGACGGCACTGCCGTGCCGTTCTCCGGACGGGAGGAGTTGCATGTTGCTGCGGGTACGGGTCACTCTGCCGGACCGCCCTGGAGCCCTCGGTCAGGTCGCGCGCACGCTCGGCGTCGCCGGGGCCGACATCGTCCAGGTCGTCGTGCTGGAGCGGCTCGGCGGAAGGGCCGTGGACGACTTCACCGTCGTCTGGCCGGGTGCCTCCCGCGTCGAACGACTCCTGGCCGGCCTCGCCGCCATCCCCGGGGTGCAGGTCGACGGCGTCTGGCGGGCGATCGGCGCACCGGTCTCCGGCGGTCACGACGCCGAGCTGCTGGCCCAGGTCGCCGCCAATCCGGTGGACGGGCTGGCCACGCTGGTCGACGCCGTACCCGGGCTGCTGGCCGCCGACTGGGCCGCCGCCGCGATCGTGCCGGCCGACTGGGCCGCGCGCACCGCCGCACCCCGGCCGATCCCGGCCGACGAGCCGTCCCTGCGCCTGCCGACCGGCAGCGAGCCCACGGTGACGTACGCGAGCTGGCGCGCCCCGTCCCCGCTGATCCTGCCCGAGGTGACCCCGCTGCGCGCCCGTCCGATGACCGCATCCGACGGCACCCGGTACGCGGTGGCCCCGTTCGGCCGCGCCGGTCTGGTGCTGGTGATCGCCCGGACCGACGACGCCGATCTGCCCGCCGCCGCCTTCCACATCACCGAGGTGGACCGCATCGCCCAGCTGGTCCGCGCGGCCGCCGTGATCCTCGGTGACCGCCTCGACCGGGCCGGTGTGCCGTCGGTCGCCACGGCTGTGATCGACCCCTCATAGCAGTTCCGGCTGAAGCAATGCGCAGGTAACACCGGCGAGGCACGCTTAGTCAGGGAGTCGATCCGGGAGAGGGAGTGCCGAGCATGGCGCTGTGGCGCATCAGGGCAACCGTCGAGGACAAGCCGGGCTACCTCTCCGTGCTGACCGCGAGCCTAGCGCTGCGGTCGGTCAACATTCTCGCCGTCCAGGTGCACACCACCGAGGGCGGCGCGGTCGACGACTTCCTGGTCGACGCACCCGACACCATGTCGGAGCAGGAGCTGCAGGCCGCGATCGCCCGCGGCCGGGGCCGCGACGCCTTCGTCACGCGCGCCGAGGCCCAGGGCCTGGCCGACCAGCCGACCAGGGCGCTCGCGCTGGCCGGCCGGCTGGTGCACGACCCGGACTCCCTCGGCGAGGCCCTGGTCACCCTGCTCGACGCGGCCGAGGTGCGCTGGCGGCCCGAGGGCACGGTGGTGCTGCACGGCTTCGACGAGGAGCGGATGACGCTCATCGACCCGGCCGGCGGCAGCTACGAGGTGCTGCGGCCCGCGCCGGCCTTCACCCCGGCCGAGTACGCCCGGGCCCAGGCGCTGGTCGAGGTCAGCGGCGCCCTGGTGCGCCGCACTACCGACCAGACCACGCTGCTGCTGCCGGACGGCGCCGAGCTGCTGATCCGCGCCGCGACCGCCGATGACGTCGAGGGCGTACGCCGCATGCACGCCCACAGCTCCATGCTGTCGCGCCGGCGCCGCTATCTCGGTGGCGGGCAGATGCCTTCGGAGGCTCGCGTGCGCCGGATGCTCGAGCCGGCGAACGGTCTGACGCTGCTCGCCCTGCACGTCGACCCGGCCAGTGGCGAGGAACGGGTCGTCGCGATGGCCAACCTGCTCACCGAGGGCGACCTCGGCGAGGTGGCCCTGCTGGTGCAGGACGCCTGGCAGCGCCGGGGCATCGGCACGGTGCTGCTGCGCCGGCTGACCGCCTGGGCGGCCCGGCTGGACTTCGCGGCCCTGGTGGCACACACCGGCGCCGACAACGTCGCGATGCTCCGCACGCTGCGCCGCTTCGGCGTGGCGGACGGCGGCGACCGCGACGGGGCTCTGCTGACCCTGACCCTGCCGGTGGCGGGTCACCGGTCGGCGAGCGACGAGACTCCTGCCACCTCCGGGTGACGGGTGAGAGCGGCGACGGCGGGCCTCCGGCGAGGTCCGCCGTCGCCGATGGGTCTCCCTAGGAGCGGCGCACCCCGTGCTCGACGCAGGTCGCCGTCCAGCCGGTCGGCACGACCTGCACCTTCATCCGGCGCCGGCAGTCCGGGCAGAACCGGGGCGGCTCCAGCTCACGGGCCGCCGCGCACGCCGAGTGGTCGCCCTCCGCGGCCGCCTGACCGCACCGGTCGCAATACACCAGGACCGTCACAGCGTCGCCGAGAGCGCCTTGACCGGCATCTTCAGCTCCTGCAGCAGCTCCAGGTCGCTGGTGGCGGGCCGGCCCAGCGTCGTCAGATAGTTGCCGACGATCACCGCGTTGATGCCGCCGAGCAGGCCGTCGCGGGTGCCCAGGTCGCCCAGGGTGATCTCGCGGCCGCCCGCGTACCGCAGAATCGTCCGGGGCATCGCCAGCCGGAAGGCGGCGATCGCGCGCAGCGCGTCCTTGCCCTCCACCACCGGGCGGTCACCCAGCGGGGTGCCCGGGCGCGGGTTGAGGAAATTCAGCGGGACCTCGTGCGGATCCAGCTCGGCGAGCTGCGCGGCGAACTCGGCCCGCTGCTCGACGGACTCTCCCAGCCCCAGGATGCCGCCGCAGCAGACCTCCATGCCGGAGTCGCGCACCATCTTGAGCGTGCCCCAGCGCTCCTCCCACGAGTGCGTGGTCACCACGTTGGAGAAGTAGGACCGGCAGGTCTCGAGATTGTGGTTGTAGCGGTGCACGCCCATCTCGACGAGCTCGTCGACCTGCTCCTGGGTGAGCATGCCCAAGCTGGCCGCGACCTGGATGTCGACGGCCTCCTTGATCGCCTTGACGCCCTCGCGCATCTGCGCCATGAGCCGCTGGTCGGGCCCGCGCACGGCGGCCACGATGCAGAACTCCGTCGCCCCGGTCGCCGCGGTCTGCTTGGCCGCCTCGACCAGCGAGGGGATGTCGAGCCAGACCGCGCGCACCGGTGAGGTGAACAGGCCGGACTGCGAGCAGAAGTGGCAGTCCTCGGGGCAGCCGCCGGTCTTGAGCGACACGATGCCCTCGACCTCGACCTCCGGGCCGCACCACTTCATCCGGACGTCGTGCGCCACCTGGAGCAGCTCCGGCAGATCCTCGTCGGGCAGCCGCAGCACTTCGAGGATCCCCGCCTCGTCGAGCCCGGCACCATCGGCAAGAACTTGGGCCCGGGCCCGGTCGAGGATCTCTGGCATGCCCGTACCCTACAAGGCGTTCCGCCCGCCCGGGATGTCGGAGCCTGGTGATAGTTTGCCCGGCGTACGGGGTCCGGCGATGAGGGCGAGGGTGCTTTGGCGGGCTGGCAGGAGGCGCTCGAGCGCCAGGCCCGCACGCGGGCCAAGGCCGGGCTGACCAGGACCATGCGGCCGCGCCCGGCCGACGACCGGGTGGTCGACCTGGCCGGCAACGACTACCTCGGCCTGGCCGTGCACCCCGAGGTGATCGCGGCGTCGGTCCGGGCTCTGCAGGAGTACGGCCTGGGCGCCACCGGTTCGCGTCTCGTCCGCGGCTCGACCCGGGCCCACGCCGCCCTGGAGACCGACCTGGCCGGCTGGCTCGGCGCGGAGCAGGCGCTGGTCTACTCCTCGGGCTATCTGGCCAATCTGGGGGCGGTCCGCGCGCTGGCCGGCCCGGAGACCCTGCTCGTCTCGGACCGCTACAACCACGCGTCGCTGATCGACGGCTGCAAGAGCTCGGGGGCCGAGGTGGTCGTGGCCCCGCACGCCGACCCGGCCGCCCTCGCGGCGATCCTCGACGCCCACCACGGCCGGCCGGCCGTGTTCGTCACCGAGTCGGTCTTCTCCGTGGACGGCGACCTGGCGCCGCTGGCCGAGCTGCACGCGGTGACCTCCGCCCGCGACACGCTGCTGCTGGTCGACGACGCCCACGCGGTGGGTGTGCTGGGCGCCGAGGGCGCGGGCGGCGTCGCGGCAGCGGGCCTGGCGGGCCGGCCGGACGTCGTCGTGACGGCGACCCTGTCGAAGTCCCTGGGCGGCGCGGGTGGCGTGGTCGCCGGTCCGGCCGCGCTGATCCGGCACCTGATCGACACGGGCCGCACTTTCATCTACGACACCGCCCCGCCGCCCGCCGTCGTGGCCGGTGTGCACGCCGCGCTGCGAGTGGCCCGGGCCGCGGACGACCGCCGGGCCGTGCTCGCCGCGCGGGGTGAGCTGACCATGCGGCGGCTCGGCGCGGCCGGGTTCGAGGTGTCGCGCCCGGCGGCGGGGGTGCTGTCGGTGCCCGCGCCGGGGCCGGAGGCGGCGGTGACCTGGGCAGCGGACTGCGCCGACCGGGGCATCGCGGTGGGCTGCTTCCGGCCGCCGTCGACGCCGGACGGCTCGTCCCGGCTGCGCCTGACCCTGAACGCCGGTGTCCCGGCGGAGGACTTCGCCCGAGCCCTGGACGTGATCGTGGAGTGCGCGCCGTGACGTGGGACCAGACCGCCCCGACCCGTTCCCCGGAGGAAGACCCCCGCCCGGTCTCCCCCGCAGTGCCTGCGCCGATCTCCCCGGCGATCCCGGGGGCCCCACGGCCAGGCCACCAGCCGGACGGCCCGGACGAGCCGGCCATGCCGGTGCCCGTCTCGCCCGGCGTAGGCCCCGCCTCTCCCGACGACGCCGATCTCTCCCCCGAGACGATCCAGGCCACCGTCATGGCCGAGCCCGAGCCGGCCACCCGCTCCGCCGCCCGCCCGGCCGAGGCCGGCGAGTGGCGCGGCATCGTCCTGGTCACCGGCACGGACACCGACGTCGGCAAGACCATCGTCACCTCGGCCATCGCGGCCGCCGCCCAGGCCGCCGGCCTGCGGGTGGCCGTGGTCAAGCCGGGCCAGACCGGCACCGCCGGCGGCGGGCCCACCGACATCGACCTGATCACCCGGCTCGCCCATCCGCACACCGCACGCACCTTGGCGTCCTATCCCGAGCCGCTGGCCCCGCTCGCCGCCGCGAAGGTCGCCGGGATGGAGCCCCTGGAGCTCTACGAGGTGGTGGACGCGGTCCGGGCCGAGGCGGACAAGCACGACCTGGTGCTCGTCGAGGGGGCCGGCGGTCTGCTGGTGCCGATGGGAGTCCGTCCTTCGGGTGAGGCCTGGACGGTCGCCGATCTCGCCACGACGCTCGGTGGCCGGACGATCGTGGTGTCCCGGGCCGGTCTGGGCACGCTCAACCACACCGCTCTGACGCTGGAGGCGCTGGATCGCCGGGGGGTGCCGGCCAAGGTGGTGCTGGGTGCGTGGCCCGCGGAGCCGGAGCTGGTGCACTGGGCCAACCTGACCGAGCTGGTTCCGCACCTGGTCGGCGCGTTGCCGGACGGCGCCGGGGGGATGGAGCCCGGTGTCTTCCAGCGGTCCGCGCCGGGCTGGTTGACGCCCGAGTTGTTCGGCGTGCTGGACGACTGGCGCGTCTGGGCCGACGAGGTCAGCTGATGGAGGTCACCATCGCGGCAGCCGGCCCGGCGGACGCCGGTGAGGTGCTCACCGTGCAGCGGGCCGCTTTCCTGGCCGAGGGCGCGCTGAACAACTCCTTCACGCTGCCGCCGCTGACCGAGACCCTGGACGAGGTGCGGGCCGTGCTCGCCGATCCGGACACGGTGGTGCTCGTGGCCCGGCTGGGGCACCGGCTGGTCGGGTCGGTACGCGCCCGCGTGGCCGGCCGCACCGGGCACATCGGCCGCCTCGCGGTGGCTCCCGACCTGCAAGGGCACGGGCTCGGGCGGCGCCTGACGACTGCCGTCGAGGAGGCGCTGGCCGGCCGGGTCGACCGCTTCGAGCTGTTCACCGGCGCCACCAGCGAGGCCAACCTGCGGCTGTACCGCGGCCTCGGGTACGTCGAGTCCGGCTGGGGGCCGGGGGCAGCGCCGGTCGGGGTCACGTACCTGGAAAAGCGGGTTTGAACTGTTTTTCCTGCCTGCCGCCGCGCGGCGGTAACCGAGTGTCTATAGCCTGTGGGGCTCGTGATCCGTACGCCTGAGGGGCTGAAACTGTCGTGGATGGCATAGGCGGGCAGGTCTTGCTCGTGCTGGTGCTGGTGCTGGTCAACGCGGCCTTCTCCGGTAGCGAGATGGCTCTGGTGTCGTTGCGTGACAGCCAGGTGCACAAGCTGGAACGGGCCTCGCGGCGCGGCCGGGTGCTGGGCCGGCTGACCCGGGATCCGAACAGGTTCCTGGCCACCATTCAGATCGGCATCACGCTGGCCGGCTTCCTGGCGTCGGCGGCCGCCGCGGTCTCGTTGTCCCGGCCGCTCGTCGAGCCGCTGGGCTTCCTCGGTTCGGCCGCCGAGCCGGCCGCCATCGTGATCGTCACCATCGTGCTGACCTTCGTCACGCTGGTGATCGGTGAGCTGGCGCCGAAGCGGATCGCCATGCAGCGCACCGAGGGCTGGGCGCTGCTGGTGGCGCGCCCGCTGGACATCCTGTCGACGATCTCCCGGCCCGCGGTCTGGCTGCTCAGCGTCGCGACCAACCTGCTGGTCCGGCTGGCCGGCGGTGACCCGTCGGCGCAGCGCGAGGAGGTCAGCACCGAGGAGATCCGCGACATGGTCGCGGCGCAGCAGGACTTCTCGATCGAGCAGCGGACCATCATCAGCGGCGCGTTCGAGATCGCCGACCGGATCCTGCGGGAGATCCTGGTGCCCCGCCGCGACGTGCTGACCCTCGCGACCGGGCTGGCCGCCCCCGAGGCGTTGAGCCAGCTCATCGCCGGCGGGCACTCCCGCGCGCCGGTGGTCGGGCCGGCCGGGCTGGACGACGTCTTCGGCGTCGTGCACCTGCGGGACCTGGTGGGCGCGCAGGGGCCGGTCGACGCGGTGGCCCGGCCGGGGTTGTTCCTGCCGGAGACGCTGCGGGTCTCCGACGCGCTGCGCCAGATGCGTTCGGAGCGTCAGCAGATCGCCCTCGTGGTCGACGAGCGGGGCGCCATCGACGGCATCATCACCATGGAGGACCTGGTCGAGGAGATCGTCGGGGAGATCTACGACGAGACCGACCGGGACGTGCAGTCGGTGGTCAAGGAGGCGGACGGCGCGCTGCTGATGCCGGGGTCGTTCCCGATCCACGACCTGCCCGACATCGGCTTCGACAACGCGGGCGACGAGGGCGACTACACGACCGTCGCCGGCATGGTGCTGGCGGTGCTCGGGCACATCCCGACCGAGCCGGGTGAGGTGGTGACCCTGCCGCAGTTCACCGCCGAGGTGGTCGAGGTGACCGGCCGGGCGATCACCCGGGTCCGGCTGCGCGCGCTGCCGCGGACCGAGGAGGACGACGAGGACTGACCGCGCCTGACAATTTGTGCGACATTCGCGCTCGCCGCGATCATCGTGGCCATTTTGGCGGGTGCGCCCATTGCGAATGACCTGCGTGGTTTCACTAGGCTCTCAGTGACCGCGAGCGATCATTGCGTGAGGTGGGTCCCCATGACGAACAGCAGCCCGGTATCGGGCAACGCCTATGAATATCTTGACAGCGTCGATTCCGAGGAGCAGCGCCGGCTGGAGGCCGTGCGCCGCTACCGGCTGGTGGACCAGCCGGTCGAGGACGCGTACGACCGGATCGCCTTCGTGGCCGGCGCTATCTTCGACGCTCCCATCGCGACGGTGTCCCTGGTGGAGCAGGACCGGGTCTGGCTGGCCGCGTGCCAGGGCCTGACCGGCGTCCGCGAGGTCGGCAAGGAGCCGGGGCTGTGCGCCTCGGTCATCGCCCAGGACGACGTCTACGTGATCAACAATGCCGCGGTCGACCCGCGCACGCTGGAGCACCCGCTGGTGCGCGGTGAGCTGGGCCTGCGCTTCTACGCCGCGGCCCCGATCCGCACCCACGACGGCTACCGGCTGGGCACCGTCAACGTGATCGACAACCGTCCCCGCGAGGTGACGCAGCGGCAGCTGACCGCCCTGGAGCACCTGGCGTCGATGGTGTCGGACGAGCTGGAGCTGCGGCTGATGGTCATTCGCAGCGCGGCCGCCGAGCAGCGCATGCGCGAGAGCGTGCACTGAGGACCCGGAGTGCGGGAGCAGGGGCGGCCACTGCGGCCGCCCCTCCCTCTTGAGGTGCCAGGTAGCAGGTTGCGAATTAGCTATCATCCATATGTCTTGTGCTGCGGTCCGCCATGCCTCATGCTGGTGATATAGCGGCCAGACGCAGCCAAAAGGGGCATCGTCGTGCCGCTCGTTCGGGAGGGAGCGGCCCGATGGCACGTCGGAATCGACCCCGGCCCCGCAGCGTCGAGCACCGGCTCGCGCGCCGCGAGGCGCAACGCCTGACGCCCCATCGCCGAGGCGTCACCCGCACAATGATCGCGACGAAGCGGACCCGGCCCGGGTCCGTTCTTCGTCTGCTCCCCGCCGTCGGATCGGTCCTGGCCTCAGTGGTGGCCATCGTCCACCACGTGATCCAGATGATCCGCGGGAGCTGAGGGCCCGTCCGGAGCCGGGCCCACCGGCAGGGGCGTAGGAATGCATGGCATCGGGTAAACGCCGGTGCCATGCGGACTCCCCGGAAAGTCGCCGTGGTCGCCCACCGGCGCAAAACTCTCGGCGGCGGGCTCGACGAGCTGCGCCGGCTCATCACCGACGAGGGTGTCGACGAGCTCGACTGGCACGAGGTGCCCAAGAGCCGCAAGGCGCCCAAGCAGGTCCGGCAGGCCCTCGCCAAGAAGCCGGATCTGCTGCTGGTGTGGGGCGGGGACGGCATGGTGCAGCGCAGCCTGGACACCGTCGCCCGCACCAAGGGCGGCGCCAAGGTCCCGGTCGGCATCATCCCGGCCGGCACGGCGAACCTGCTGGCCACCAACCTCGGCGTGCCGCACGACCTGGCCGAGGCGGTCCGGATCGCCTTCCACGGCCGGCGGCACCAGCTGGACCTGGGGGTGCTCAACGGCGAGCACTTCGCGGTGATGGCCGGCATCGGCTTCGACGGCGCCATGATCCAGGACGCGGACGGCAAGCTGAAGGACCGGCTCGGCAAGCTCTCGTACGTCTACACCGGCCTGCGCCACCTCAACAGCGAGGCCCCCAAGGCGACGATCAAGGTGGACGGCACCCCGTGGTTCGCGGACGACGCCAGCTGCGTCCTGGTCGGCAACGTCAGCACAGTGACCGGCGGGATCAAGGCCTTCGACGACGCGAAGCCGGACGACGGCTGGCTGGACGTCGGCGTCGCGACGGCCCGCGGCGCGACGCAGTGGGCGCGCACGATGGGCCGGATGGCCGTGGGCCGCTCCGAGGACTCGCCGTTCGTGCACATGACCCGGGCCCGGCGCATCGACGTCAAGCTGAAGAGTCCGCTGATGTACGAGCTGGACGGTGGGGCCCGGGAAGCGGTCAAGAAGATCCGCGTGGAGGTCGCCCCGGCCGCCGTCAAGGTCTGTGTCCCGGAAGAGCGGATCGGATAAGCGACAGAAAACGTATGTCGCCCTCCGTACCGTTAAATCTGCTTCATCGCTCTTAAGGCCGATTAATCCGCTGGTCCGTGGCGGTGCCGCGACCCCACACTGGGTGGCGTCGGGCACCGCTACGCATCTCCAGGGGGTCGGCAATGCCTTACCACCAGAGTTCCGCAGTGAGCGTCGCAACGATCATGACCGCCGCCACCGTCATCGTCATCGGCTACCGCATCGGCCGGGCCCACGCCGCCTGGCGCGACGTCCGCTCGGTCAAGCGCGACCTGCCGGCCAAACGCAAGATCGCCTGGGGACACACCAGGCCGCTGGTCCTCGGTGCACTCTTCCTGATCCTGACCTTCGCGGCCGCAGCCTACGACGCCGGCCATTGACACCGCCCGGGCGAAGTCGGCCCAGAGCCGAACCAGAGCAAAGATCAAGGCGATGTCGTGCCTGGTTGCCTGGTGCTGACCGTCGCTCCCGCCGAGACCGGGCGAGGGCGGCCAATCGCCTGGCGGCTCATGAACGGCCACCCTCACCCTGCCAGGTCCGTGCGTGGGGAAAACCCGGGCATGTCGGGTATGCCGATCTCTGGCCCGGTGCTGCCGGACCTGGCAGAGTGCCTCCATGATGTGGACCGGGCGGGCTGACGAGGCCGCCGCTCTCGGCTTGCTGCTGGATCGCACGTACGCCGACGTGGCCGCGGCGGCCGAGCGTCCCCGGTCGCTCGACCGGGAGTTCCTCATCGGTCAGTTCGACCTGTGGGACAACCATCTGCTGCCCGCCGTGGCCGCGGGGACTGCTCCCCCGTGGACCCGCCGTTCCGCGGCGCGGGCCGTGTGGCGGCGGCTCGGGTTCGCGGCCGGGGACGAGCATCGGCGGTGGATGGCCGATCATCTCGACGGTCTCGGACACGATCCGGTCGTCCTGCTCGGTCCGGAGCGCGACCACCGGCCGTCGCCGAGCCAGGAGGGCAGGCTCACCCCGGTGTCGCAGCCGTTGACCGCCGAGGCCGCCGAAGTGATTCGCGCGGACTACGACCTGAACGGCGGCACTCTCGCCGGCGCCCGGATCGACGTGCGCGGCCGGGATCTGCAGCGGATCAGCGGGGCGTTCGAGCTCGCCGCGGGCAGCCGGCGATATCCCGCGGACGGCCCGGTCGCGCCCACGTTGCCTGCGGACAGTCCGGTCTCGCCGGCTCTGCACTTCCACGTCGGTGAGCTGACGTCCGCGGTGATCCCGCACGGTCCGGTGCGGCTGGGGGGACAGCCAACCGTCGTGACCACGTCGGAAGAGGTCAGCCTCGACGTTCCGGCGTCCGGCACGGCGCTGCGCTTCGCGGGCCGGGATTTCCGCTGGTGTCCCGCCGACCCGCACCGGTCCGAGCCGGCGGCAGCTCGAGCCTCGATGGAAGGCGTCCGCGAGAACGCGCCCGAACTGCCCGAGCTCGCCGCCCGCGGTGCCGACGTGCTGGGCATCCTGCAGCTCTCGATCATGGGGCAGTTGCGCCGTATGCGCTACGCCGGTCTGCTCCGGCGCTGGGAGCTGGGAGCGGCGGGCACACTCTGCGGCGGGCTCAACGCTCAGCTCTTCCGCGTGACCCCGACGGCGCTGCGGGCCCGCTGGGCGGCGCGGCAGGTCCGCATGATGCTGGAGACCGAGGACAACCAGGCCCGAGCCTTGCTGCGGATCGTCGGCCGGCATCTGCCGCTCGACGTGCCCGAGCTGCCCGGCGCCGCCGTACCAGCAGCTCCAAGCAGGATCACGGTCGGCACCGCCGGGCGGTTGCCGGCCGGGCTGGACTTCACCGGCGGCCGGCTGCGGTTCGTGGATGTCACGGCCGGGTCCGGCGAGACCGTGATCCACCTCGACGCCCGGCGCGGCGACCGGGACACCATCCTGGTGATCGTGCTCAGCGAGCCGCTGGACTGCACCCCGCTGAGCATCACCCCGGACGGCCTGACTCTCACCGGCCGGCCGGTCCTGGACGTCACCGCCGACGACGTGACCCTGACCATCCCTCTGCCCGGCGGCGACTGGACGGTCCGGGCCGCCGCCGGTTCCTGGTACGACGACTGAGGCTCAGCCCTTGAGGCCCGTGTGGGCGAGTCCCTCGATGAACTGGCGCTGGGCGATCACGAAGACGATCAGCACCGGGATCGCCGTCATCGAGGCCGCGGACAGCTGCACGTTCCACAGTGGTCCCTGGTAGACGTCGGTGAACTGGGTCAGCGCCTGCGGCAGGGTGAACTTCTGCTTGCTGGAGAGGTACACGATCGGTTCCAGGTAGAGGTTCCAGCTGTGCAGGAAGGTGAAGATGGCGACCGCCCCCAGGGCCGGCTTGGCCAGGGGCAGCGCGATGCGGCGGAAGATCGCCGGGCGGCCCAGGCCGTCCATCCGGGCCGCTTCCTCCAGCTCGGCCGGCAGCGTGATGAAGAACTGCCGCATGATGAAGGTCGCCAGCACGCACGGCGCACCGAAGATCGGTACGAGGATCAGCGGCCAGTGGGTGTCGATCATCCCGAGACCGTTGAACATCCGGAACAGCGGGACGATCGTCACCTCGCCGGGGATGAGCAGCCCGGTCAGCACCACCAGGAACAAGGCGTTCTGGCCGGGGAAACGGATCCGGGCGAACGCGTAACCGGCCATCGACGCCACCACCAGCGTGCCCACCGTGACCACCACCGCGATGTACGCGCTGTTCCAGTACTGCTGGGCGAACGGCTGCAGGGTGAACACGTCGCCCCACGCCTCGAGCGACGGGTCACCGGGCCACAGCCGCGGCGGGAAGGCGAAGATCTCCGCGTTCGGCTTCAGCGACGACGTCACCATCCACCAGGTCGGGAAGACGAACGGGACACAGAGCACCAGCAGGACGGCGTACAGCGCGACCTTGGCCCTATTGCTCATGGAAGACCCACCTCTTGCGCAGGTGCCACTGCACGACGGTGAGCAGCAGGACGATGAGGAAGAGCAGCACCGACAGCGTCGCGCCGTAGCCGAAGGTGTGGAACTGGAACGCCTGCTGGTACAGGTAGTAGACGAGCACCGTGGTGGACGTGCCCGGCCCGCCCTGGGTGAGCACAGCGATCTGGGCGAAGACCTGCAACGAGCCGACCACCGTGATGATCGAGGTGAGCAGGATCGTCGGGCTGATCAGCGGCAGGGTGATCCGCCGGAACGCCGTCCACCGGCCGGCCCCGTCGACCCGGGCAGCCTCGTAGAGGTCCTGCGGCACCCCCTGCAGCGCGGCCAGGAACAGCACCATGTTCAGGCCGACGTTCTTGAAGACCTGCACCACGACCACCGCCGCCATGGCCGTGCCGCCGGAACGCAGCCAGTTCGGCCCCTGGACACCGATGGTGTCGAGCAGCCCGTTGATGCCGCCGTTGGACTGCAGCATGAAGTGCCACACGATGGTCCAGGCGACCAGCGACACCACCACCGGGGAGAAGAACAGCACCCGGAAGACGGTGGTGCCGCGCAGTTTCTGGTTCAGCAGCACGGCGAGCAGCAACGCCAGCGCGAGATTGAGCAGCACCAGGCCGGCCGAGAAGAGCAGTGTGGCCCGCAGCACCGACGGCAGCTTCGGATCGTCGAGCAGCCGCTGGTAGTTGTCCGCGCCGACGAAGTCGAAGGTGTCGGCCAGCACGTTCCACTCGTGCAGGCTGTACCACCCGACCAGCGCCAGCGGGACGAGCACGAAGACGACCGTGCCGAGCAGCTGCGGCGCGATGAACAGGTAACCGGTGAGCCGGTCCCGCCGCCGGGTCGTCCAGTACGCGGGCCTCGGCCGGGTCTCCTCGGCCGAGGACCGCACCGCCGTGAGAGTGCTCATTTCGCCAGGAGGGGCTGGATCGCCGCGCAGACCCCGTCCAGCACCGGCTTGACCTGGGCGTCGGCCTTCCACAGCGGGTCCAGCGCGGAGCGGACCGCCTGGCCGATCTCGGCGCTGTCGCGGTGGCTGGGCTTGACCACGCCGGTGGAGATGCCGTCGATGACGACCTCCTGGAGCTGTTCGGGCTTGAGCAGCGGGTTGGACTTGGCCAGGGTGGCTGCGGTGAGCTGCGAGCGGCGCGGCGGCGGGAAGAACTGGGCCAGCTTGGCCGAGTTGGCCTCGTTGGTGAAGAACGCCAGGAAGTCGGCGGCCGCTTCGGCGTTCTTTCCCTTCTTCAGCACCCCGAGCCCGCCCTGGCCGATGACCGCGTACCCGCCCTTGGGGCCGGCCGGCAGCGGCACCAGGGTCCACTTGAACCTCGCCTCCTTGAGCAGGGAGGCCCGGGAGATCTGGGTGATCGTCATCGCCGACTCACCGGCGAAGAAGTCGGCGGCGACGCCGGGGCCGGGCATCGCCTGGTCGGTGAAGATCGCCTTGTGGATGAAGGTCATCGCGTCGACCATCGGCTGCTGGTTGAAACCGCACGTCCTGCCGTCGGCGCTCCACGCCTCGGCGCCCCAGCCGTGGAAGATGCTGGCCAGGTTGTCCCACGCCTTGTAGTCGAAGTCCCGCACGACGAGCCCCTGCTTGCCGCTGGCCTTCGCCGCGCCGGCGGCGGCCGCCATCGCGTTCTCCCACGTCCATTTGTCCCCGGCCGGCAGGTCCTTGACCAGGTCGGTGTTGACGAAGACCCCGAACGGCGAGGTCGAGAACGGGTACGCGACAAGCTTGCCGTCCGCCTGCCACAGCGCGGTGGCCGCCGGAGCCAGATCAGACTCCTTCTCGACCTTTCCGTCCAGCGGCGCGAGGGCCCCCGACGAGACGAAGTCGGGCGCCGACCCCTCCAGGATCCAGGCCAGGTCGGGGGCGTTGCCACCGGCGATCTGGGTGGTCAGCGTGGTCGTGTAGTTCTCGAACGGCAGCGCGTCGAACTGCACGGTGACGTCGGGATGGGTGGTCTTGTAGTCGGCGGCGATCTCGGTGAAGAGCTTGACGTGTGCCTCGTTGGCGGACCAGGTGGTCATCCGGAGGGTGAGCGGACCGTCCGAGGTGGAGTCGCTGCCACACGCCGCGAGTCCGCCGAGCAGAACCGTTGCCGCTATGAGTGCCCTTGCTTTCATCGGTCGGGGTCCTTCCTCAGTAACCGCTGATGTCGGGCCAGCGCAGCTCGACGCCGTCGGCGGTCAGGCGTTGGCGAAAGTCGGCCAGCAGGGCCGGGGTGTTGCGGACCGCGCGCGGGGTGACCGCGCGGGCCAGGCAGAAGTCGGCGAGGATGCCGGCGACCTCGCCGACGTTCCACTCGACGGGGTGCAGGCGGTGGGATCCGTTGGTGATGTGGGTGGTGCCGATGTTCTTGCCGGCGGGCAGCAGGTTCTCCACGCGCCGCGGGATGAGCGCGCCGAGCGGGATCTCGAACGGGCACGAGCCCACATCGATGTAGGTGTCGCCGCCGGTGGACGGGTGCAGGTCGATGCGGTACATGCCGACGCCGATCGAATCCGCGTGCGGGACCGCGCCCTTGTCGCCGCGTACGGCCAGCGACAGGTCCTGCTCGACGATCGTGTACTCGGCCCGGATACGCCGGGACTCGCGGATGTACGGCGCCTGGGCCAGCCCGTCGGCGCTGCCGGTGACGTCGCCGCGCAGCCGCAGCCCGGGCCAGCCGGTGCCGCCGTCCGGGCGCGGCGCCTCGGTCTGCAGCCAGTAGAGGACGCTGGAGGACAGCTCCCGCGCCCGCTGCACGTGGTGGGCGGCGTCCGGCACGTCGATGATCGGCGCCTCGAAGTAGTCGATCATCGGCCAGTTCACCAGACAGATGTCGCTGGGGTAGGAACCGTCGGTGAAGGTGCGCCGGGCGGCGATGCGCCGGAACGTCCACAGGTTGCCGTCGCCGGGGTTGACCCGCTGGTCGGCCTGGACCAGCCACGGGTCGTCGTCCGGGTTCGGGGTGAACGACCGGGTGGAGGTGGCCAGCGTGCGCGGGTTCGGCGTCTGCCAGGAGAGCATCTTCGCGCCCCAGAACGCCGGCTGGTAGTCGCGCCAGAAGTCGTACGCCGCGGGCCGGTCGATGGTGTGGTCGCCGTCCACGTGGTCGATCGCGAAGCAGACCGAGAACGCCTGCATGTTGCCCGGGTCGGCGATATCGGGCGCGTTCGGTTCCCCGGTCTCGGCCTGCGACTCGAAGCCGGTGACGTACTCGGTGCCGGTGAGCGGCAGCAGCTCGCCGGTCTCGGTCGCGTCCAGAATGTACGGACCGCTGAGCACCAGCTCCTCGCCCGGCCCGCGGACCGTGACCGCGGTGACCCGGTCAGCGTCGGTCTCCGCCGCGACGGGCACAAAACCCATCAGGACCTGGAGCAGACCCGACCCACGGTACGGCGCCAGCATCGCCTCGATGACCGCGACGGCGACCCGCGGCTCGTGGCACAGCCGGCTCACGTGCCCGGCGCCGGGATTGAGATCCGGGGTACGCCGCGCCCGCTCGGTCAGCGGGTAGTGCCGCCGGTAGTACTCCCGGATGCCGTCCCGCAGCGCCCGGTAGCTCGCCGTCACGCCGAACTGCTCGACCCAGCTGTGCTCGTCGGGCGGCACAGCCTGGCTGGTCAGCTGACCGCCGAGCCACTCGTACTCCTCGGTCAGCAGCACCGACCGCCCGGCCCGCAGGGCGCCGAGCGCGGCCGCGACCCCGCCGAGCCCGCCGCCGATGACGACGACGTCGGCGCGCAGTTCACGCATGGGCCACCGCCGCCAGGGTCGCGCCGGCCACCGGCTCGCAGGGCAGGATCCGCTGGGTCACCGCGGTGGTCCCCTCCAGCATGGCAGCCAGCACCTCCACCGCCTGCCAGCCCATCTCCCGGCGCGGTATCCGGTAGCCGGTGAAGTCGATGTCGGTCGCCGCCGGCCGGGTCGGGTCGCCCAGGGCCACGAAGGACAGGTCCCCGGGTACGCGCAGACCGCGCTCGGCGGCGAGCTGGGCGAGCACCACCCCGTCGGCGAACTCCTCGACGAACACACAGGTACGCCCGTCGGCGAGGATCGCGTCCAGCACCGCCCCCGCCGAGACCCCAGCGACGGCCTGGCGCCGGCCGTCCACATCGGTCTGAGCGACCGCGGGCGAGGAACCGGCGATGGCCAGGTGACGGCCGTTGACCCCGGTCTCGGTCACCGCGGCGTTGAAGCCGCGCAGCCGGTCGGCGTGCGATTCCGGACCGGCGCCCTCACCCACGTAGGCGAGCCGCCGGTGCCCGAGCGCGACAGCGGCGCGCACCTGGGCCGCCGTGGCGCCCGGGTAGTCGGCTCCCACGTACGGCACCGGACCACCGGCGTCGTCGCGGCGCCCGACGCTGACGAAGGGCTGGCCCTCGGCGAGCAGCCGGGCCAGTTCGGCCGGGTCCAGCGAGCGGCCCAGCAGCACGCACCCGTCGGCGAGCCGCAGCCGGTTGTCCTGGTGGAAGATCCGGCGCCGGCCGTCGATCACCGGCGCGCTGGTGAGCAGCAGCAGATCGCAGCCGACCCGCTCCGCGCACTCCTCGATCCCGGCCAGGAACGGGTGGTAGAAGTCGCCGAGCCCGGCCGGGAAGACCGACTCGTAGGTGAAGACGCCGAGGATCCGGTTGTGCCGGGCGGCGAGGCGGCGGGCGATCGGGTCGGCGACATAGCCGGTGCTGCGAATGGCCTGCAGCACCCGTTCCCGGGTCTCGGGGGCGATCCGGACGTCGGCGTCGTCCCGTCCGTTGAGCACCAGTGAGACGGTGGCCTGGCTGACCCCGGTCATCCTGGCGATGTCCTGCTGCGTCACGCGCCTCCGCGTCACAGTCACGATCTGTTCCCCTCGGTGACGAAGGTAATACGCATTAGTTGCGGTTGAGTGACATCGTCAGTCGCTCCGCGCCCGCCGGTCAAGACGCTAATACCTATTACCTAAGGCCAAGGCGCAAAAAGAACCCGCCGCCCGGGCGGGCGGCGGGTTCTCACCATGCAATCAGCCGGCAATCGGCGGGAGCGACGGTCAGCACCACGCACGGACCTACGACATGGAATTTCTGCCTTTAAAGAGCTTGCCACCAGCCGTCGACGGCCGGCGGGTTGTCGACGTCCACCCGCTCGCCCGGGCGCGGGACCGCCAGCCGCACGTCGCGCGCCTTGGCCTCGCGCCAGGTGCGGTCGGCCGGCTCCGGCCAGTCGTGCAGCGCCAGGTTGAACGTGCCCCAGTGCACCGGGATCATGAGACCGCCCCGCACGTCCACGTGGGTGGCGACGCCGTCCTCGGGCACCATGTGGATGTCCGGCCAGGCATCACCGTAGGCGCCGATCTGCACCAGCGTCACGTCGAACGGGCCGTGCTCCTCGCCGATCCGCGCGAAGCCCGGGAAGTAGCCGGTGTCGCCGGAGTAGAACGCCTTGCGGGTGGGGCCGGCGATCACCCAGGACGACCACAGGGTCTCGTCGCGGCTGAAGCCGCGGCCGGAGAAGTGCCGCGCGGCGGTCGCGATGAACTCGATGCCGGCTACGGTCGCCCGCTCGTCCCAGTCCAGCTCGATGATCCGGGTGGCCGGCACGCCCCAGCGCTCCAGGTGCGCACCGACGCCCAGCGGCACCAGGAACGGCGCCGCCTGCAGGTCCACCAGGTTGCGGATGGAGTCCATGTCGAGGTGGTCGTAGTGGTCGTGGGAGATCAGCACCGCGTCGATCGGCGGCAGCTCGCGCAGCGCCAGCGGGGGCTCGTGCAGCCGTTTCGGGCCGGTCAGCCGGGACGGGGAGCAGCGCTCGCTCCACACCGGGTCGAGCAGGACCCGGCGGCCCTCGATCTCGATCAGCGCCGACGAGTGGCCGAACCAGGTGACGTGCAGCCCGCCCGGGTCGCCGCCGAACTCGGGGCGCAGCACCGGGATCGGCCGGCTCGGGTGCCGGCGGTCGCGGTCGGTCAGCGTCGCGGCCAGGATCCGGGGCATCGAGCCCGCGGTCACCATGGTCGCCGGCACCGTGTTGCGGAACTTGCCGTCGGAGAACTGCGGGGAACGGGAGTACCGCTCGCCGCGCTCGCCGTCGGCCCGGGCCCCGATCTTGCGGCCGCCGATCTGCGCGGGGATGTCACGAGCGGCCCAGGCCGCAGCGGCCCCCAGTGCCAGGGCCACCAATGCCCCGGTGCGCCCCCGACGGCCGTCTGCCTGTTTCGCCATACGAGATCCTCCGTGTCAGTTCTGTCCGGCTGCAAGTCTGACCGCCCACGGGCACCCGGCGCCACCGTCGTGCTGTGGATCTCCTCAGCAAAGCGCTGATATGTCACACTGCCGCCGTGACTGTCGACACCCTTCAGACCCAGCAGCAGCTCATCGTGCGTCAGCGCGTCCGCTTGATGGTCAACCAGTACGAGGTCCACGCCGTCGCCCCCGACGGGTCGGAGGCCGGCATCCTCGCGTTCGCCCAGCAGAAGCGGATGGCGTTCAAGGAGCAGGTGACTCTCTACACCGACGACACCAAGACCACTCCCGTCCTCGGTTTCAAGGCCCGTCAGGTCCTCGACCTCGGCGCCACCTACGACATCACGGACGCCTCCGGTAGTCCTATCGGCCTGTTCCGGAAGAACTTCAAGGAATCCCTGCTGCGCTCGACGTGGCACCTGGAGCAGCCCGGCTACGGCGAGATGATCGGCCGGGAGACGAACCTGACCGTCGCGATCCTGCGCCGCTTCGTCGACTCGCTGTCCTGGCTGCCGTACCACTTCGAGTTCCTGCTGAACGACCGCCCGGCGTTCTCTGTGCTCAAGAAATGGGGCCTGCGCGACAAGTATGTCGTCACGATCCACGACCCGCAGCTGGACCGCCGGCTGGTCGCCGCGATGTCCGTCGCCCTGGATGCGCTCCAGTCCCGGTAATCCGGTGCGTTAGCGTCGGGCGCATGGACGATCCACGCGCCCGGCGCCTCTTCGGCGACAGCCTCGTCGCCCCCGGCGACCTCGCCACCAGCCCCTTTCGCGTCGACCGGGACCGGATCGTCAGCTCGCCGTTCTTCGCCCGCCTCGGCGGCGTGACCCAGGTGATCAGCCCCGGCGGCGCCGGCCTGCTGGTGCACAACCGGCTCACGCACAGCCTGAAGGTGGCCCAGGTGGGCCGGGCGATCGCGGAACGCCTGGCCGCGGACCCCCGCTACGCCGACGTGCTGGACAAGCTCGGCGGCTGCGATCCCGACGTGGTCGAGGCCGCGGCGCTCGCGCACGACCTGGGGCACCCGCCGTTCGGCCACCTCGGCGAGCGGGTGCTGGACCAGCTCGCCCGGCAGCGGCTGGGACTGCGCGACGGCTTCGAGGGCAACGCCCAGTCGTACCGGATCGTCACCAGCACCGAGATCCGCGGCCAGGCCACCATCGGGCTCAACCTCACGGCCGCCACCCGCGCGGCGATCCTCAAGTACCCGTGGACCCGCCGGACCCACCCGGTGCCGCATCCCCGGTTCATGGATCCGCCGCCGCGCGGTGCGGCGGCGCCACCGGACGACCCGGACGGCGGCTCGCTGAAGTTCGGCGCGTACTCCACCGAGGTCGAGGACATGGTGCAGGCCCGGCTGCCGTTCGCCGGGCGGGTCGCCGACTGGCAGCAGACCGCCGAGGCCTCGGTGATGGACACGGCCGACGACATCGCGTACGCGATCCACGACCTCGAGGACGTGCACCGGGTCGGAGTGCTCCAGCAGGGCTCGGTGGCGGCCGAGCTGATGGCGTGGCAGCGCTCGTCGTTCCGGGAGGCCCCGGACGAGGACCTGACCGACGCCCAGCGCCGCCCGGGCAGCTCGATCGAGGCGCTGCGCCGCCAGCTGCACCGCAAGGACAGCTGGATCAGCGACGACGAGGCGTTCGCCGCGGCGGTGGAGCATGTCCGCGCCGAGCTGGTGGACGGCCTGCTGGCCGAGGCGTTCGACGGCTCGCTGGACGCGGAGGCGCAGGTCGCCGCCTTCTCGGCGAACTGGACCCGGCGCCTGGTCGAGTCGATCGAGGTGTCCGACACGCCGGCCGTGCGGTCGGGGCACGTCCTGCTGGCCCCGGCCCAGTGGCACGAGGTCCAGGTGCTCAAGTTCGTGCAGAACAGGTTCGTGCTGGCCCGCCCGGACCTGGCGCTGCACCAGCGGGGCCAGGCCCGGCTGCTGGGCTCGCTGGTCGAGGCCCTGCTGGCCTGGCTGGCCGACCCGGACGAGACCGAGCGCCTCCCCCGGCGGATCCGGGACCTGGTGGAGCTGGCTGAGGCGGAGCTGCCGGAGGGGACCCCGGACCGGATCTACCGGGCCCGCGGCCGCGCGGTGGTCGACTTCGTGGCGGCCCTGACCGACAGCCAGGCCGTCGCGCTGATGGACGCGCTGTCCGGGCGCTCGCGCCAGCTGTGGACCGATGCCTTTGTCCTCTGAGAGCTGAACGCGTTTCCTGGCGCAAGGGAAGCAACGGTGTAAGCATGTAATCATCGCTTCGCTTGGAGGTTCCCATGCGTTTCCGTCCACCCTCCGGGGCCCGCACCGAGCCACCAGCCGCCGATGACGCTGCCGCCTGGATCACCGGGGCAACGCCCGACGGCTGGTTCACCGAGCCACCCCAGGTCGTCGTCGACCGTGACGAGATCATCATCTGGGGCCGGGTGCCCACGCCCGACCTGGGCGCCGACGCCACCGACGCCGACCGTTCCGCCGCGCAGTCCGGGCGGATCCACCAGTTCCGCGAGGACACCCGCGACGGCCGGATCAAGGTCGCCCTCCAGGTCGAGCACCGCTACCAGCGCAAGGTCAGCTGGGGTGTGCGCTGCGGCGACACCGAGGAGCTGTTCACCCACCTCTCCGCCCCGGTGATGACCCGGTTGCGCCAGCCCGAGCGGCAGGTGCTGGACACCCTGGTCGACGCCGGCGTGGCCCGCAGCCGCTCCGAGGCGCTGGCCTGGTGCGTCAAGCTGGTCGGCGAGCACACCGAGGAGTGGCTCACCGAGCTGCGCGACGCCATGACCAAGGTCGAGGACCTGCGCCGCCGCGGCCCGGACGCCGCCTAGGCCCGCCGCCGGAGGGCCAGCCAGTCGGCCAGGATCCCGGGCTGGGCGAGGTAGACCTCATGGTCGCCCGCGCCCTTGACCACCACGGGCTCCTGGCCGACGAGCCCGGCGACGGCGGCGGCGATCGCGCCGTGCAGCGGATCCGGCTTCTCGCCGACCGCGACGGTGACCAGCTCGGCGGGCAGTTCGCCGGGCCCGAACCCCCGGCCGACGATGAAGTGCGCGTCGTCGCGCAGCATCGCCTCGGCGTTGGCCGCCATCGCCACGACCTGCGGGGCCGAATGATCGGCGCGGCCCTCCGACAGCACGTCCAGCACCACGTGGAACGCGCCCACCCAGTCGCCGGGATGCTCGGTCAGGTACGCCTCCCCGGGCGCGTTGATCGCCGCCTGCAGCTGCGGCCCGTCCGGCAGCACACCGAGCGCGGCCGGCTCCCAGGCGATCACCTCACCCACCGTCCCGGGATGCCGGGCGGCCAGGGCCAGCGCGACCGTGCCACCCGAGCTGAAGCCGAGCACCGTGGCACCGGCCGCGCTCACCCTCGCCCAGCAGCCGCGCCGCGTCATCGGCGTGCTGATCGGCCCCACCGCCGGGCCAGCAGTCGCGGGTGCTGCCCCCGGTGCCGCGTCGGTCGTACCAGACGACCCGGAAGCCGCGCACCGCGATCGCCTCGGCCTGGGCGTCCAGCAGGGCCGCGTCCTCGCCGCCGCCGTGGATGAGCAGCACGGCCGGGCCGTCCCCGGTGATCGGTGGCCCGCCGGCTGTTCGTCGAGCACGGGTACGCCGGCACCTCCGTCGCCCGGATCGCCCAGGAGGCGGGCGTCTCCGCGCCGACTGTCTTCGCCGGCTTCCGGTCGAAGGTCAACCTGCTCAAGGAGGCCGTCGACACCGCCATCGCGGGAGACACCGACGACCGCCCGCTGCGGGACCGGCCGGTCCTGCGGCGCATCCACGAGGCCGGCACCTTCGCCGAGGTGGTCGAGCGGATGGCCGACGCGTTCGCCGAGGTCTCCGAGCGGGCGTACCCCATCTATGCGGTCGTGCACGGCGCCGCCGACAGCGATCCGGAGATCGCGGCCCTCCTGCGGGAGCTGGACCAGCAGCGGCTCGCCGGCGCCGCGCTGCTGGCCGCGACCATGGCCGACCGGCTCGGCCGGGACGACGTCGAGGACCTCCGCGACTCGCTCTACGTGCTCCAGTCGCCCCTGCAGTACGGCCTCATCGTCCACGACCGCAACCGCCCGCCGCGCTGGTACCGCGACTGGATGGCCCGCCACCTGCACGCACTAGGGTGAGCGGCGTGCTGTCCGAGGTCATCGCCACCCGTTACGTCACTCCGCTGAGGGAGGGCGGCTCGCTGCCCGGCATCGTCGAGGCCGACAACCTCGGCACGTACGTGGTCAAGTTCCGCGGCGCCGGCCAGGGCCCCAAGGCGCTGGTGGCCGAGGTCATCTCCGGTGAGCTGGCCCGCCGGCTCGGCCTGCCCGTGCCGGAGCTCGTCGTCACCCAGCTCGATCCGGTCGTCGCGCGGGCCGAGCCCGACGAGGAGGTGCAGGAGCTGATCAAGGCCAGCGCCGGCGCCAACCTGGGGATGGACTACCTGCCGGGCGCGCTGGGCTACGACCCGGTGGCCCACCCGGTCGACGCCGAGCTGGCTCGCGCACGCTGGCCTTCGACGCGTTCGTGGAGAACGTGGACCGCAGTTGGCGCAACCCCAACCTGCTGATCTGGCACGGCGGGCTCTGGCTCATCGACCACGGCGCCACGCTCTACTTCCACCACAACTGGCCGCGCGCGGCGAACGTGGTGCACCGGGCGTACAAGTGGGACGACCATGTGCTGAAGCCGTACGCGACCGCTTTGGCGACCGCCGGCCCGGAGCTGGCCGCGCAGCTCACGCCCGCTCTCCTGGCCGAGGTCATCGACCTCGTCCCGGACGAGTGGCTGGCTGAGTTCGACTTCGCGTCGGCCGGCGACGCCCGCCGCGCCTACCTCGACCACCTCGTGGCCCGGGCCGCCGAGCCCGCCGCCTGGCTGCCGGGGGTCCCGGCATGAGGGTGCCCTACGAGTACGCGATCGTCCGCGCGGTCCCCCGGGTCGAGCGCGGCGAGTTCATCAACGTCGGCGTGGTCCTCTACTGCCAGCGCCTCGACTTCCTGGCCGCCCGCACCCACCTGCACGAGCCGCGGCTGCTCGCCCTCGATCCCCACGCCGACCTGGACGGCATCCGCGCGTCGCTGCAGTCCTGGGAGATCACCTGTGCCGGGGGCGCGGACGGCGGCGCGGCCCGTGAGATGAAGCAGGGCGAGCGCTTCCGCTGGCTGGTCGCTCCGCGCAGCACGATCCTGCAGGCCGGTCCGGTGCACATGGGCCTGGCCGCGGACCCGTCGGCGGAGCTGGACCGGCTGGTCGAGCTCCTCGTCCGGTAGGGCGTCCCGGTCAAGGACCCACGGGCTGGGCGACGTGCACGAACGGGTCGGTGCCGGCGATCGTGTGCCAGTCGGCCAGGTAGATCTCGCGTACGGGCGCGGTCCGGACCAGGCCCTCGGCGTCGACGTGCCGGGCCAGGGTGTCGTAGGCCTGCATGATCCGCGGATAGAAGCAGTCGTCGCGGGCGACCGTGGTGCGGAGCTCGGTGTGCGCGGGCTCCAGCCGGATCACCATCGTGCCCGCCGGCTCGGCCGCCCCGGTGAACGGCACGCAGACCTCGACCGTGGCCTCGCTGTCCGGGGTGACGAAACCGTGGTAGATCACCCAGTGCTCGGCGGTGGTGGTCGCCCCGGCCAGCTGGTCGCGTACCTGCCACTGGAGCTCGTGGATCGTGCCGGCCAGTCCCTGCTGGTCGGTGGCCCGGCGGATGGCCGCGACCTTGGTGGCCGGCACCGCCCGCCGGTGCACCTCGTACGTCGTGGCGGGCTGGGTGGCCGCGGCGAGCTGGACGCGTAGCCAGCCGATGCTGCCCCGCTTGGCCGCCGTGGCCTGCTCCTGGGCCGCCCACCAGCGGTCGAGGCGCACCACCGCCTCCTCGTCGGTGCCGGCCAGCACCTCGGCGACGACGGCGAGCGGCATGTCGAGGCGGCGCAGCAGACTGATCCGGCGGGCCCGGTCGAGCTGGCTGACCGCGTACCGGCGGTAGCCGTTGACCGGGTCCACCTCGGCCGGGGGCAGCAGGCCGGACAGGTCGTAGAGGCGCAACGCCTTGACCGACAGGCCGGACCGGCGGCCGAACTCGCCGATCGTCAGCCCCCGCTGATCCCGCACGGTCATGCCGACGAGTCTGCACCCTGCCCCTGGGGACGACTCAAGACCCGCGGCTCAGACGGCGCACGCCGACCGCCACCGTGGTCGAGGCCAGCACTGTCGCGGTGGCGGCGAGCGCCGCGACCGGCAGCCGGCCCCAGCGCGCCGGTCCACCCTCGACCCGGCCGGCGGGCCGGAAGACGTTGCCGGCGTCCGGCGTGGCCCGGCGCCGGCTCAGGCCCAGCCGGTCCATCATCGGCCCGACCAGCGCGTCGTAGACCGGCGGCATGGCCTTGAAACCCAGCTCGGTGAACCTGTTGGCCGCTCCGACCGACAGCTCCCGGCGGGGGCGGTCGGCGAGCCGCACGATACCCGCGCCCATCCGCTCGGCGGAGTCGACCGGCGGCGGCGGGCGGCCCACGAAACCGGCGTAGTTGGCCGCGCTCGTGTAGATCGGCGTGTCCACGCTGCCCGGCACGAGCTGGCAGACGTTGATGCCGGGAGCGTCGCGGGTCTCCTGCCGCAAGGTCCGGGCCAGGCCGCGCAGGCCCCACTTCGAGGTCACGTAGGCCGACATGTACGGCGCGGTGATGTGCCCGAGCAGCGAGCCGCACAGGATCAGCGTCCCGTGGCCCTGGCTCCGGAACACCCTCAGCGCCGCGCGGGCGACGTTCGCCGAACCGAGCAGATCCGTCGTGACCACGTGGTCGAAGACGTCCGGGGGCACATCCTCGAACTTGCCGTACGCCATCACCGCCGCACTGTCGGACCAGACGTCGATCCGGCCGAACCGCTCGACGGCGGCGTCCGCGAGCTCCTCCACCTGCGCCCGTACGCTGATGTCGGTCGGCACCACCAGCGGGCTCCCGCCGCAGCTCGCGGCCACCTTCTCCAGATCGGCCAGGCCCCGGGCGGCCAGCACCAGCCGATCCCCTCGCGCGGCGAAGGCGAGCGCGGCGGCCCGGCCGATCCCGCTGGACGCACCGGTCAGTACCACCACACGTGAGCTCATCGCCTACCCCTACCCGGCTATCGGCCCGGCGAACTTGACGGACCGGTGCGTCCGGGCTTCCTTTCCGGGCGCGAACGGGGAGACTGGGCCGATGGACCTGCCGATCAACCCGCCCGTGAAGCCGATGCTGGCCAAGCCCGTCGCGGACATCCCCGCCGGGCAGCTCTACGAGCCCAAGTGGGACGGCTTCCGGTCGATCATCTTCCGCGACGGCGACGAGGTGGAGATCGGCAGCCGCAACGAGAAGCCGATGACCCGCTACTTCCCCGAGGTGGTCGAGGCGGTGCTGGCCAACTTCCCGGCCCGGGCGGTGATCGACGGCGAGATCATCGTGGCCGACACCGAGCGCAACACCCTCGACTTCGAGGCCCTTCAGCAGCGCATCCACCCGGCGGCGAGCCGGGTCAAGCTGCTCTCCGAGCAGACCCCGGCCGGCTTCGTGGCCTTCGACCTGCTGGCGCTGGGGGACGAGGATCTGACCACGCGGCCCTTCGCCGAGCGCCGGGCCCGGCTGGAGCAGTGCCTGGCCGAGGCGAAACCCCCGGTGTACGTGACGCCGGCGACCGACGACCTGGAGACCGCGCGGCGGTGGTTCGGCGAGTTCGAGGGCGCCGGGCTCGACGGGCTGATCGCCAAGGGCAAGGACCTGGGCTACGAGCCGGACAAACGGGTCATGACCAAGATCAAGCACAAGCGTACGGCGGACTGCGTCGTGGCCGGTTACCGCGTGCACAAGTCCGGCGAGAACCGGATCGGCTCGCTGCTGCTCGGCCTCTACGACGAGCGCGACGTGCTGGTCTCGGTCGGGGTCATCGGCTCGTTCCCGATGGCCGTCCGCGAGGAGCTCTTCACCGAGATGCAGCACCTGGTCACCACCTTCGAGGGGCACCCGTGGAACTGGGCCGCCCACGAGCAGGGCGAGCGCACCCCGCGCAAGAACGAGGTCAGCCGCTGGAACAACGGCAAGGACCTGTCCTTCGTGCCGCTGCGACCCGAACGCGTGGTCGAGGTCCGCTACGACTACATGGAGGGCCTGCGCTTCCGGCACACCGCCCAGTTCGAACGCTGGCGCCCGGACCGCGAGCCGCGCACGTGCACCTACGAGCAGCTGGAGCGGCCGGTGCGGTTCCAGCTCGCCGACGTGCTGACGAGCCGCTGAGCCAGGTTGTCAGACTTCTCGGCTAGCCTCGTGCGAGCAAGAGCCGATCGAGAAAGGCCGCGCACTGTGCCGCGTACCCCCCGCCTGGTCCTGGCCGCACTGGTCGCCGCGGTCATCGTGACCGCCGGTTGCACGCTGCCGGTGTTCGCCCCCGACGACTCCGACGGTGCCGCTCCGGTCACCACCGGCAGCAAGGCGCCGCCCGCGGTGCCCGGTACCCAGGCGCAGTGGACGGCCTGCCCGGACGTGCCGGAGAAGCTGGTCGGCCGGGCCGCGTCCGGCATGACCTACGACTGCGCGTCGGTGGCCGTACCGCGCAACTGGGCGGCCCCGCAGTCCGGCGAGACCTACGACGTCGCGATGATCCGGATCCGCTCGGCCACCCAGCACGACCGGATCGGCTCGTTGCTGGTCAACCCCGGTGGCCCCGGCGGCTCGGGCATCGACTACTCGGTCTACGTCTCGTTCGGGCAGGCGCTGGGCGGGCTGCCCACCGAAGTGACCGACCGGTTCGACATCATCGGCTTCGACCCGCGCGGCGTCGGGCGCTCCGACCCGATCAAGTGCATCAGCAGCAAGGATCAGGACGCCACCTTCTCGGCGCCGCCGGACCCGGCCACCGACGCCGAGTTCCAGGAGCTCGTCGCGCTCAACAAGCGGGTGGCCGAGGGCTGCGGCCAGAAGTACGGCGCCCAGCTCCCGCTCTTCTCCACCGAGCAGGCCGCCCGCGACATGGACGCGATCCGCGCGGCCGTCGGCGACCAGAAGACGACCTACCTGGGCCTCTCCTACGGCACCCTGCTCGGCGCCACGTACGCCCAGCTCTTCCCGGACAAGATCCGGGCGCTGGTGCTCGACGGCGCGATCAACCCCAAGCAGGACTTCATCGCCGGCTCCGAGGCGCAGGCCAAGGGCTTCGAGCGGGCGTTCACCAACTTCACCACCTGGTGCAAGGCCAACGCGGCCAAGTGCCCGATCGCGCCGGACGCCCGCGGCGCGGTCACCGACGCCCTGGCCAAGGCCAAGGTGTCCCCGGTCGAGGGCCCCGACGGCCGCGAGGCCACCCCCGGCTGGATCTTCGTGGCGGTGATCTCGTCGCTCTACACCGAGTCCGGCTGGCAGCAGCTCGCCAAGGCGGTCGACGGCCTGCAGACCGGCGACGCGAGCGACATCTTCGACCTCGCCGACCAGTACGCCGACCGCAAGCCGGACGGCAGCTACTCCAACCTGTTCGACGCCAACCTCACGGTGAACTGCGCGGACACCGCCGGCGCCCCCACAGTGGAGAAGATCCGCCAGCTGCAGGGCGAGTGGCGCAAGAAGTACCCGCTGTTCGGCGCCTCGCTGGCCGTGGGCATGCTGCCGTGCACCTTCTGGCCGGGCACCCGGGACCCGTACCCGGCCGGTGCGGCCACCGGCGCGCCGCCGATCGTGGTCGTCGGCACCACCGGTGACCCCGCGACCCCGTACGAGAACACCGCCGAGCTGGCCAAGATGCTCGGCACCGGGCAGGTCCTCACCTGGGAGGGCGAGGGACACACGGCGTATCCCAGCACCAAGTGCATCGTCGACGCGGTCGACGGCTACCTCATCGATCTGCAGGTGCCGAAGGAGGGGCTGCGCTGCCCTCCGCGATGATCCCCTCGCGGGCGGCCAGCTCCGACAGCAGGTGACGCACCTCCCGGAGGTTGTTCTTCAGCTCCTCCTGCTCGTCGTGCTGGAACGCGTCGTGATCGACGATCAGCTTGCTGGCGAACTGGGCCGTGATCAGCGGGACCACGATCAGCACCATGAGCGAGATGAGCAGGCCGGCCATCACGCGGCCGACGCCCGTCTTGGGCGAGATGTCGCCGTAGCCCACCGTCGAGGCGGTGACCACGGCCCACCACAGGGCGTCGCCGTAGGGGACTTTCTCGACGAAGTGGTAGATCACGCTGCACATCGCGATGAGCAGCGAATAGGACAGGATCAACGTGGGCGGCGAGTTGGCGAGCCAGACCAGCCCGCGATAGATCCCCCGCACCGGGACCAACAGCAGTCGCATGCGGTCATCGTGCCCGGCCGTGGCCAGTCGGCGGCTCAGCCCGTCGGGCGTGTCAGGATGGCCGCGTGGCCCACGTGATCTTCCGCAGCGCGACCCGAGCCGATGTCCCGGCGATCCTCGAGCTCCTCACCGACGACGAGATCGCCCGGTCCCGCGATGCCGCCGCCGCGCCGCCGCCGGCCGGCGGGGCCGGCGCCGAGGCCACCGGTGGCCTCACTCCCGAGGCGGTGGACGCGGCCTGCTGGGCGGCCTTCGAGGCGATCGACGCCGACCCCCGCAACGAGCTGATCGTGGCGGACGAGGACGGCACGGTGGTCGGCACCTGCCAGCTCACCTTCACCCCGTCGCTGAGCCGGCGCGGCGCCGAGCGGATGACCATCGAGGCGGTCCGGGTGCGCGGTGACCTGCGCGGACGCGGCATCGGCCGGGCGCTGATGGCCTGGTCGCTGGAGCGGGCCCGGGAACGCGGCTGCAGCCTGGCCCAGCTCACCACCGACAAGCGCCGCACGGACGCCCACCGCTTCTACGCCTCGCTGGGCTTCCAGGCCTCGCACGAGGGCTTCAAGATCGCGCTGTAGCCGGTCACCAGTTCGCCTCGTTCTTGCGGCTGGGCTGCACCCGCGGCGGCTCTCCGGGCATCTTGGGATGGTCCGGCGGGTACGGCAGGTCGCCGAGCCCGTTCTGTTCGTCCCGGGCCGACCACTCCAGCAGCGGCGCGATGTCGTGGGCCACGTCGTCGATCCCGGCGTGCGGGTCACCGATCTTGGCGAACCGCTCGGGCACCGTCCGCAGGTCGAAGTCGTCCGGCTCCACGTCGGGCAGCTCGGCCCAGGTCACCGGCGTGGAAACCGTGGCCCGCGCGTTGGCGCGCAGCGAGTACGCACAGGCGATCGTCCTGTCCCGGGCCGTCTGGTTGTAGTCCAGGAAGACCCGCTCGCCGCGCTCCTCCTTCCACCACGCCGTGGTGATCCGGTCCGGGCTGCGGCGTTCCACCTCGCGGGCCAGCGCGATCGCCGCCCGGCGCACCTCCACGAAGGAGTGGGTGGGGGCGATCCGCACGTACACGTGGACGCCGCGGCCACCGGAGGTCTTCGGATAGCCGGTCCAGCCCAGCTCGTCCAGGACCTCGTGGACCACCCCGGCGGTGGTGATCACGTCGCCGAAGCCGGTGCCCGGCTGCGGGTCGAGGTCGATGCGCAGCTCGTCCGGCTGGTCCGGGGACGCGGCCCGCACCGGCCAGGGGTGGAAGACGATGGTGCCCATCTGCGCGGCCCACGCGACGTGCGCGAGGTCGGCCGGGCAGAGCTCATCGGCGGTACGCCCGCTCGGGAACGTGATCGTGGCGCTCTCGACCCAGGCCGGCACGCCCCGGGTGGAGATCCGCTTCTGGAAGAACATCTCCCCCTCGATGCCGTCGGGGAAGCGCTGCAGCGTCGTCGGGCGGTGGTCGAGCGCGCGCATGATGCCGTCGCCGACCGCCAGGTAGTACTCGAAGACGTCCCGCTTGGTGTAGCCCCGCTGCGGGAAGACGACCTTGTCGGGGCTGCTCAGCCGGACCGGCCGGCCGGCGACCTCGACCTCGACGGCGGGTGACTTCGACGATGCCATGCCAAGACCTTAAGCCCGCGACGGCGAAGGCCGCCCCCGGATGTTCCCGGGGACGGCCTTACGAGGCAGTTGCCGCTGCTCAGGCGCTGCGACGACGCCGGCTGTAGTACACGGCGGCCGCGCCGCCCGCGACCATCAGGCCGCCGAGCGCGATGGTGAGACCCATCGGCGCGCCGGTCAGCGGGAGCGTGCCGCCCGCGCTGACGCCGCCGCCCGGGGTGCTCTGGCTGGGCGCCGGCGAGGTCGCCGGGCTCTCGCCGCCCGGCGGGACGGTGTCGACGCTGGCGGTCGGCGTCGACGGGCTCGGCGACGGGGTCGGGCTCTCGCCGCCGTAGCCACCGTTGCCGCGGGTGGGCCCGGTGCCGTTGTCGTCCGGCGTCGCACCGGTGTCACCCGGCTTGGTGTCGCCCGGCTTGGTGTCGCCCGGCTTGGTGTCGTCGGTGTAGCCGTAGTCGCACTTGTCGCCCCGCTGCACCTCGGAACACGGCGTGGTCATCACGGCGGGCTGCTTGGCGCGAGCGGCGGACTCGTCGCCCGTCGCGGCGGCCGGGGCCCCGGTGAGGGCCAGAGCGGCGAGGACGGTGACGCCGGCCGCGGGCAGTCCAGCGGCCAACCGGCGCGTCAAACTCATGAAGGGAATCCGTTCTGTTGCGGTAAGTCCGTCTTGGTCCGGTGGGAGCTTAGCGGCTAATGCCGGATTTGGTGGCATTGCCCCTCCGGCGAGTCCCCATCGAAAAGGTGAACGAGCTCAGCTCGGCAGGCCACCGAAGCGGTGACTGCGCCACAGGTGGGACAGCGCGAAGACCTTCAGCTCGAACTGCGGATCGGCGGCGAACAGCTCACCGCTGTACGGCGCCTGCAACTGCACGCTGGCGCCGGACTCCAGGTAGACGGAGACGACCGTACGGGCCCCGCGGCGCTCGGCCCGCAGGTCCACGACCCGGCTCCACGGCTGCACCCCGGCCCCGAACGGGGTCACGGTCCGGATGCCACCGGCGTCGATCTCGGTGCCCAGCCGTGGCCGCAACAGCACTCCGGCCAGCGCACCGGCCAGCGGCGGACCGAACGCGAGCACCGCCCACACCCAGGCCGGTGGCGCGGAGGCCGCCGTCCAGGCGAGGGCCACCATCGTGGCGAGCAGACCGGCCGACATTCCCACCACCGCGCCCAGCACGCCGAGGTACATGCCACGGGCGAGGGCCTGCTGCCAGGTGGGGCTGAAACGCGTCGCATCCATGACCGTTCAACGGCTGCGGCCCGGCCCGTCGGCGCACTGGCGGTGCGCCGCTGCCGTACCGACGTACCTTTGGAGCATGGCAACTGACAAGACCACCCTGCCCACCACCGAAGAAGAGTGGCGGGTCCGCCTGAGCCCCGACGAGTTCCGGGTGCTGCGCCAGGGCGCCACCGAGCCGGCCTGGCGCGGCGAGTACGTCGACACCAAGACCGAGGGCACCTACGAGTGCCGGGCCTGCGGCGCCGCGCTCTACCCGAGTGACACCAAGTTCGACTCGCACTGCGGCTGGCCGTCGTTCGACGACGCCATCCCGGGCGCGATCAAGGAGATCGAGGACCGCAGCCTCGGCATGGTCCGCACCGAGATCCAGTGCGCCCGCTGCGGCAGCCACCTGGGCCACGTCTTCCGCGGCGAGATGATGACGGCCAAGAACACGCGGCACTGCGTGAACAGCCTGTCGATCAAGCTCGACCCGAAGCCTATGTGAAGTTGCCTGGGTTTTCCGCCGCGGGTGAACTCAGCTCCTCCACGGTGTAACGCACGCCGGTGTCCGACGTCCTGGTGTCGGCACCGGCGGTGAGCTGCCATTCCGGCCCGAGCCGGGGGGCGAAGGTGTCCCCCTCGACGGCGAGGTCGATGCGGGTCCGCACGATGTGCCCGGCGTACGGCAGCAGCGCGGTGTAGACCGCCGCCCCGCCCATCACCCAGAAGTCGTCGTGGACCCGCAGCAGCTCGCCGACCGAGCCGAAGGTCTCGGCCCCCGCGGCGGCCCAGCCCGGTTGCCGGGTCAGCACCACGTTGCGCCGGCCGGGCAGCGGCCGGAAGCGCTCCGGCAGCGAATCCCAGGTCGTCCGGCCCATCACCACGGTGGCACCCATCGTGCGCTCCCGGAAGATCTTCTGCTCGCCGGGCACGTGCCAGGGAATCGCCCCCTTGGCCCCGATGACGCCACCGCGCGCCTCGGCCCAGATCATGTGGATCGTCATACCGCGACCGGCGCCCGCAGGGCCGGGTGGTGCTGGTAGTCGACGAGCGAGAAGTGCTCGTAGTCGTAGTCGAAGAGGGACTCCGCCGGCGCGATCTCCAGCTTCGGGAACGGGTACGCGGGCCGGCTGAGCTGCTCGCGCACCTGCTCGACGTGGTTGGCGTAGATGTGGCAGTCGCCGCCCACCCAGATGAAGTCGCCGGGGATCAGCCCGGTCTGCGCCGCGATCATCTGCGTCAGCAGCGCGTAGCTGGCGATGTTGAACGGCACACCCAGGAACATGTCGGCGCTGCGCTGGTAGAGCTGACAGGAGAGCCGGCCGTCGGCCACGTAGAACTGGAACAGCGCGTGGCACGGCGCGAGGGCCATCTCGGGCAGCTCGGAGACGTTCCAGGCCGAGACGATCATGCGGCGCGAGTCGGGGTCGCGGCGCAGCGTGGCCAGCAGCTCGCTGATCTGGTCGACGTGGCCGCCGTCCGGGGTGGGCCAGGACCGCCACTGCTTGCCGTAGACGGGGCCCAGCTCGCCGTTCTCGTCGGCCCACTCGTCCCAGATGGTCACGCCGCGCTCGCGCAGCCACCGGGTGTTGCTGTCGCCGCGCAGGAACCAGAGCAGCTCGACCGCGACCGACTTGAAGTGCACCCGCTTGGTGGTGATCAGCGGGAAGCCCTGGGACAGGTCGTAGCGCAGTCGCTCACCGAAGAGGCTGACCGTGCCGGTGCCGGTGCGGTCCGCCTTCGGGATGCCGGTCTCGAGGACCCGGCGCAGCAGCTCTTCGTACTGGGTGTCGACCATGGCGCCACGCTAGCGCCTCCGCCGCCCCGGAGCCGAGAGGGACCCGGGCGGCGGAGGTCACATGCGCGGCACTAGTGAGCCCAGGAATCACTCATCGCGGAGATCTGCTGGTTGAGCTGCTGGAGGTCACGGTTCGGCTCCTCGCGCTGCTTGGCCGGGTCGACCGCGGAGAAACCGAGCTGAGTGCCGAGCTGCTGCCAGCGGGCGAACAGGATGGACTCCATGAGCACGTCCTTGACGTCCTCGTGGGCTGCCTCGAGCTCATGCACGGCGGCCTCGTACCGCTCCACCTTTTTGAGCAGGTCAGAACTCTCGTGAATGGTCATACCGGGAGGTTACCTAGAAATGAACCTTTTTCAGGTAAAAATCCGGATACCGAGGTATGTCCGACCAGGCCACGCTACCAACGCTACAAGTCGAACTCGCCGTCCTTGGCGCCGCCGACGAAAGCGTCCCATTCGTCCGGCGTGAAGAAGAGCACGTCGCCGTCGGGCTTACGGGAGTCACGGACGGCGACACCACCGTCCAGCAGGGCGACCTCGACGGCGGCGGCACCCGGCTGCGCGGTACCGCCGCTGCGGCGCCATACGGCGTTGGTCAGATCAGCCTCGAACTTTTTCACGCCGCACAGTGTGCCAAGTCACGGCCGCGGACGTAAGGGCTGTAACCGGTACGGGTGGCGTCAGTCCTTGAGCTTGCCGGCGATCTTGACGATGCGCTGCGTCAGGTGGTCGAGCGCGGCGTTCTCCGGGTCACCCAGTGGGTTGTCGTTGTTGCCCCCGGTGACGTGCGAGACGCCGTACGGGTTGCCGTCGGCGAACTTCAGCGGGTCGGTGTAACCCGGGGCCACCACGATGCCGCCGAAGTGGTGAATCGTGTTGTACAGCGCCAGCAGCGTCGACTCCTGGCCGCCGTGCGCGGTCATCGAGGCGGTGAAGCCGGCGTACGCCTTGTCGGCGAGCTGGCCCTGCTGCCACTGCGGGCCGAGCGTGTCGAGGAACTGCTTCAGCTGGCTGGCCACGTTGCCGTAGCGGGTGGGGGTGCCGAAGAGCACGGCGTCCGCCCACACGATGTCGTCGGCGGATGCCTTGGGCTCATCCTTGGTGCGGTCGAAGTGCTGGCTCCACGCCGCGTTCGAGGCGATGGCCTCCTGCGGCGCGAGCTCCGCCACCTGACGCAGGCGCACCTCGGCGCCCGCCTTCTCCCCCGCCTGGGCGATCCGCTCCGCCATGGCGTGGATCGTGCCGGTCGAGGAGTAGTACACGACTGCGAGCTTCACGTTAGCCACTGGGGCCCCTTCCGTAGTTGCTTGTAGCGTCAACTATCTGGAAGGACTTGCCCGAGTGCCGGGCAACGAAACGTCAGAGCACGAGTTCGCTGCCGTGCGGCCCGACCGCGTCGGCGTGCTCGTCGTCCAGCCACACGCCGTCGCTGGCGAGATACCGGAAGCGGTAGTGACCCGGCTCCAGCCGCACGGTGACCGTCCGGGTGCCGTCCCGCCGGTCCTTGAGCTCGTGCAGGCCCGGTTCCCAGTCGTTGAACGTGCCGACCACGCTCACCGGCCCGGCCGGGGCATCCTTGGGCAGGCAGAACGTCACCCGGGTCTTGTCGCCGAAGAGCTTGCTTCGCTTGATCATTCTCGCCTCCAGAGTGCGCGGCTCCTCCTGCACCAACGGGCGAGGGTGCGTTTCGGTGACGCCTAAAATCCGACTCATGCATCCGGAGCCCCGAGACGAGATCCGGGTGGCGTCGTTCCGCGACCTCGACGCCACCACCCTGTACGCGATCCTGAAGCTGCGTGTCGACGTGTTCGTCGTGGAGCAGAAATGCCCGTACCCGGAGCTGGACGGGCGCGACGACGAGCCCGGCACCCGCCACGTGTGGCTGGCCCGGGGCGACGAGATCCTGGCCTACCTGCGGATCCTCGACGACGGCGGCGCCGAGCGGATCGGCCGCGTGGTCACCGCCCCGAACGCGCGCAAGGGCGGCTACGCGAGCAGGCTGATGGCCCACGCGCTCGAGGTGATCGGCAACCGGCCGAGCACGCTGGAGGCGCAGGCGTACCTCACCGGCTTCTACAGCCGTTTCGGCTTCGTGGCGACCGGACCCGAATATCTGGAGGACGGCATCCCCCACGTACCCATGAAGAGGTCCTAGGTCGCGTTTCGTAATGTCGGGCGCTGGCTGAGGTTGCGGCGTGGCGGTGATCGATAGACGAAGAGGTCTCCGGTAAGTGGTTCAGCGACCAAGCAGAACTTCATACCGGAGACCTCGTG